>CALMVT010000030.1 GCA_937873175.1 uncultured Acetobacteraceae bacterium | reverse complement strand
TCGCCGCGGTGGAGGAGTTCCTGGACGCCCGCGCGCCGCTGCTGGCGGGCTGACCGGGTGCGCGGCGCGGAGCTGGCCCGGCGCGGGCTGCCAGTCAGCCCTGGCCTTCCATTGTAATGGGCAGTTCAGCCAAAATGGCGACTGGTGACAGAGCTGTTGGAAACGGGCCTCCTACCAGCCAGTCGGCAAATCAAGCTCGACCTCGACGGCTGCACGCAGCGCGGCCGGGTTGTCCAGCACAAAGGCGCTCCGCGTACGGCGCAGCAGCCCGGCGCGGGTCAGGGCGGACAGTTCGCGCGAGACGGTCTCGCGCCGAGCGCCGACACGGGCCGCTAGCTCCTCGTGGGTTGGCGGAGGGCTGACAATGCAGGTTCCATCTGGGCGGGGACGGCTGAGCCGGAACAACTCCGCCGCGACCCGCAATCGCGTGGGCAGGACCGTATGCTCCAGCAGCCGCTCATTTTGTCCACGGATGCGCGCGGTCAGTAATCGCATCAAATATAGACCGACGCTTCGCGCGGCGAAGGCAAAATCAAGGAAGGCCGCGGCCGACACGACGCACAGGCGCGTGCGAACCAGCGCTTCTACTCGGGCCGAGCGGGGTGCGTCGTCGATGGCCGACATCTCTCCCACGAAGTCGCCCGCCACGAAGTCGCCCAGGATCTGCGTGTGTTCCCCGTCCGCTGTGCGCATGAAGACCCGAACACTGCCCTGCACGACGAAGAACACGTCCGTTGTGGCGTCCCCAAATTCGACCACAGTCTCGTTCGGCTTAGCGTCAATCCATCGCGCACGGGCGACGAACCGGTTCAAAGCGTCCGGAGGCGCCCCGGCCAGGAACGCAAACCGGGTCAGGGCGTGTACTGGGTCGGTAGGGGAAACCGCCATCATCAAACGATAAAGCCAACCGGATCCAAGTTACGAGCCGCAGCCGGGACCGATCGAAGTGTTCTCGCCGATTGTTGACGGCGTGCTCATGGTGGCGCTTGGTGCGCGCCCTTGGCACGGCGACTCTGCCGAAAACCGCGAGGGGCGTGTCCGGACCGGACAGCCACACGCAGTGTGACGAAGCTCACGTTCATAACTTCAGGACACTCCTAGGTTGCCCGTGGCCATCGCGGCAGTGATCGGGACCCGAAATCCAGAGCACCGCGAGTTTGGCCGTCAATTTAGGAGAACCATCATGGTCGCAAGGATTATATCTGTCACCGCTCTTGTCTTGAGCTTGTCAGCTGGTGGGGCATTCGCAGGCGAGGGCAACGGCAACCCGTTCCCGTTCCAAGCCAATACTCAGATCACCACTGGTCCGGCGTTCATGGTCGACACCGGGTCGGCTGCGTACCCACAGCTGCCAGGGAACGGCATCCAGCCTTCTTCGGCGAAACTCGAGCCAGCGCCTGGCAGCGAGGCTCCCATCCAGACAACCCTTTCGCTGCCGCGCGACGCGGGCAAAGGCACGGTCGCCGATGCCCAGATGCAGAATTTAAACCGCTACTTGGCCACCCGTCTGGAGCGCGGGCGCTACTTGGAGGCGGGCAACGCTCGGCCCAGGAGCTGAGCAACCCTGAGGCGTCGCGCAACGCGGCCGGTCAATGTCCTGTTCCCCAATGTCACAACCGTCCGAATCGCGACGTGCTACCGGGAAGACGCTGTGGAGAACGGTTCACGAGGGCGGGAAAGAATGCGCGATCACAGAGCAGCAGGTGGCGGTCCTTGAGGCGAACGGGACTGCATCACTCAGGCCGCCACCGGCCGGTTTGCGCTCACGCCAGCGTGTTGGGGGGATGCCCCATCAACACCGCCGGAGGGATCATAGCGTGGACGTCCATCGCCGGCCTTGGCCTAAGTGAGAATGTTGGCTGAAACCATCATGCAAGCCTGGGCGTGCGTTCCACCGAGCGGCCGAACCCTTCCGACGCCAGCGCCGCTGCCGCCCCATAAACAAGGTGAGCGAGGAAGCCCCGGGCGTGGGTGAAAATCGGGTAGTCCCGGTTGGGAGCGCTCAAGCCAAGAGCCGGCACCACGCCCTCGTCCAGGACCAGCGACATGGCGGCCCCGCTGGCCAGGGCCGCACCGAACGGCCCCAAACCGCCGTGCCGTCGCAGGAGGCCGTAGACCGGTCCCCATGCGATGCCGATGCCGAAGTGGATCGCCTTGCCCAGCAATCCCATGTTCCGCCGATTAGGCCAAGTGACCGCGAAGCTGTGCAGAATGGCCATCGGCGGCACAAGCTAACTTCGTCAGCAACTTGGACGTTGCCGCGCTCTGTGCATCCATCACGCCTTTTGACATTTTGCCGTTCGGCATGCCTGCTGGAGGGTGCCGCGAAGCTCGGATTTCCTGGGCAGCGAAACCCGTACTTTTGAAAAATTGCATGAAATGTTCGGAGTGGCCATTCTGCACAGCTTCGCGGTCACTGGGCCCTCATGCCGACGACAAGACCGTCAGTCGGACCGAGCAGAGGGGAAAGCGACCATGAAGACCATCCTCACCATCGCCGCCGCCGTTCTCACCATCGCCACCACGGGTTCCGCGCTCTCCGACCACGGCGATGCCCGCGCCCGCTACAGGCGGAACGCAGTCGTGGCCGCCGAGGCCAACGGTCCGAGCCCGGGTGGGCATGACACCACGCTGTTCGCCGAGGCTTGAGGAGGCGCCAGGGGCTGCCTCGTTGCGACCGGCCCCATCGCGCAACGCCGCCATCCACGGGGGAGAGGCAGGACACTCTCCCCCGTGGACCTACAGTATTCACATCGCGGGCTGCCATCGCGCGCGTCGACCAGTTGCAAGGTCCGGGCTGCTGCAGCAAGCCCAACCAGGGCCAGCTTGAACAACCATCCGGCCTCTTGCAATTGAGAGCGCCATGTGCTGGTCGCTCAATCGCAGCCAGCGGCTTCCAGCGCACTGGAATGCCAGCCGCTTTCATCAGGGCAAGCACCTGATAAAAGCAAAGCTGCTGGAAATCTAGCTGCTATCTTTCTTCCTGGATTTCAGCGCTTCGTGTCCAAGTTCCAGCACCTCGACCAGCTTGAGACGGTGCTTTGCGGCATAGACGCGCAGGTCGTCGTGAAACTCCTGCGTCACACGAGTTGCAAGCTGCTTGGTGCGCCCCGTCGCGCGGGCCGAGCGGCCGTCCATTGGGGCAGCTTCCGGTGCTTTGAGGTTTTCAGGCGCTTCGGCTGCGGTGGGGGGTGGCGGTAGATTGCGCCGCAGCTTCTTGAAGTCAGCCATTGATCCGATCCACCACGTTTTGCAGCAGTTCGTCGGCACGGCGGTTGAGCTGCGGGAACCGCGTTTCAGTGATGGTCAGGCCGAGATTCTGCGCCTGGCGATAGGCGGGCCGTTCCGGGATGAAGCCAGCTAAAGCAGTGAACCCGGCCTGTTCGACGTAGGCCCGTGCCTCGCCTTCCTCTGCATCGGTGCCGATCTTACAGAGAGCAAAGGTCAGTTGGCCCCGTGGCACCCCATCGCGCACCAACTCGTGGAACGTCAGGACGGCCGGATGTAGGTCATCCAGGCTGGCGCCTGTCGGTTGAATCACAAGCGACGCCTGCCGGCCGATCTCGAGCGTCGCGGCGCTGGCACGCGCCGGGCCGTCCAGTACCAACAAGTCAAAGTCGGGCGCGATGCGAAGGGCTTGGGCGGCTGTTTTGAACGCTTCGACGCTGAACGCCGGTTCAATGTCCGCGTCCAGCCGGCGGCGGTGCCAAGTCGTGCTCGTGCCCTGCTGCGTATCCAGGTCGGCCAGCTTGACGCGCAGCCCGCCGGCAGCTCCCTCGCGAGCAAGCGCGCGGGCCAGCGTCGATTTCCCCACGCCACCTTTCTGACTGATCACCCCGATGATGGTTGCCATGCGCCATCATGGCGCGACACTGCAAATCTGTTAGCTACCTTTATGGCAGCTAGTGTCCTGAACCAGAAGTTCGCCATGGTGAGGATGCGGCACGACCTAGTAGG
>CALMVT010000029.1 GCA_937873175.1 uncultured Acetobacteraceae bacterium | reverse complement strand
GGCCCGCACCGCTCCGCGCCGTGGGGCTGGCCGATCCCGGCGATGCCGTGGTGATCGGCGCGGGAGGCGCCGCGGCCGTTGTCGCCGCCGCCCTGCGCCGCCCCGGGCGCCCGGCGGTGCAGGTGCAGCACCCGCGCATAAGCCCGGGGCGTTTCGACCTGATCGTGGTGAACCGGCATGACGGGCTGACCGGCCCCAACGTGGTCGTCACCCGCACCGCCCTGCACCGCGCTACCCCGGCCCGGCTGGCGGAGGCCGCCGCTGCGTGGGCACCCCGCCTTGCCCACCTGCCGCGCCCATTGGTCGCCGTGCTGGTGGGCGGCAGCAACGGGCGCTTCCGGCTGGACGGTTCGGTGGCCGAGGCGTTGGGCGCGTCGCTCGCCGGCATGATGCGGGCGGACCGGGTGGGCCTGGCGCTCACGCCGTCCCGCCGCACGTCGGAGGACGCGCAGGCCGCGCTGCGCCGGGCGGTGGAGCCGGGCGGCGCTTGGGTTTGGGACATGGCGGGCGACAACCCATATTTCGGCCTGCTGGCGCTGGCGGACGCGGTCGTGGTGACGGAGGACAGCGTGTCCATGGTGTCGGAAGCGGCGGCGACCAAAGCGCCGGTGCTGCTGGCTTCCCTGCCCGGGCGGTCGCGGCGCATCCGGCAGTTCACCCGGTTCCTCCAGGAGGACGGGCGGCTGCGCCCGTTCGCCGGGCGGCTGGACCTTTGGCCGGTCGTGCCGATTGACGATACGCAGGCGGCGGCGGACGAAATGCGGCGGCGGCTGGGATTTTAGGAGCGTAAACCATGCTGGACATCCAGACCTTCGACGCGCGGGCCGGCGGCAATGTGCTGTATAAGGCCTTCGCCCACCCGGTGGCGGCGGAGGCCGTGCAGCGCCTTGCGGCCCGGCTGCGCGACGCCGGGCCGCTCGCGGTGTATGACCCGGACGGCGTGGCGGGCGCACTGTTCGCGCTGCACCCGGCGATGCCGGAGGCGGCGGAAAGCTACGTACACGACGTGGCGCAGATCGGGGAAATGCGCGCCGGGGTGCCGGCCCGGCCGCTGACCGATTTGCCGCGCTCCCAATGCGCCACCCTACTGGTCGCGGCGTTCGACGCCGGGCGGACCGTGGCGCGCATCCAGCACATGCTGCCCGCCGGCATGGCGCTGGCGACGCTGGACGAGGCGCGGTTGCCAGACGAAATGCTGAGCAACCCGCGCCGCTACCTGGACCGGGTGAACTTCGCGACCAACTACGCCTTTTTCCGCGATCAGCGCGGGCTGCATACCCGGCTGGTTACCGCGAACTACTGGTCGGGCTACGGCGCCGGGGCCGTGCGGCTGTGGCTGCGGCTGTTCGACGGCGTGGGCGCCGTGTTGGCTGAATGGGAGCAGCCCGTGCCGCCCGGCGGCGGCGGCATCGCCATCGACAGCGCCGCCGTCCGCGCCCGCTTCGGCCTGCCGGAGTTCGCCGGGCAGCTTTTCATCCATGCGGTCGGCGCCGCCGGGCACGACGTGGTGAAATATGCGCTGGACACCTACGGCGAGGACGGGGAAGCCAGCCTGTCCGTCACCCACGACGCCAACGCCTGGCCGGCCGACCGCTATGCCGGGATGCCGGCACCCCGGGCCGATGAGCGCGTGGTGCTGTGGCTGCAAAACAGCCACGCCGCCCCCATTCCGCCCGGTGCGGTCATGCTGGACCGCATGGGGGCGGAAGCGCCGGCGCCCCTCACGCAGGAGGTCGGTCCCTACGCCAGCCTGGCGCTCGACGTAGCCGACCTGCTGCCGGGGCTGCGCTGGCCGGCACAAATAGAAGTGCGGGCCGGGCGGCACGTCGTCCGTCCGCGCTACGAGGTGACGCGCGCCGGGCGCACCCGCATCGCCCATTTGAACGTCGAGCGCGCGGGCCTGCCGCCCGATCCCGGGATCCCGTCCCTGCACAACCTGCTGGGCCGCGGCTACCTGCTGCCCTTCCCGATCCTGCCGCGCGACCGGTTCCGCTCGGTCGTACTGCCGACCCCCATGGCGGAGCAGCAGCGCACCCTGCCCATCCGCATCGACGTGTTCGACACGGCGGGCCGCCAGGTGGGCGAGCGATTCCTCGGCTGCCTGCCGCGCAACCACGATTTGGCGCTGGACCTCGCCGAGTTCGATGTGGAGGAGGGCCACGCGGACCTGGTTTATGACTTCCGCGATGGGGGCGAGGCGGATGGCTGGCTGCATGCCCTGCTGCGCTACGAGGACCGGGACAGCGGCCACGCGGCCGAAAGCAGCTTCGGCGCACACATCTACAACACGGCGATGACCTACCGCGACGAGCCGCAAAGCTATTCTGGGCCGCCGCCGGGCCTGTCCACGCGGCTGTTCCTGAAGCTCGGCGAGGGCGGGCGGCGCAGCTACGCCGCGCTGATCTACCCGGCGTCCGCCGCCTGGCATCCGTGGTCCGCCACCGCCCTGCTGCTGCACGACGGCGACGGCCAGGTGATCGCGGAGGAGCCGCTGCGCATCGCCTGCTCAGGCTCGGCGATGGTGTGGCCGCACCGCGTGTTCGGGGACGCGCTGCTGGACCGGGCGGGGGCGCGCGGCTACGTGCTGATCCGGGACGCGACGTGCCGGCTGTTTGGATATCATGGCTTGATGGATGACGCCGGCGGGTTCAGCCTGGATCACATGTTCGGCTTTTGAAGGGAGAAACCGCCATGGCGCGCGACAAGTTCGACCTGCCGATGGTCGCCGCCAACCACGAGGCACTATCCCCGCTGAGCTTCATCAAGCGCACCGCGGACGTGTTCCCGGACCGCGCCGCGATTGTGCATGGGCCGCACCGCGCGACCTGGGCGGAAACCTACGCCCGCTGCCGCCGCATGGCCTCGGCGCTCGCCGCGCGGGGCGTCGGCCAGGGCGACACGGTGGCGGTGATGGCGCCCAACACCCCGGCGATGGTGGAAGCGCATTTCGGCGTCCCCATGGCCGGCGCCGCGCTGTGCGCCATCAACGTGCGGCTGGATGCGGAAACGGTCGCCTTTATCCTGACGCACGGCGAGGCCCGGGTCGTGTTCGTTGACCGCGAGTTCGCGCCGGTGATGGCCCGGGCGCTTGCCGCCATCCCGGCGGAGGCGCGACCGTACGTGGTCGATGTCAACGACCTGCTGGCGCCGCCGGGCGAGCCGGTGGGCGACACGGATTACGAGAAGTTCCTCCTCGGCGGCGATCCGGATTTTGCCTGGACGCAGCCCCTCGACGAGTGGGACGCCATCGCGCTCAATTACACCTCCGGCACCACGGGCAACCCGAAGGGCGTCGTATACCACCACCGCGGCGCATACCTGAACGCGGTCGGCAACGCCGTGACCTGGGGCATGGCGCAGCACCCGGTGTATCTTTGGACGCTGCCGATGTTTCATTGCAACGGCTGGTGCTTCCCGTGGACGGTGGCGGCGATGGCGGGGACCAACGTGTGCCTGCGCCGGGTCGAGGCTGGGGCGATCCTCGGCGCCATGGAGGAGGCCGGCGTCACCCATTTGTGCGGCGCCCCCATCGTCATGGGCCTGATCCTGAACCACCCCGGCGTGCAGCCCCGCCCGGCCCCCGTCCGCATGATGACCGCCGGCGCCGCGCCGCCGGCCGCGGTGCTGGAAGGCATGGAACGGCTGAATTTTGCCATCACCCACGTATATGGCCTGACCGAAACCTACGGCCCCGTCACCGTCTGCGCCTGGCACGACGAGTGGGACGCCGAGCCGCCCGAGGAGCGCGCCCGGCTCAAGGCCCGCCAAGGCGTGACCTACCCCGTGCAGGAGGGCCTGATGGTCGCCGACCCGGCGACCCTGCAGCCCGTGCCGCGCGACGGCGCCACGATGGGCGAGGTGTTCATGCGCGGCAACATCGTGATGAAGGGCTACCTCAAGAACCCGGCCGCCACCGACGAGGCCTTCGCCGGCGGCTGGTTCCACACCGGCGATCTCGCGGTGAGTCACCCCGACGGCTACATCGAGATCCGCGACCGCTCCAAGGACATCATCATCAGCGGCGGCGAGAACATCTCCACCATCGAGGTGGAAGGCGTGCTGTATCGCCACCCCGCCGTGCTTGAGGCCGCCGTGGTCGCCCAGCCCGATCCGACCTGGGGCGAGACGCCCTGCGCTTTCGTAACGCTCAGGCCCGGCATGGACGCCACGGAGGCGGAGATCATCGCCTTTTGCCGCGACCACATGGCGCGCTTCAAGGCGCCGCGCACCGTGGTGTTCGGCCCGCTGCCCAAGACCAGCACCGGCAAGATGCAGAAGTTCGTTTTGCGCGACCAGGCCCGCACCCTCGGAGGATAGTTTATGCCGCAGCCCAGCCACGTGACGGCCCTCGAAGACGCCGACGAGGCGACGCTGCCGGAAGACTTACGGCCGTATTTCCAGAAATGCCGGGACAAGCTGGGCTTCGTGCCCAATGTCTTACGCGCCTGGCTGCTGCGCCCGGAAAAGCTGCGCAACTTCGTCCGGCTGTATGACGAACTGATGCTGGCGCCGTCCGGCCTCACCAAGCTGGAACGCGAGATGATCGCGGTCGCGGTGTCCGCCTGGAACCGCTGCTATTACTGCTTGGTCGCGCACGGGGCGGCGGTGCGCAAGCTGTCGGAGGACCCGCAGCTCGGGGAGATGCTCGCCTTCAACTACCGCGTGGCTGAACTGCCGGCCCGGCAGCGTACGATGCTGGACTTCGCGGTGCAGCTCACCGCAGCGCCGCACCTGATCGGCCAGCCCGACCGGGACGCGCTGAGCGCGCAGGGCTTCTCGGATGCCGACATCTTCGACATCGCCGAGGTCGCCGGGTTCTTCAACTACACCAACCGTGTGGCGCATGCCGTCGATATGATGCCGAATGCCGAGTACCACATGCTGGGCCGCTGAAGCATCGGGGCCGTCAGAAGATGCTGCTGAACAGCCCTTGCCGCTTGCGCTGGATGATCGGGGTGTCGCCAACCTCCGGCGACTGACCCAGCGCCGCGTTCTGCCGCAAACGGGCGCTTTCCCGCTCCGCGTCCACCTGGGTGCCGGGCGGCGGGGGGCTTTGCCAGAACATCAGGCGGTCGGTGAAGGGTCGGCTGGGAGTGTCCAGCGCGGCCTCGTTGTCCACGCGGTTGCGGATGTCCGCAGGCGCCGGGCGGCCGGCGGCGGCGACCAGCGCTTCTTGGCCCGGCGACGCGCCGGCGTCCGGGCGGCCCATCACGGTGTCGGGGGCCAGCGCCGCTTCCGCCTGCTCGCGCTGCGTCATCTCCTGCGGCCGGGTGGCGCCGGGCCGCGGCGGGCGCAGGGTCAGGTCGGGCGGCATCGACAACGGCGCGCGGGTCGTGACCCGAAACTCGTCCGGGGCATCCCGGGTCAGGCCGAACGTACGGGTCAACTCGTCCCCGCTGCACGCGGCGAGGCCAAGAGCCAAGGAAGTTACCAGAACAACACGAGCCTTCATGCCGCGGCTTTTACTGCCGAAAGCCCGGCGCCTGCAAGCGGGTTCGCGGCCGCAGCCCGTCCAGCACCAGCACGCCCACCCCGCACACGATGGCGGCATCCGCGACGTTGAACACATACCACGACCAGCCGAAGGCATGGGCGTGCAGGAAATCCACCACGGCGCCGAAACGCAGCCGGTCGATCACGTTGCCGACCGCACCGCCGCCGATGGCGCCGAGGCTCGCCGCCACCAGCGCGCTTTCCGCCCGGCGCAGCCACACCGCCAAGGCCGCCACCACCGCCAGCGCCATCCCCGCCAGCAGCCAAGGCCCCCAAGCGCCGGTTTGGTGGAACAGGCCGAAGGTGACGCCCTGGTTCCACACCATGGTGAGGCTGAGCACCGGCAGCACCGGCACCTGGCCGCGCTCCGGCAGGCGCAGCACGTCCAGGACCCACCACTTGCTCGCCTGGTCGGCGATCAGCACCAGCAGCGCCGCGAGCAGGCCCCAGCGGACGCGCCCGGTCATGCCGGTCTGCACGAGTGCAGACCCGGCATGGGTCTATTTTGGTGCGCGGCCCAGCCGCAAACGCCGCGCGTTTCGGCGACCCCATCAACCCCGCGCACGATGCCGGCCGGCATCATTCGGCCGCGGCTTGGTCGCAGGCGAGCGGGCCGACCGCGCCGGCGCAGCGGACGCAGAGCGCGGGGTGCCCGGGCTGCTGCCCGACCTCCGTCAGCACGCGCCAGCAGCGGGCGCACTTCCCGCCGGGCGCGCGGTGTACCGCCAGCGCGTCGCCGAACCCAGCCCCGGACACGATGGCGACCTCGGCCCAGCCGTCCGCGTCCAGCAGCTTCGCGTCGGCTTGCGGCAGGGTGACGGTGGCCTGCAAGGACGCGCCGATCAGCTTCTCCAGCCGTGCCGCTTCCAGCGCCGCCGTCACGGCCCCGCGCGCTTCACGGATCTTGGCCCAGCGCGCGCCCAACGCGGCGTCGTGCCAGCCGGCCGGGATGGGCGGGAACTGCTGCAGGTGGACGCTGCCATCCTCCGACGGGAAGCGGGCCAGCCAGGCTTCCTCCGCCGTGAAGCACAAGACGGGGGCGAGCCAGGCGGTGAGGCAGCGGTGCAGGTGGTCCAGCACCGTCCGCGCCGCCCGGCGACGCGGGCTGTCGGCCGGGTCGCAATACAGCGCGTCCTTGCGCACGTCGAAGTAGAACGCGGACAGGTCGGAGGAGCAGAACGCATGGATCTCCGGATACACCCCGGTCCAGTCATGCGAGGCCAGCGCGCCCCGCACCCGCCGGTCCAACTCCGCCAGGCGGTGCAGCACCCAGCGCTCAAGCTCCGGCATCGCCGCCTCCGGCACGCGCTCGTTTTCCTTGAAGCCGTCCAGGCTGCCCAGGAGCCAGCGCAGGGTGTTGCGCAGCCGGCGATACAGCTCGGCCTGCTGCTTCAGGATCTCCGGCCCGATGCGCAGGTCCTCCGACACGTCGGAGTTGACGACCCACAGCCGCAGGATGTCGGCGCCTAGCTTGTCCGTGACCTCCTGCGGCGCGGTGACGTTGCCGAGCGACTTGCTCATCTTGCGCCCGTTCTCGTCCAGGACGAAGCCGTGGGTCAGCACCGCCTTGAACGGCGCCCGCCCGCGGGTGCCGACCGCTTCCAGCAGGCTGGTCTGGAACCAGCCGCGGTGCTGGTCGCTGCCTTCCAGGTAAAGGTCCGCCGGCCACGGCCCGCCGCGGGCTTCCAAGGCGAAGGCGTGGGTGCTGCCGCTCTCGAACCACACGTCCACGATGTCCATGACCTGCTCATAGGCGTCGGGATCGCGGTTGTTGCCCAGGAAGCGGCTCGGCGGCGAGCTGTACCAAGCGTCGGCGCCCTCCTGCTCGAAGGCGTCGGTGATGCGGGACACGACGGCCGGGTCGCGCAGCGGCTCGCCGGTGCGGCGCTCCACGAACACCGGGATCGGCACGCCCCAGGCGCGCTGGCGGCTGATGCACCAGTCCGGGCGTCCGGCGACCATGCTGGCGAGCCGCGTGCGCCCGGCTTCCGGCACAAAGGCGACGCGGGCGATCTCCTCCAACGCCTTGGCGCGGATCGCCTCCGGGCCGTCCATGCGGATGAACCATTGCGGCGTGGCGCGGTAGATCACCGGCGCCTTGCTGCGCCAGGAATGCGGGTAGGAATGCAGCAGCGTGCCGCGGGCCAGCAGGCCGCCCGCCGCTTCCAAGGCCGCAGCCACCGGCGCCGCCGCCTTGAACACGTGCAGCCCGGCGAACAGCGGCACCCAATCCGCATAGGTCCCGTCCGGCCCCACGGCCTCCGGCACCTCGATGCCGTGGGCGCGGCTCAGCAGGAAGTCCTCCTCGCCATGGGCCGGCGCGGTGTGGACGAGGCCGGTGCCCTGATCGGTCGTGACGTAGTCCGCGGCCAGCAGCGGCGCGTCATGGTCATAGCCCTGCCCGCGCAGCGGGTGTGCGCAGACCAAGCCGGCCAACTCCGTCCCCTTATAAACGTGCGCCACGTGGTGCGTCGCGATCCCCGCCGCGGCACAGACCTGCGGCACCAGGGCGAGCGCGATCAGCAGCCGTTCGCCGGGGCGGGCCAGCGAACCCTCCGCCACGCTGTCCACGTGCACCAGCGCGTAGTCGATCTCCGGCCCGTAGGCCAAGGCGCGGTTGCCCGGCAGGGTCCAGACGGTGGTGGTCCAGATCACGGCGGAAGCGCCGGCCAGCGGCCCCGTGCCCAGGACCGGGAAGCGTGCGAACACCGTGTCGCTGGTGCGGTCGTGATACTCGATCTCCGCCTCGGCCAGCGCGGTTTTTTCCACCGGGCTCCACATCACCGGGCGCAGGCCGCGATACAGCGCGCCGTTCAGCAGGAACTTGCAGATTTCCCCGGCAATCGCCGCTTCTGACCCGAAATCCATCGTGGCATACCGCCCGGCCCAGCCGCCGATGACGCCCAGCCGCTGGAACTCCTCCGTCTGCACCGCCAGCCAGTGCGCGGAATAGCGCCGGCACTCGTCGCGGAAGTCCAGCACCGGCACCGCGTCCTTGTCGCGCCCGGATTTCCGATACTCCTCCTCCACCTTCCACTCGATCGGCAGGCCGTGGGTGTCCCAGCCGGGAATGTAGTCCACGTTTTCCCCGGCCATCCGGTGCGCGCGCATCACCACGTCCTTGAGGATGCGGTTCAGCGCGTGGCCGATGTGCAGGTGGCCGTTGGAATAGATGGGGCCGTCATGCAGCACAAAGGCAGGCCGGCCGGCCATCGCCGCCCGGGTGCGGTCCCACAGGCCGATGCGGTTCCAGCGCGCGAGCAGGTCCGGCTCCCGCTTCGGCAGGTCGCCGCGCATGGGGAACGGAGTGGCGGGCAGGAACACGGTGGAGCGGTAGTCAGGCGTGTCGGTCATAGGAATGGGTCCAGGGTTCAGCGGTTTCGCGTAAGGCAGTCCCGGCGTTCAGGCCGGCCCGGTAATTCGCGTCTGCGGCACTTGGACCATGGGCGGACTATGTGGAGGGTGGGCCGGCCGGGTCAAGCGTCGCCAGCATAGCGCGTGCTTGGTCCGCGTCTGCAACAATTTGGGTGCGCAGGTCGGCAAACGAGTCGAACTTGCGCTCCGCGCGCAGGAAGGCATGCAACGCCACCGCGACCTCCTGGCCATACAGGTCGCCGTCCCAATCGAACAGATGCGCCTCCACCCGGCTTTCCGTGCCCTCGTTCACCGTGGGGCGGCGGCCGATGTTGGCAACGCCCGGCACGGCCGCGCCGTCCGGCAGGGTGACCCGGACGGCGTAAACGCCGCGCGCCGGCTCCAGGTGGCGGCCCAGGGGCACGTTGGCCGTGGAGAAGCCGATGGTGCGCCCGCGCTTCTCGCCATGCGTGACCGGGCCGCGCACCGCCCAGGGCCGGCCCAGCTCCGCCGCGGCGCGCTCGGGGTAGCCGTCCTGCAGCAGCCGGCGGATGCGCGTGGAGCTGATCGGCCCCTGTGCGTCGGCCAGCGGCGGCACCACGGTGAGGCCGATGCCCAGCGCCTCCGCCCGGGTGGCCAGGTAGTTGATGTCGCCGCCCCGGCGGTGCCCGAACGCGAAGTCCGGGCCGCAGGCCAAATGCGCCGTGCCCAGGCCCTGGTGCAGCACCTCCTCCACGAACGCCTCCGCGCTCAGCAGGGAAAACGCGCGGTCGAACGGCATCTCATACACGATCTGCACGCCCAGCGCTGCCAGCGCCGCCGCGCGCTCGGCCGAGAGCGTGAGGCGAAAGGCCGGGTCGTCAGGGCGGAACAGCTCGCGCGGGTGCGGCTCGAAGGTCAGCACGGCGAGCCGGGCGCCGGGACGCGCGGCGTGGACCGCACGCAGCACATGGGCGTGGCCCAGGTGCACGCCGTCGAAGTTGCCCAGCGCGACCGCGGCGCCGCGCAGCGCGTCCGGCAGGCCGCGCCAGTCGCGGATGATCTGGGGGGGCTGCTGCATCAAGCGCGGCTGCGCGGCGTGGCTGCGGCGCGCGCGTGGCCGCTGGGTCTGTGTTTGAACGCGATTCCGTGCATGCCGGGTCTCCTTCCGCGAAATGGACAAGGCATAGGCGCGGTGCGAAGGTCAAGGCACCTTGGCGCTGGAACGACCGATGCCCCCTGCCCGCTTGGAGCTGTGAGATGGATCGTCATCATGATGCGGCCCGCCTGTTGCTGAGCGCGCGGCGCGACCCCACGCAGAAGCTGCACAGCCTGCCGGACGCGATGCGGCCCAAAACCGAGGAGCAGGCCTACCTGGTCCAGCGCGCGGTGATGGCGGAGTTGGGCGGGATCGGCGGGTGGAAGGTCGGCTCGCCCAACCCCACGGGGCCGTTCACCTGCGCGCCGCTGCCGGCCGCCGGCATACAGGCCAGCCCGGGCCATGTCTCCACCGAGCACTGCACCGACGGGGGCGTGGAGGCGGAGATCGCGTTGAAGCTGGCCCGCGACCTGCCGCCGCGAGATGCCGCCTACGGCGAGGAGGAGGTCATGGCCGCGGTCGCCTCCGCCCACCCGGCGGTCGAGGTGCTGCAAAGCCGTTACGTGGATGCGGACCAGGTGGACCCGCTTTCGGCGCTGGCCGACAGTTTGGCGCATTTCGGCCTGGTGGTCGGCCCGGCGGTGGCCGGGTGGCGCTCCGTCGATTGGGCGTCCGAGCAGGTCGCCTTGGTGGTGAACGGCCAGGAGATGAAGCGGCGCACCGGCAACCCGGGCGGCGGCATGCCGCGGCTGCTGGCCTGGCTCGCGAACCACGGCGCGCGCTGGGCGGGCGGGCTGCGGGCCGGACAGGTCGTGACGACGGGATCGTGGACCGGCAAGGACGTCGTGCCGCCCGGTGCCGAGGTGCGGATCGCCTTTGACCACGCGGGCGATGCCGCGCTGCGGTTCTCCCCATG
>CALMVT010000028.1 GCA_937873175.1 uncultured Acetobacteraceae bacterium | reverse complement strand
GCAACCACATTTCAGCTCACACCGAAAGTCAGAATTTAAGACAAGTGGTATGACACCGGGCTGGGGCCAGCGAGACCGGCGTGCGGCAGTTCCTGGTCCAGGACCCGGATGGCTGCCTCGTCCGCTTCTCCCAAGAGCTTGGCCTGCGCCCGACCATGAGGCCTGGCTTTCCATAGACGGGACTATGGAACTCTCGATTGTGGGTCACCGATGGAGATGTCGCTCTTCTGACCAATAAAGATGTCATGGCTAGCATTCTGTCGTGAGCAGGATGAAGCGGCCATCTGTGTGAGCCTTGCCTGCCGCATCCTTCTGCATCACAAGCAGTGATGCACCTCCTAACCCTGCCACCTGCCCCGGCGCTGGCCGGCCTGTTACTGATCGCCTTCGCAGCAGCTGCCACGCTCCACATCGCCCGTCACTGGCGTTAGGCCGCAAGTGGGACGGGGCGCCCCGTTAGCCTTACCGAGCTGCTAGGGTTGACGCAAATCGCTTCGGGTGCTGCTCGTCGAAGACGACGAGCTGTGTTCGCAATACCGCTCTTTAATGCTTGCACTCTTAGATCATTGCTGGTGCTTTTCGAAACCTCTGATTGCATTGGTTGCAGTTTGACTTTACCGTGATTGCCAAATTGCCTTGTAGGAATGCGAGCAGCGCAAACGTGCAGCTCACTATTCCGCAATCACGGGATGCAACGTGCAGGACAACGACTCGGTGCGGGGCAGGGCTGTTGCCCGCACGGTCCTGCTGTTGCGTTTCGGTCGCCTTGGAGGCACCGGCTTTGCACAGCGCCAATCATCAGCCTGACCATTCGCGCGTCCTGGCTTTGGGCTTCTCCGCTCTTGCCTCCTTGTCGGACACGGAAAACGACCTGCTCCGCGACCTCGCGGAGAAAACGCGCTACCATCCTCCCTATCGGGACATCCATGCGGTCGGGATCGCCCCGCCCCCGCCGCGCATGATCGTCGCCGGCTGGGCCGCCCAGTATCGCCAGCTTGCCAACGGACAACGGCAGATCGTCAGCCTGCGGCTGCCCGGAGACTTCGTCGCGCCGTGGAAGCCGCTTCGCCTGCCCTCATCCTGCGCTGTCGCAGCGCTGACCGAGCTGGAAACGGTGAACGCCCAGCCGCTCGCCGATGCCGAGCCAGCCCACCCCGGCCTGGCCCAGGCCGTGCGCGTCATGGCGCACCTGGAGACCGCGTTGCTGGATGACCAGATCATGCGCCTCGGCCGGCAAACCGCAGGCGGACGCTTCGCCCACCTGATGCTGGAGCTGCACGAGCGGCTGGGCCGCGTGGGCTTGGCAAAGGACGATCGCTTCGCCATGCCCCTGACGCAGGAAGCGCTGGCCGATGTGCTCGGCTTCAGCGTCGTTCACGTCAACCGCACCATCCAGCAACTCCGCCGCGACCGCCTGCTGGACGTGCGGAACGGCATGGCGGTGCTGACCCAACGCGAACAGCTGCAAGAGCTGGCGAACTGGACGCCGCCGGCCGGGCTTGCCGCACTGCCTCGCCGCGGCTCTGCGGCGCCAGCGCCGCAGCTGATGGAGCCGGCTTTGTTTCAGCCAGGCCTTTCAGACCGGGGCTACGACATGAGGCGGGTGCCAGGCTTGCACTAAGCAGCACAGACCAAGGGCTTGGGCCAAAAGCCTGCTGGGGTTGGTTGAGGATACGCACGAGAATCACCCACAAGGCGAAGCGGCGTCCCGGCTCGATGGAGTCCGTAAAAGTCTTCCTTCCCGGACAGTAGGAGTTTGCTTGTATCTTATTGAAAACATATTGTTTTCTATGGGCAGTCGGCGGAACCATTTGTGGACAACATGGTGAACCCTCTGGCAGCAAAGCTCTCGCTGAGCCTTCTTGATCAATGGTTCCAAATACCAACTCGTTGTTTTTGTCGGGTTTTTCTTGGATAAATCTTCTTATGAGCTATTCTCGTCCGTATCCTCAATCCACCCCTGCTGTCCCACTTGAGCAAGTCAGGGTTCGACAGACCTCCTGTTCGTGTCTGTCAGACCCTGTTTTGACTTGAGCAAAAGAAGTTGCATCAAACTGTTTTTGGAGGTATCGGCAAAAAAAGGCGACACCCGAAGATGCCGCCAAGTTTAGGGAGGAAACGTCCTGCAAGGCGGCAAAACCGCCTTGCAGGATGCAGCCTATGCTTTCTCCAATCCGAGGCAAGCCAAGATTTGTGCGGCGCACACTAATGTCATCGCGGTGCCGGACATAGGCTTGATCCAGATGGTGACGGCGTTGGTGCCCAACGGGCAGGGACGCCCCCTTAGTATCCCTGGATCACTCGGTAGTCGTTGTGCGCCTGATCCCCGAACGTCCCAGCGTTCTCGTCCACCCGGATGCACGGCCGGAGCTTCGGCCCACACCGGATCACCCTCTGCTGCACGCCCACCTTCATCCAGCCGTCGTAGTTGGCTTGCAGCTCCGCCACCTCCGCCTGGAGTTCCGCCTTGCGCGCCCGCGCATCCGCAATCGTCCCCGCATCCCACCACAGCACCCCGCTGCTGGTCAGCCAGCCCAGCAGCGCCGTCATGGCCCCCACGGCCGCGATCCACCCCAGCAGCCGCCAGCTCGCCCACAGCACCACCCGACGCAGCGCCGCATCCGCCCGACCCGCCCGTTCCGTCACCGCGGCCAACTCGCCCAGCAGCGGGGCCGTCGCCGTCTGCACCGCCTGCACGCCCTCCGTCGCCGCAGCCGCCAAGCCGCTCGCCACCGCCGAGCGCACCTCCGTCCGCAAGCTCAGGCCCAGCGCCTTCGCCTCGGCCGCCAGCGCGTCCCGCTCGCGCTTCAGCGCCGCACGCTCGGCCGCCATGCCCTCCAGCGCCGCCTGCGCCGCCGCCTGCTGCCGCTCGGCCATCTCCAGCAGCCCGTATAGCCGGTCCTCCACCTCGCCCGCCCCGCTCATCCCAGCCTCACCGTCCCATCGACATGCCCTGGCTCGGCGACGGGCGCTGCCGCTGCCGCTCCGCTTCCAGCTTGCGCTGCCGCGCCGCCTCCTGCTCGGCCTGCTCGGCCGCCGCCCGCAGCTCCTGGCGCATGCCCGCCTCGGCGTCCGCCACAACCCCGGTGATCACCCGCTCCGGCTGCGAACTGGACAGCACCCGCCGCAGGTTCGGCCGCTTCTCCAGCCCGAACGCCGCTCCGCGCTCCCGCAGCACCTGCGCCGCCTCCGGCTGCCCGCCCAGCACGCCGTCGAACCGCAGCAGCCGCTTCCGCGCGTCTTCCAGCGTCGCCGGATCGGCCTTCAGCCCCGGCAGCGCCGCGTTGTAGGCCCCGATCAGCCGGTCCCACTCGCCCACCAAGACGTGCGCCTGCTTCTCGGCCGCCTGCCGCTGCCGGTGCGCCTCGTAGCGCGCCCGGAACCCGGCCCGACCCGCGGCGATCTCCTGCTGCTGCTCCGCCTCCCGCGCTTCCTGCACCAGGATGGCGCTTTCCGGCCTGAGCGGGTTCAGGCCCCGCCGCTCGGCATACACCGTGGCGGCATACGCCGCCGCCTCCGGCCCCTCGTAATCCAGGCTCGTGTCCTTCAGCCGCTCCCGCCCCAAGCTCCGCGCCAGGGCCGCCCCGTCCCGGAACTCGTCCCGCCCGTAGTGCAGCGACACCCCGTCCCGGTGCCGCGTCAGCGCCACATACGCCGCGTGCCGGTCCATGAACCGCGACGCCAGCACGTGCGCCCGGTCCACCGTCACCCCCTGCGCCTTGTGCACCGTCGCCGCGTAGCCGTGGTCCACGTGCCCGTACTCCCGCACATCGAAGCCGACCCGGCGCACTGACCCGTCCGTTCCCGCGCCGTCCAGCCGCACCGTGAACCTCCCGCCGGCCTCAACCCCCTCCACCGTGCCTAGCGTGCCGTTCTTCACCCCAAGCCCGCGCTCGTTGCGCAGGAACATCAGCCGGTCGCCCGCGGCAAACGCCCGCTCGCCCCGCTCCGTCGCGACCTGGTGCTCCGCGCCCAGCTCGCCCCCTGCCCGCAGCCGTTCCCGCGCCAGCGCGTTCAGCTCCACCACCTCCGCCCGCGTGCAGGCAAGGATCACCTGGCTCTGCTGTGGACTCTCCCGGCGCACCGCATCCCAAGCCCCCACAAGCGCCGCACAGGCCGCCTCGCGCGTGGCCGCACCCTGCACCATGCCGACCTGCCCATACCGCCCCAGCGCCTCGCCTGTGCGCCCTGTGGCCAGCTCCCGCGTCGCCTCGCACTGCCACGCCTCGCGCTGCCGGCGCACCTCGCTGATCTCCACCGCCCCGTGCCGATCCGCCAAGGCCCGGAACGCCGCCCCGGCCTCGATGGCCTGCAGCTGCTCGGGGTCGCCCACCAGCACCACCTTGGCCCCGGCGGCCGCCGCCGCCGACAGCACCCGCTCCATCTGCCGCGACCCCACCAGACCCGCCTCGTCGATCACCAGCACGTCCCGGCTGGTCAGCAGGTCGCGGCCCTCCTTCCACCCGTACTCGAGGCTCGCCAGCGTCCGGCTCTCGATCCCGCTGCCGCCTTCAAGCCCCTCGGCCGCGATGCCGGACAGTGCCGCCCCCCGCACGCGGTAGCCCGCCGTCTCCCAAGCCTCGCGCGCCGCGCCCAGCATCGCGCTCTTGCCCGTGCCCGCGTAGCCCACCACCAAGGCCAGGTCCTGCCCCGACGTCACATGCTGGAACGCCAGCCGCTGCTCGTCCCCAAGCACCAGCCCACCCCGCTCCGCCGCGGCCAGCGCCTGCCGTCCCGCTGCCGGCAGCACACGGTGCGCGTCCCCTTCAGCGATGGTCGCCGCCGCGTGCTCCATCCGCCGCTCGCAGGCCAGCATCTCGCGCGTGCTGTATCGGGCCTGCCCGTGCCCGTCCAAGCCCACCCACGCCATCTCCCGCGACGCCGTGACCACCGCCATCACCGCCGCGAACTGCTCCGCCCCGTCTGTGTGCCGATGCACCAAGCGCGCCAGGTCTTGCTTGCTGAACGTCGAACGCTGCTGTGTCAGCATCCGCAGCGCCGCTTCCGGCTCCGCCAGCAGCGCCTCGCCGTTGCGCCGCGCAATCGCCCGGTGCTCGGCCGCACGCTCCGCATCCTCGCCCCGCTGCTCGCGGCGCGCGCCGGCCGGTCCGATCTTGCCTTGCGGCTCCAGGTCGATGCCCTGCGCGGCATACGAGCGGTGGTCGATCCGCACGTCGTGGTCCAGCTCCGCCAGGCGCGCGTTCGCCAGCTCCGCCCAGCGCTCGCGCCATCCGCGCAGCAACCCGCGGTCGTTCCAGGCCGCGACCTTGTTGCCGAACCTGGCGTTCTCGGCATTCCCATCCTGACCCGTCACCACCTCGCGCATGGTCAGCATGACGTGCGCGTGCGGCTGCGCTTCGCCGTCACCCGCCGTCGTCCAGTGCACATTGAGGTCCGCCACCATGCCGTGCGCCATGAACTGCTCGCGCACGAAGTCCTGCGCTAGCCGGATCGCCTCCGCCTGGCCCAGCTCGCGCGGCAGGCTGATCTCGATGTCGCGGGCAAGCTGCGCATCTTTGCGCTTCTCGCTGGCTTCAACCTCGTTCCACAACGTGCTGCGGTCCAGCCAGCGCGGGGCAGCACCCTCCGGCAGCAGGATCTCCGAATGCACGACGCCGGCCTTGGCCGTGTAGTCGTGGTCGCAGTCAAGCTGGTCGTCATGCAGGCGCTCGGCTGCACGGTAAGCGGCAGAGGCCACCGCGCTCCGTCCAGCAGAGCGGCCGATCACCTTGGCAGAGAAGTGGTAGATTGCTATCTGACCGGCTCCGGCACACTTACGATAGTGCCGAGCTTAGCCACAGCAGCGCAGATCATGCAATGATATATAAGCGCGCATTTCCTGGTCTGCTCCGTTTCACTCCGCAGCGGAAATGACGGGCAGCTCGCACCATCCTTCAAGTCTTGGCTTGCCCAAGGGCTAAGCGCATTGTGCACTCATGATGCCCGAAGACATACTGCATAGCATCCCAGGCGGTGCCGCGCTCTTCGACTGGTTCGGCCACGTGCCACGCTTCCACGATGCCGAGCTGCTTGATCTCGTCTTGTCCAGTAAAGGGGCAAGCACACTTCGAGTTCATACGTGGCAAATGACCAATCAGACAGATGCCCAAGGCTATTACGTCTTGGACAAGCACGTCGTGGTCACCATCACTCTCCAGAGAATGACGCATGTCGCTCTGGACGACTTCGACTTGCTGCCCGGGATTATCTACGGCTTTGAGATTACAATGGCCGAGGGCGGATACCAGCTTACATGGGATGCGTCGTACGGCGTCAGCGGCCTGCTTCGAGCCAAACAGGTCCGCCTCGACCTGGCACCCGGCAAGCCTTGACAGGCATGGGCCATCACCGAGCACTGCCCAGCCTCATTCCACCCGTGACGCTTCCAAGCTGCGCTGTTAGCCTGGCCTCTGCCCGCCAACTTCTTGGAGCCGAATCATGGCCCGCAAGCCGCGCGACTTCGACGCCGAACTTCAAGCCCTTATGGACAAAGCCAAGAAGGTCAAGTCGCAGAAAACTATCCAACTCGGTGAACTCGTCCAGGTCCTTGGCGCAGACAGCCTGCCTATGGAAGCCCTTGCCGGCGCACTTCTCGCCGCCATCGAGCAGTCCAAGAAGCAGCCCGAAGCCGTCGCGAGGTGGACCGAACGCGGGCAAGCCTT
>CALMVT010000027.1 GCA_937873175.1 uncultured Acetobacteraceae bacterium | reverse complement strand
ACCATGCCACCCATACGCCATCCATGGTGCAAGTCAGCGAAGTCTGCTTAGGGGCCTCTTGCGCACGCTGCCGCGCGCTCAAGCAGCCCGTGCACGTAAGCCGCGAAGGAGCGCCAAACCTCCATGTGGAACCGCTCTGCGCCCTCACGCCAGAGCACGATTTCCGCCTTGCCGAACACGGTCCGGGTGCACATGCCAACCGGGAAGGCCGTCGGGTGCAGATCCAGCGGGCAGCCCGCCGCGAGCGCGTCCACAGCGCCCGGCCCTTCCAGCACCAGCCCGATCTGGCGATGCCCAATGTCCACCACCGAAGCGCTCGCAACCGCGGCGTCCGCACTCAGCGTGCCGGGGGACGCCAGCAACAGCCACTCATCCGGCCCGAGCCAGAGTGCAGAGCGCCCGTCCGATGCCACGGCCCGGCACGGCTGCGTCGGCAGCGCCAAGCCGAATGCCGCGCCTAGGGCCGCCGGGTCGCCGCGCAGCGCCAGCCGCGCCATGTCCGCGGCTGGCCGCAGCGATAGCCGGCCCGGCACGATGACCGGCGCCGCCCCGTCCAACGGCCCGGACAGGCCCAGCGTCGCGTCAGCCGGCCGCAAACGGTCCAGTGCGATGGTGTCAGGCATTGAGCCGCACTCCTTCCGGGTCGAGGAACACCGGATCAACAACGCGGACCGGCACCATCCCGCCCGCCCGTTGCACATACAGCGTCTCGCCCCGGCGCGCACGCCCGTCGGCCAGCATGGCGAGCGCGATGGAATGGCCCAATGTCGCTTCCCCATAAGATGAGGTGACGTGCCCGAGCGAGCGCGTGCCCGGCGGCGGCGGCGCGTGCGCCGTCAGTTGCGCGCCTTCGTCCAGCACGTAGCCGGGGTCGGCGGTCAGCAGCCCCACCAATTGCCGCCGCCCCGCCGCCGTCATGTCCGGACGGTTCAGCGAGCGCTTGCCGACGAAATCCCGCTTCGCCTTGCCGATGGCCCACTCAAGGCCGAGATCGCCCAGCGTCGCCGTCCCGTCGCTTTCCTGGCCTACGATGATGTAGCCTTTTTCCGCTCGCAGGACGTGCATGGCCTCCGTGCCGTAGGTGCAGCCGCCGAGCGCCTCTACCCGGGCGTGCAAGGCCTCCCACACCGCCATGGCGTGCCCGGCGGGCACGTTCACCTCAAAGCCAAGCTCGCCGGTGAAGCTCACGCGGAACAGCCGCATGGGGACACCCCCGATGCTGCCCACGGCCACGCTCATGTGCGGCATGGCGGCGGCGCTGATGTCGAAGCCATCCACCAGCGGCGTCAGCACGTCCCGGGCACGCGGACCCTGCACGGCCAGCACCGCCCACTGCTCGGTGACGCTGGTCAGCCACACGCGCAGGTCCGGCCACTCCGTTTGCAGGAAGTCTTCCATCAGCGCCAGCACGCGCGGTGCGCCGCCGGTCGTGGTGGTGACGTGGAAGCGGTCAGGCGCCAGGCGGCCCGCAACGCCATCGTCCAGCAGGAAGCCGTTCTCCCCCAGCATCAGCCCGTAGCGGCAACGCCCGGGCGCCAGCTTGGTCCAGGGGTTCACGTACATGCGGTTCATGAACTCGGCCGCGTCCGGCCCCACGACCTCGATCTTGCCGAGCGTCGACGCGTCGAACAGGCCCACCGCGGCGCGCACCGTGCGGCATTCCCGCGCCACGGCCCCGTGCATCCCTTCGGACCCGCGCGGGAAGTAGCGGGCGCGCTTCCACAGGCCGATGTCCTCGAACACCGCACCGTGCGCCGCCGCCCAGCCGTGGACCGGCGTGGTGCGGACGGGGTCGAACAGCACGCCGCGGCTGTACGCCGCGAGCGTGCCGAATGTCACGGGGGTGTAGGGCGGGCGGAAGGTGGTCAGCCCGACCGCGGGTACTGGCCGGCCCAGCTCCGCCGCCACGATAGACAGGGCGTTCATGTTGCTGGTCTTGCCCTGGTCGGTCGCCATGCCGGTCGTGGTGTAGCGCTTCACGTGCTCGATGCTGTGGAACCCCTCCTGCGTCGCGAGCAGCAGGTCCTTGCTGGTCACGTCGTTCTGGAAATCGACAAAGGCGCGGCGCTGCTTGCGCCGGGACGGCACCGGGGCGGTCCAGCGGGCGGCCATCGCGCCCTCCACCCGGCGCCGTACCGGGCCTGGGGCGTCGAACCCGGCATCATGCGCCGCGGCGCTTCCGGCCATAGCGCCGTCGAGCAGCACATCCTCTAGGCCATGCACGCCGCGGCACGCGCCCGCGGACCGCTCCGCCGCCGCGGACTCGCCCGGCAAGAAGGTTTCCGTCGTCGCGTCGTAACGCAGCTTGCCGCGCGACTGCGAGAACAGGTGCAGCGAAGGCGTCCACCCGCCGCTCATGCCCAGCAGGCTGCAGCGCACCCACTCGCGGCTCCGCACCCGGCCATCGGCATCGACGTGACCCACGATGGCCACACGGATGCCGCGCCGCCCGCGGGTCGCCAGCACCTGCATGCCCGTTTCTACCCGGATGCCGGCGGCCCGGGCGGCGGCGGGAAGCGGCCCGTCCGCCACCTGGCGCGCATCGGCGATCAGCGCCACCTCCACGCAGCTCGCCTGCAGGTCGAGCGCCGCGCGGTAGGCGGTGTCGCTGGTGGTGGCGATCACCGCGCGCCGGCCAGGCGCTGCGCGGTAGCACACAGCATAGGTGCGGGCGGCATCGGCCAGCATGACGCCGGGCCGGTCGTTGCCGGAGAACACCAGAGGCCGCTCGATAGCGCCCGCGGCGATGACGACCTGCTTGGCGCGCACCTGCCACAGCCGCTCCCGCGGCAGCGCCGGGTCGGGGTCGGGCAGGTGGTCGGTCAGCCGCTGGGCCAGGCCGATCATGTTGTCGGGATACCAGCCGAACGCCGTGGTGCGGGTCAGCAGCGTGACATCCGGCCGCGCTGCCAGCGTGCCGACTTGCGCCGCGACCCAATCCGCCGCCGCCATCCCATCGATGCGCGCGTTGCGGTCCGAAAGCAGGCTTCCGCCGAACCGGGGCTGCTCGTCGCACAGGATCACCCGGGCGCCGGTTTGGGACGCCCCGACGGCGGCGGCCAGCCCGGCCGGGCCGGAGCCGATCACCAGCACGTCGCAATGGGCGTAGCGGCTGGCGTAATGGTCCGGGTCTGCCACCTCCGGCGCGCGGCCAAGCCCGGCGGCACGGCGGATCAGCGGCTCATACAGCTTGGCCCAAGCCCCCTCCGGCGCCATGAATGTCTTGTAGTAGAACCCGGCCGAAAGCACCGGCGCCGCCGCGTCGTTCACTGCCCCTACGTCGAAGCCGAGCGACGGAAACCTGTTCTGGCTGCGTGCCACCAGGCCGTCATACAGTTCCACCTGCGTCGCCCGCAGGTTCGGCGTGCGCGCCCCGCCGCCGCGGTCCACCTCGACCAACGCGTTCGGCTCCTCCGACCCGGCCGCCAGCGGGCCGCGCGGGCGGTGATACTTGAACGACCGGCCCATCAGCCGCACGCCGTTCGCCAACAGGGCGGAGGCAAGGGTGTCGCCGGGTTCGCCCTGGTAGGTGCGCCCGTCGAAGCTGAAGCGGATGCTCATGCCTGGCCCCATTGCTCGGTTTCGCTCCGCATGGCCGGGGCATCCAGGCTTTCAGTGGTCGGCGTGCCATGCGGGCGGGTAGCGCCGGCCAGGTAGCTTGCGGTGAAGCGGTCGGTATGGGTGTTGCGCAGCGCGTTGAAGAACCGGCCGCAGCCATGGGTGTGCCGCCACCGCTCAGCGTGGTCGCCCTTGGGATTGGTGCGGGCATACAGGAACTCGCCCCAGGCGTGATCGTCGAGCGCCGCCGGGTCAACCGGGCGCGCGATGTGCGCCTCGCCGGCATAGGTGAATTCCGCTTCCGGCCGGGCGCCGCAGATCGGGCAGGGAATCAGCAGCATTTAATGCGCCACCGCCGCAGCCGCAGCCTCGTCGATCAATTGCCCCGTGCGGAAGCGGTCGAGAGCGAAGGGCGCGTTGATCGGGTGCGGCGCGTCGTGCGCCATCGTGTGCGCGAACACATGGCCGGAGCCGGGCGTCGCCTTGAACCCGCCGGTGCCCCAACCGCAATTCACGTACAACCCCGGCACCGGCGTCTTGCCGATGATCGGGCTGCGGTCCGGCGTCACATCGACGATGCCGCCCCAGTTGCGCAGCATCCGCATGCGCCGGAACTGCGGGAACAACTCGCAGATCGCGTCCAGCGTGTGGGTCGCGATGTGCAGGCCGCCCTGCTGGCTGTAGCTGGTGTAGGCGTCCGTGCCGGCGCCGATCACCAGCTCGCCCTTGTCGGACTGGCTGATGTAGGCGTGGATCGTGTTGGACATGACGACGCAGGGGAAGCACGGCTTCACGGGTTCGCTGACCAGCGCCTGCAGCGGGTAGCTTTCCAGCGGCATACGCACCCCGGCCTGCGCCATAACGACGCTGGTGTGCCCGGCCGCGACGACGCCGACGCGCCGGGTCGCGACCGCGCCGCGGGTGGTGTCCACGCCGCACACCGCGCCGCCCGCGTCTCGCCGGATGCCCGTCACCTCGCAGTTCTGCACGATGTCCACGCCCAGCGCGCTCGCCGCCCGGGCGTAGCCCCAGGCCACCGCATCGTGCCGCGCCGTCCCGCCCCGGCGCTGCAGCGCCGCGCCCAGCACCGGGTAGCGCATCCCGGCATCAAGGCTCAGCGGCGGGCAATATTCCTGCGCCTGATCCGGCGACAGCCAATCGTTGTCCACGCCGGCCAACTGATTCGCATACACATGCCGCTTGCCCACCTGCACGTCGTGCACGGTATGGGCCAGCATCATCACGCCGCGCGGCGAGAACATGACGTTGTAGTTCAGTTCCCGCGACAGCCCTTCCCACAGCTTGACCGCATGGTTGTACAGCGCGGCGCTTTCTTCCATCAGGTAATTGCTGCGGATGATGGTCGTGTTGCGCCCGGTGTTGCCGCCGCCGAGCCAACCCTTCTCCAGCACTGCAACCCGGCGGATGCCATGCTGCTTGGCCAGGTAATAGGCTGTGGCCAACCCATGCCCGCCCCCGCCGACGATCACGGCGTCGTAGGCGTGGGCCGGGCGGTCCGGGGAACGCCAATGCTCGGTCCAACCGGATTGGCCACGCAGGGCCTCGCGGGCCAGGCGGGCTGCGGAGAAATGCTTCATGCTTCATTCTCACCACGACGCCGCCGCCGCGCTTGCGTGGGCGCGACGCGCCGCTTGCTTGATCTCGCCAGGCTGGGCGGTCAGGTCATCCAGGACTTCACGACGTCCGGGTTTTGACTGACCCACTCCGCCGCGGTCTTGGCCGGATCGACCCCGCCCGCCTGGTTCTTCAGCATCAGCGCCTGCTCTTCCGCAAGCGACAGCTTGAAGCGGCTCAGGATGGCGTGGACCTCCGGCATGTCCTTGGCCAGGCCCTTACGCGCCACGTTGTACACCGTCTCGTCGCCGCCGAACACGTTCTTGGGGTCCGCCAAATACTTCAGCTTATACGAGGCCCACATCCAATGCGGCGTCCAGCCCGTGACAACAACCGGCTGCTTGCGCGTGATCGCGTCCTTGAGCGCGGCCACCATGGTGGCGTCGCTGCCCTCGACCAACTGCATCGACCCCAGGCTATACTCCTTCATGGCCTTTTCCGACGCGCGCATCAGCCCGGCTCCGGGATCGATGCCGATGACCTTGCCCCCAAACATGGACGCGTTCGCGTTAAGGTCCGCGATGGAGCCAACGGTCACGTAATCCGGCACCACCCAGCCGATCTTGGCGCCTTCGATGTTCGGCGCGAGCAGGTCCACCTTGTTCTTCAGCTTCGCGTAGTAGGCCGCATGCGTCGCCGGCAACCAGGCCGCAACCATGCAGTCCGCGTCGCCGGACGCCACGGCTTCCCACATCGCGGCACCCGACACCGGGGTCAGGCGCGTGTCGTAGCCAGCCTGCTTCAACGCCACCGCCAAGATATTGGTGGCGACGATGGTGTCCGCCCACTCGACGTAAGCAATCCTGACCGTTCCTTTGCCGGCGGCACGGGCAGGGCTGCCAAAAGCGGCGGCGGCGGCGGCGGCGGGAACGGCTGCCAGAACCTGTCGTCTCAGCATGAGATGCTCCTTTGGGTTATTCTTCGGTCAGCGCGGCTGCACCCGGCGCGACACCTGCTGCGTGATCCGGTCGAGGATGATGGCCAGCACCGCGATGGCAACCCCGGCCTGGAAACCGCGCCCGGCTTCCAGCCGCTGGATCGCGCTCCATACCTCGCGCCCTAGCCCGCCCGCGCCGATCATCGCCGCGATCACCACCATGGACAGCGACAGCATGATCGTCTGGTTGATCCCCGCCATGATGGTCGGCAGCGCCAGCGGCAACTGCACCTTGAAAAGCTTCTGCATGCGCGTCGTGCCGAAGGAGTCTGCGGCCTCTGTCATCTCGCTCGGCACCTGCAGGATGCCGAGCGCCGTAAGCCGTATGGTGGGCGGCATGGCGAAGATCACGGTGGCGAAGCAGGCCGACACCGGCCCCAGGCCGAAGAACGGGATCGCCGGGATCAGGTAAACGAAGCTCGGCATGGTCTGCGCCATGTCCATGGTGGGCGCCACGATCCGCCAGGTCCGCGCGCTGAGCGCGGCAGCAATGCCGAGCGGCAGGCCGATGGCGATGGAGGCCGCAGTGGAAAGCACCACCATCACCAGCGTCGTGATCATGGGGTCCCACAGCCGCAGGTTCCACAACAGCGCGAAGCCGAGCATCGTGCCGATGGCCAGCCGCCAGCCCGACACGCGCCAGGCCAGCAGCCCAAAGGCCAGGATGACCACCGGCGGCGGCACCAACTGCAGCAGCGCGGTCAACGCCGCGATCCAGTCCGACACCGTATGGCTGACCGCGCGGGTCACGTCCGAAAGCGCGGTGGTCAGCCAGTCCAGCGCCGCGTCGCACCAATCATCAAGCGGAATGCGGGGAACGGACCAGTTCATGGCGCGGTGGCCTCCTGGGCGGGCCGGCGCGACTGCCGGGCCAGGGCGTTGATGATTCCGACGCGGTCGATCGTGCCGCGCAGCCGGTCAGCGTCGTCCACCACCGCGACCGGCTCCGCCTCTTCCGCCACGACCGGGAGTGCTTGCTTGACGGACGCGGAAGCGGGCACGCGGGCGCAAGGCTGGACGGCGCGGTCCACGCCTTGGCCGGCCGGCACCCGCCGCAGCGCCGAAAGGTCGGCCCGGCCCAGCAGGCGCCCGGCCGCATTGATCGCCAACGCGCTGTCGCAGCCCATCGCCTCCATCCGGTCCGCCGCCGCCGCCGGGTCGTCCCCGGGACGCAGCACGCAGGGCGGGACGGCCGTCAACGTGCCGACCTTGAGCACAGAGGCCACGTCGATGTGCTCGACGAAGCGCGCGACGTAGGGGGTGGCCGGGTTTGCAAGGATCGCCTCGGCGGTGCCGGCCTGCGCGATGGCGCCATCCTTCATCAGCACGATGCGCCCGCCCAGCGCGATGGCCTCGTCCAGGTCGTGCGACACGAACACGATGGTCTTGCGCAGGCGGCGCTGCAACTCCACCAGTTCCTGCTGCATGTCACGGCGGATCAGCGGGTCGAGGGCGCTGAACGCCTCGTCCATCAGCAGCACCGCCGCGTCCGCCGCAAGCGCCCGCGCCAGGCCCGCGCGCTGCTTCATGCCGCCCGACAACTCGCTCGGGTAGCGCGCGTCCCAGCCCTTCAAGCCCACAAGCTCAATGGCGCGCATGGCGCTGTCACGCCGGGCCGGCTTTGCCATGCCCTGGACTTCCAGGCCGAACTCCACATTGCCCAGGATGGTCCGATGCGGGAACAGCGCGAAGTGCTGGAACACCATGCCAAAGGTTTTGCGCCGGAACTCGCGCAAAACGCCCGGCGCCATCGCGGTCACGTCGGCGCCGCGCACACGGATCGTGCCGCTGCTCGGTTCGATCAAGCGATTGAGGCAGCGCAGCATGGTCGATTTGCCGCTGCCGGACAGGCCCATGACCACCAGGATCTCGCCCTCCGCCACGTCGAAGCTGACGTGGTTGAGGCCGACGGCTGTGCCGGTCCGCGCCAGCACGGCGGCCCGGTCCTCCCCGGCGGCAAGCATCGCCAGCGCTTCCGCCCCACGGTCGCCGAACATCTTGCTCACGTCCTGCACTTCGATCAGCGCGGGCCGGGTGTCCACAGGCGCGGCGGTGGCGGGCGTGCTGCCCGGCCCGATCTCGAAGTTGACCGGCGCGAGGGGGGTCATCGGTCGATCACCAAGTCTTCGAGCGGGCGGCTACAGCAGATCAATACCATGCCTTGATCAACCTCTCGTTGGCGGATGCCGCCGCCGTGCCGCATATCGACCCGACCCGACAGCATCCGGCTTTTGCAGGTGCCGCAGACCCCGCGCGTGCAGGAGGACGGCAAGCGCAGCCCCGCCGCCTTCGCCGCCGCGAGCACGGTGGTGCCGGGCGGGCAGGCGACCACCTTGCCGGTTTTGGCAAAGGTCACGCTGAAGGTTGACTCCGCGATGGCCTCGGCGTCAGCAACGTCCTTGTGAACCGCGTCCGGCAGTGCCTCGAAGTTGAAGCTTTCCTCGTGGTAACGGCTTCGGTCGAACCCCGCCTGGTCCAGCAGCGCGCACACCCCGGCCATGTAGGGCGCCGGGCCGCAGCAGTACACCTCCCGCGTCATGAAGTCGGGCGCCAGCAGGCCGAGCGCGCGGGCGTCGAGCCGCCCGACCAGGCCGGGCCACCCCGGCTCGCCCTCCGTGCTTTCCACCACGTGCGCCACCCGCAGGCGCGGCAGGCGGCGCGTCATCAGCGCAAGCTCCTCCCGGAAGATGATGTCGCGCGGCGAGCGGGCGCTGTGCACGAACACGACATCGCGATCCTCGGCCCGATCGAACAGGGTCCGCACCATGCTCATCAGCGGCGTCACCCCGCTGCCGCCTGACAGCAGCAGCAGCGACGCGGCCGACACGCGCGGCAGCACGAAGTCGCCGGACGGCCCGGTGGCCCGCAGGCGCACGCCGGGCCGCACGGTGTCATGCAGCCAATTAGAGACCGGGCCGCCGCGCACGCGCTTCGTGGTGATCGACAGCGTTTCGGGCCGGGTCGGCGGGGAGGAGATCGTATAACAGCGGAACACCGTCTCGCCGCCGATCGGCAGTTCCAGCGTCAGGAACTGGCCCGGCTCGAAGCGGAAGCGGCAAGGCCGGTCGGTCGCGAAGTGGAAGCTCCGCACATCATGCGTTTCCTCCGTCACCGCCAGGCACTCCAGATCGCCGTCGTGATCCACGCCCCAAACCGGAAGCGCGTCGCCGGTGATCTGCGGCGGGCCGCCATTCAGCATGCGGCTGGCACCGAGATGTCAGCCGATCGCACTGCCGTGTCGATCATGGATGAAAGCATTCCCAATGTTCCGCATGTACAACAAGCAACAACGCAATGCTGTTATGTGCACACTGCAAATGCTTGTCGGAATACGGCGCAGAGCTTGTATCTTTGCGACACCAAGCAGTGGTGTTCAGATATATTGCCGGCGTTCCGGCGGCATCAGTCCCGGGTTGATCACCGCCCGTCCGGCAACGAGGCCAGAGGTGGACCGGTGCAGGCTGGGCGGGTGTCCAAACGCTCCGCGGAACTGGCGCGAGAAGTGCGCACCGTCCGCGAACCCGGCCTCGATGGCCACCTCCGTCACGCTGAGCGCCGTGTTGTTCAGCAACCAGCTCGCGTATCGCATCCGCAGCTCGCGGTAAGCCGCCGTGGGGCACACGCCTAGAACCTGTTGGAACCGCCGCTCCAACTGCCGGGGCGACAAGCCGACCCGGCGCGCCACCTCGTCTATCGGCAGCGGCGCACCCAGGTTCTGCTCCATCGTCAGCAGGGCGCGGCGCACCTTCTCGTCGGATTGGTTGCCCTCGCTGGCAATTGGCGGGTGCGGCTGCGCGTCGTCGGCGCTGCGGATGCGGTTGAGCAGCATGACGTGCTGCGCTTTCTGCGCCTGCGCCGGGCCAACATGCCGCTTGATGAGGTAAACCGCGAGGTCCGCCACGTTGCTGCCGCCGGAGCAGGTGATGCGGTCGCGGTCCACCAGGAACAGCCGGTCCGCCACCGCGTCCTGATCCGGGAACTCGTCTTTGAAATCCTGGTAGTGGAACCAGCTCACGCAAGCCCGGCGTCCCGCCATCAGGCCCTCTCGGCACAGCAGGAAGCTGCCGGTGCACACGCCAATCAACAACGTGCCGGCGGCTGCAGCCCGGCGCAGGTAGGCGCGCGCCGCCGGATCAAGCGCCGGTCCGGCCCGCAATAGGCCGCCGACCACCACGACGTAGTTCAGTTCGTCCGGCGGCAGCAGCCCGCTGGTCGGCATGACCAGCACCCCGCAACTGCTGCGCACCGGGTCGGTGCGCGCCGCCATCACCGGCCATTGGCACCGGATCGGGCGGGACAGGTCGCCTTCGTCCCCCGCCAGCCGCAGGGCATCAACGAATAGGGAGAATGCCGACAAGGTGAAGTTGTTGGCGAGGATGAAGCCGACGCGGAGAGTCGGCCCGCCCCCGTCCGTCATCTGTCCCCCTCTATCATTGGCCCATGCCGGCGCGCAGCCGCTCGATATACCAGGTGCAGAAGGCATCGACCATGTACTCGGCCGGAGCATACGGGCCGGGTTCGTGCGCCGCGCTGGCGGCGCCGGCTTGCGCCATCTCGACGAAGCTCGCGTCCTGCTCGTTGGTCGCGCGCCACACTTCGGTCAGGCGGTCCACGTCGTAATCGACGCCCTCCACCGCATCCTTGGCCACCAGCCAGGTCGTCCGCACCAGGGTGCGCCCGGGCGCCACAGGGATCGTTGCGAAGGTCACGGCGTGGTCGCCCAAGAAGTGGTGCCAACTGTTCGGCTGGGTGTGCAGGTGCAGCGCCCCCATGCGCGGCTGAGTGAACCCGGCGACCAGGCGCCGGGATGCCTGGCGCGCGTCCATCGTGTAGCTTTCGCCGGGTCCGTCGAGCGCCAGCCGCTCGGTGCGGAACCCGGTCGGGCGGCCGTGCAAATCCTCCAGCGCGCGCCAGGGCAGGCCGGCGGCGTCCCAGATGGCCTCGAACTCCGTTTGGGTACGCAGGAAGCGCTGATAGTCCTCGGCCTGAGCCGGCGTCACGTCGGCGGCCGTGTAGCCGAAGAAGTGGAACAGGCTGCACAGCAATTCCGGATGGCCGCCGCAATGATAGCATTCGCGGTTGTTCTCGATGGTCAGCTTCCAGTTGCCGTGCTCAACCAAGTCGATCTGCGCCGCCACCTTGCAGTCTTGCAGCCCGTGCGGCGCGAGGTAAGGGCCGACCTGCGCCGCCACGTCGTCGAAGTCCACCGGCGGCTCGTCGGCCAGGCAAATGAACAGCAGCCCGGCCAGGCTGCGCACGTGCACCGGCTTCAGCCCATGCTCGGGCGAGCCGACGCAGGACGGCATGTTCTCGGCGTGGATCAGCGCGCCCGTGAGGTCGTAGGTCCACTGGTGGTAGGGGCAGACGAGGTTGCCGACGAAGCCCTTGCCGTCCCGCAGGATCACCGCGCCGCGGTGGCGGCAAACGTTGTGGAACGCGCGCACCGCCATGTCGTCGTCGCGCACCAGGACCACGGAGGTGCCGCCCAACTGCACCGTCACGTAATCGCCGGCTTCCGGGACTTCCGGCTCGCTCGCGACGAAAATCCAGTGCCGGCCGAAGATCAGCCGCATATCCAGGTCGAACACGTCCTGGCTGGTGTAGAACGCGGCCTCCAGGCTGTGGCCGGGCCGGCGCCGGGCAACCAGGGCATCCAAGCCGGACTGCGTGATGGCGGTCATGGTTCAAAGGTCCTTGGCGTGGCGCAGCCCGTCGAACACGGCTGCATGGATGTTGCGGCTGGCGACCGCGTCGCCGATGCGCATCAGGCGGTAAGCACCGTCGGGGTTGCGCACCACGGTTTGCGGCTGCCCGGCCAGCAGCGCCCGGTGATCCACTTCGCCCAAATTCACCGAGCCGGGCCGCAGCGCGAAGTACAGCTCATCGAGCGGCAGCGTGCCGTGCTCGACCACCACCTGATCGACCAGGCGTTCCTCCGTGCGCGGACCGTAGTCGCTGCCGAGCGTCGCCGCCAGCTTGTTGCCTTCCCGCCGCACCGAGAGCACGCGGCTGTTAATGGTGATGCGCACCCCGGCACGCTGAAATACCCGGGCAAAGCCCGCATGGTTCAAGCCGCCAAGCTCCGGCGCGAAGTTCCGCTCCGGCGTCACGATCTCCAGTTCCGACCCGGCGGTGGCGACCAACTCGGCCGCCTGCATCCCGGGGTAATTGCCGTTGTCGTCGTAGATCAGCACCCGCTCCGCCGGCTTCACCGCGCCGGACACCAAGTCCCAGGTCGATGTAACCAGCTCGTTGCCGCTGGCGAGAATCTCTGTGTTCGGGATGCCGCCGGTCGCGACGAACACCACGTCCGGTTCCTCCGCCAGCACGTCGCCCGCCTCCGCCCAAGTGGCGAAGCGCAGGTCCGCGCCGAGGCGCTCCAGCTCCGACAGCCGCCAATCCACGATGCCGATCAGCTCCCGCCGCCGGGGCGAGCGCGCGACGAGCAGGAGTTGCCCGCCCGCCTGCTCCGTTGCCTCGAACAGGATGACGGCGTGGCCGCGCTCGGCCGCAACCCGCGCCGCTTCCAGCCCGGCCGGGCCGGCGCCCACCACCACCACCCGGCGCCGCGGCCCGTCCGTGCGCGTCACCACCTGCGGCATCGTGGCTTCCCGCCCGGTGGCCGCGTTGTGGATGCACAGCGCCTCGTTGCCCTCGTAGATGCGGTCGATGCAGTAGCTCGCGCCGACGCAGGGGCGGATCAGGTGCTCCTGCCGCTCCATCACCTTGCGGACGATGTGCGGGTCGGCGATCAGCGCCCGGGTCATGCCGACCATGTCGAGCTTGCCCTCCGCGATGGCGTGGCGGGCAGTGGCGACATCGTTGATGCGGGCGGCGTGGAACACCGGGATCTCGGCCGCCGCCCGCACTTCGCCCGCGAAGTCGAGATGTGGGGCGGAGCGCATGCCGGCGATGGGGATCACGTCCGCCAGCGCGTTGTCGGTGTCCATGTGGCCGCGGATGACGTTCAGGAAATCGGCAAGGCCGGACGCCTTGAAGCGCCGGGCGATCTCGATGCCCTCCTCCCGCGACAGGCCGATCTCCCAGTCCTCGTCCGCCACCATGCGCAGGCCGAGCAGGAAGTCCGGCCCCACGGCGTCCCGCATCGCCTGCATGACGCGGAGCGAGAACGCCATGCGGGCTGAAAGGTCGCCGCCGAAGGCGTCCTCCCGGTGGTTGGTGGCCGGCGACCAGAACTGATCCGGCAGGTGGCCGTAGGCGGTGATCTCCAGCCCGTCCAGCCCCGCCGCCTGCATGCGCTGCGCCGCGGCAGCGTAGTCCGCCACCACGCGGTCGATATCCCAGTCCTCCGCCGCCTTCGGGAAGGCGCGGTGGGCCGCCTCCCGGATCGGGGAAGGCGCCAATACCGGCAGCCAATCCGCCTTGTTCCAGGCGGTGCGGCGGCCAAGGTGGGTGATCTGGATCATCACCGCCGAGCCGTGCTCGTGGCATTCGTCCGTAAGGCGCCGCAACCAGGGGACAATCTCGTCCTTGTAGGCCAGCAGGTTGCCGAACACCGGCGGGCTGTCGGGCGACACGATGGCGGACCCGGCGGTCATGGTCAGCGCCACGCCGCCCCGCGCCTTTTCGACGTGATACAGCCGATAGCGGTCCTTCGGCATCCCGTCTTCGCTATAATACGGCTCGTGCGCCGTGCTCATCACCCGGTTGCGCAACGTGAGATGCCGCAGCCGGTATGGTTGCAGCAACGGGTCCTTGGTGCGGTCGAGCACGTCGCCGATGGCGTTCATGGCTCCATTCCTCGGTCAATGGGCCGGGCGCGGGGCGGTCCTGCCACGCACGGGCGGATCATAGCAAGATGCGTGAGGCGTTGGCTGCTTTCTTGCACTGCCACGCCGGCAGCTTGCCTGCAAGCGACATGGCCGGGATGCCCCGCGGTTCAGCCGCCGATTTCAACCACGACCCGTCCGCGGATGCGCCCGGCGAGGATGTCTTCTGCCGCTTGCCGCACGTCGGCCAAACCGATCGTGCGGGTCATCGCGTCCAGCTTGGCCATGTCAAGCTCCTGGGCCAGCCGGTTCCAGGCTTCGGTCCGACGCGCCCGGGGCGCCATCACGGACTCGATGCCGAGCAGCGCCACGCCGCGGAGGATGAACGGCGCGACCGACCCTGGCAGGTCCATGCCGCCCGCCAGCCCGCACGCCGCGACCGCGCCGCCCGACCGCGTCATGGACAAGACGTTGGCCAGCGTGGCCGAACCCACGGAATCGATGGCCGCTGCCCAACGCTCCTTGGCAAGCGGCTTCGGCGTGCCGGCCAGGCTGGCGCGGTCGATGACTTCGTTCGCGCCCAAGCCCATCAGGTACTCGGCCTCCGCCATCCGCCCGGTGGAAGCGATCACCCGCCAGCCCGTGCGATGCAGCAAGGCGACCGCGACCGAGCCGACCCCGCCGGCGGCCCCGGTGACGACCGCCGGGCCGGCATCAGGCGTGAGGCCGTGGCGTTCGACGGCCATCAGTGACAGCATCGCCGTGTAGCCCGCCGTGCCGACCGCCATCGCCTGCGCGGGCGTGAGGCCAGGAGGCAGCGGGATCAGCCACTCGCCCTTGACCCGGCTCCGCTCGGCATAGCCGCCGAGATGCGTTTCCCCGGTGCCCCAGCCGTTCAGCAGCACGGCGTCGCCGGGCTTGAAGCCGGAATGCGCCGAAGTCTCCACCACCCCCGCGAAGTCGATGCCGGGGATCATGGGAAAGCGGCGCACGACCGGGGCCTTGCCGGTCAAGGCGAGGCCGTCCTTATAGTTCAGGCACGAGTGAGAGATGCGGACGGTCACGTCGCCCTCCATCAGCCCGGCTTCGTCGAAGTCGCGCAGGGCCACCTGCTGGCCGCCGTCGTTTTTGTCGATCACGATGGCCTTCATCGCATTCCCCCATGCTGCCGGGCTGGCCGCCCGTTGACGGCGAAGCTGTATGCTGCGCCGTTGCGGGCCTCAAGACCAGCGCCGAGGCGGAGTGGGAGGGTTACGGCATCACGTCGCAAACCCCTGCACCAAGCTGCCGGAGATCAGCCGCCAGCCATCCACGAGAACGAAGAAGATTAGCTTGAACGGCAGCGACACCGCGTTGGGCGGGAGCATCATCATGCCCAGGCTCATCAGCACGCTGCCGACAACCAGGTCGATGACGAGAAACGGCAGGTAGAGCAGAAACCCCATCTCAAACGCGCGCCGCATCTCGCCGATCATGAAGGCGGGCACCAGGGCACGCCACTGCGCCTGATCCGGGGTGGGCGGCGCTTGGATCTGCCCCAGGTCGAGAAAGAGCTGCAGGTCGGCGCCCCGGACGTTGGCGGCCATGAAGGCTCGGAACGGTTCCGCGGTTAGCCGCAGTCCCTCCATTTCTCCGACCTGGCCCTGGGTCATCGGCAGCAGGCCGCCGGTCCAGGCTTGGTCCACCACCGGCTGCATGACGAAGTAGGTGAGGAACAGGGCCAAACCGATCAGCACGGTGTTGGGCGGCGTGCCTTGCGCGCCGATCGCGCTCCGCAGCAGCGAAAGCACGATGACGATCCGGGTAAACGCGGTGGCCATCACCAGCAGGCTGGGCGCGAGCGACAGCACGGTGACAAGGGCGGTCAACTGGACAAGCCGGCCCGTCGCGCCCGCCTGCCCGGCCGCGCCCAGGTCGATGTTGACCGATTGCGCGTGGGCCAGTGTCGGGGCCAGCGCCAGGATAAGCAGCGCCGCGCAGGCGAAACGCCCTGGCGCTTGCTTCACAGGATGGTTCCCGACGTGCCGGCCGACGGGAGTGGCAGCCAACCGACCACCTGTTCGGAGCTGCTGCCGATCAGCAGAAGGAGCTCGCGCCCGTCGCACGACACCAACTGCAGCCGCCGGGTGCGGTCCAAGGCCAGGGCTTCCCCCATCACAAGCCGGCGCCCGGCGGCAGGCTGGGCAAGCCGCAGCATGCGCGCGCCCCGCCCGGCCAGCACGATGGCGCCGAGCACCGCGGCCAGCGCCGCCCCAGCCATTGCAAGGGTTTGGATCAAAGCGGACATCAGGCGGCCTTTTGCCGTTGAAGAATCGCTACGGGCCCGCGGTTCGGAGCGCCACGCCCAACGCATCAATCCGACCAAGCAATGAAAAAAGCAAGGCGCATGCGGCGCGGCCTTCGCGCGGGGGCAGGTCGAGCGCCTTCGCGCAGAGCAGTCCCACCGACCGCTCAAGCCCAGTCACGTCAACCCGGCGCCCGCCCGCGGCCAGGCCCGCGGCGAGGTTCACCGTGTCGTGCAAAGTTTTTGACAGGCTCGCCAGCTCGCCCGCGGCATCGTGAACAGGCTGTGGCCAGAGTTCCGGATCATGGGAAACAGACAGGTTCATCATTCCCGCAGCATGACAATAATTGGTTACCAATTCGTTTCAAATTCGCTTAAAGGTCCTGTTAACCAAACTCGTGCATCCTGCTCGCGGGCAACCAGGGGGAATGTAATGGACCCGAACGGAGTAGGCTCCGCCGATATCGGCTTGTTCCGCTTGGCGGAGCAGCGCCTTGCCTGGGTGGGGCGACGGCAGGAGCTGCTTGCGCAGAACGTGGCCAACGCCAACACGCCCGGCTACCAGCCACGGGACCTGGCGCCCTTCGCCAAGGCCCTGGCGCACGCCGACCCGGCCGCGGCGCTGGCGCGAACCGACCCCAAGCACATCGCCATAACCAGCACCCTGCACTCCGGCCAGACGCTTCGGCCGCGAGAACGTTCGCCGGACGGCAACGGCGTTGCGATGGAGGATCAGTTGACCAAAGTGGCCGACACGTCCAGCACGCAGGAACTGGTGGCGAACCTGTATCGCAAGTACCAGAGCATGTTCCGAACAGCCATGGGCCGGGCGGGGTAGCAGCCATGGACATCACCAAAGCGCTCACCATCTCGGCCCGCGGCATGGACGTGCAAACGGCCCGCCTGCGCACCATTGCCGAAAACCTGGCCAACCAAGACACCACCGGCTCCACGCCCGGCGCGGAGCCATACCGCCGCAAGGTGATCTCGTTCGAGAATCGGATGGATGCGGCGCTGGGCGCCACAACCGTCCGCGTCAAAACCATCGCACCGGACCAAGGCGAGCTGCCCACGCGCTTCGACCCGTCTCACCCGGCAGCTGACGCGAAGGGCTATGTCCGCACGCCCAACGTCAACAGCTTCATCGAGGTCATGGACATGCGCGAAGCGCAGCGCGGTTACAGCGCGAATATGAACGTGATGGAGGTGACCCGGTCGATGCTGACACGCACGATCGAGATGCTGAAATGACGGTCCCGGTCCTCACCGTCACCCCAGCCGGCGCCGCCGGCGCGTATGCGCGTGTGCAGAACGGCGCCGGATCGGGGGAGGGTGGGCCGGCGGCGTCGGGCTTCGGCGACATGCTGACCCGGGCGCTCGGCTCCGTTGTCGATGCCGGGCACCAGGCGGACGCGCAGTCGATGCAGGCCATCGCCGGGGGCGGCAACCTGACGGAAGTGGTTACGGCCGTGTCCCGCGCGGAGCTGGCGCTGCAATCCGCCGTCACCATCCGCGACCGTGTCGTGCAGGCGTATCAGGACGTGATGCGGATGCCGATCTGACATGGATGACGTCGAGATCGCAGCGTCCCTCCGGGAAACACTGTGGATCGTGCTGAAGCTTGGCGGCCCGTTGCTGGTCGCGGCGCTCGCGGTCGGGCTGGTGGTGTCGCTGATCCAGGCGGTCACGCAGATCAACGAGGCCACCCTTGTGTTCCTGCCGAAGCTGCTGGTGCTGGGCGGCGCGTTGGCGCTGCTTGGGCCGTTCATGGCCTCCAGCCTGGCGGACTACACCCATGTGCTGATGGACCGCCTGATCGTCGTCGGCGGTCAGTGACCGCCCCCGTCCCATGGAGGTGGGGCGTTGGATGACGCGGCGCTGCTGGCGGCGCTGCCGGGTTGGGCGTTTGCCTTCGCCCTCGTGCTGTCCCGCACCGGCATGACAGTGATGCTGCTGCCGGGCCTGGGAGAGGCCGAGCCGCCGCCCACCGTTCGTGCGGGGCTGACGCTGGCGATCACTGTGCTCCTGGTTCCGGCCGTCGCGGCGTTGATACCCGCGGTGCCCGAGGTCGGCCTGGGCGGGGCCGCGATGGTCGCGACCGAGTTATTGGTCGGCGCCCTGCTCGGTTGGATGGCCCGGCTGCCGGCGATGGCGCTCGGCATGGCAGGGGCGGTGGTGTCCTACATGCTCGGCCTGTCGAGCGTCGTGCAGCAAGACCCGGCGTTGGGTGGCCAATCCGCGGCCATGTCCCGGCTGTTCGGCATAGTGGCGCCTGTTGTGATCCTCTCAACCGGGCTTTACGCCCTGCCGCTCACCGCGCTGGCCGGAAGCTACCAGCTTGTGCCGCCCGGTTCCGCCCTGCCGGCGGGGCCGCTGGCCGAGAGCGTCACGGGTGCGCTGATGGCCTGCTTCGGCCTGGCACTCCGGCTTTCGGCGCCGTTCCTGCTGGCGGGGCTGGTGTTTCAGGTGGCAATGGGCCTGCTGGCCCGCCTGGTGCCGCAGTTGCAGGTCTACACCGCGGCCACGCCAGGGCAGATCCTGGGCGGGATCGTGCTGCTAGGCGTTCTGGCGTCGCACATCCTGGGCGCTTGGACCGAGGCGGTGCACACCGCATGGTCCGGTTTGCCCGGCTTGTAAGGCTGGAGTCGCGCCGTGGCGGAAGGGGCGGAAGCCGAAGACCGCGACAAGCCGGCCACTGAAACTCGGCTTCGGCGTGCCCGGGAGTCAGGCGAAACGCCGCTGTCGCGGGAGCTGCCCGTCCTCGCCGGGCTGGGGGCCGCGACCCTGATGCTGGTGATGACCGGACCCGGGCTGACCCGCAGCCTTTCGACGCGGCTGGTCCGCATGCTGGCCATGGACGCGGCGCCCGGGACAGCCCTGCGGAATGCCGGCTGGGCGCTGCTGACGACCGCCGGGCCGTTGGTCGGCGCCATATTGGTGGCGGGTGCGGCGTCGGTCCTGCTGCAAACTGGCGGCCTGGTGCACGGCAAGGCATTGGCCCCGGACCTGTCCCGGCTCAGCCCGAAGCGCGGCCTGTCGCGCGTGTTCGGCATGAACAACCTGGTTGAGGCCCTGAAGGCCCTGGCCAAGATCGGCGTCCTCGCCTGGGCAGCGTGGCGCGCCTTGGCGGACGCCTTGCCCGGCGTCACCGCCTCGGTGATGTGGCCGCCCGAGCGCCTGATGGACCGCTTGACCCGCGACTTGATCCATCTTTGCGTGCTGGTCCTTGCCTGCCAGGCAGGCATCACCTTGCTCGACGTGGGCTGGGTCCGCTTCCGCTTCGCCAAGCGCATGCGGATGACCGCGCAGGAGATCAAGGAGGAGCACCGGGACAGCGAGGGCGACCCGCACCTCAAGGCCAAGCTGCGCCAGATGCGCCTGGCCCGCTCCCGCAAGCGCATGATGGCGGCGGTTCCTGCGGCGACCGTGGTGGTCACCAACCCGACCCACTACGCGGTCGCGCTCGCCTACGACCGCAGCAAGCAGTCCGCGCCGCGCGTAGTGGCGAAGGGCATGGACGAGGTCGCCGCGCGAATCCGTGCGCTGGCAACGGAGCACGGGGTGCCCTTGGTGGCCAATCCCCCGCTGGCCCGGGCGCTGCACACTTTGGACGTGGAAGCCGAGGTGCCGGCCGAGCATTTTCAAGCGGTCGCGGAGATCATCGCCTATGTCTGGCGGCTGCGCGGTCAAGCCCGGGGCCGTTCCTGAAGTTCACATTTTGTTCTTGCATCCAGGCCTTGTGCCGCCTATCTCTGACTCTCTTGAGGGAAGCTCAGCGGATAGTTGCGGTTTCGTTTGCTGGTGTGACACTGTGCCGGGCGAATGGGGCCGTGCGAACGGGCGGAACAAGGATCAAACATGGACAAGAACAAAGCGCTCGATGCGGCCTTGACGCAGATTGAGCGGGCATTCGGCAAGGGCTCGATCATGCGGATGGGCGCCAAGGCCGGCGACCAAGCGATCGAGACCATCCCATCCGGTTCGCTGGGCCTGGACTTGGCGCTTGGCATCGGCGGGTTGCCGCGGGGCCGGGTGGTCGAGATCTACGGCCCGGAAAGCTCGGGCAAAACCACCCTTGCGCTCCACGCGGTGGCGGAAGCGCAGAAGCGCGGCGGCACCTGCGCGTTCATCGACGCGGAGCATGCGCTCGATCCGGTTTATGCCCGCAAGCTCGGCGTCGATGTCGACAACCTTTTGCTGAGCCAGCCCGACGGCGGCGAGCAGGCGCTTGAGATCTGCGACACGCTGGTGCGGTCCGGCGCGGTTGATATCGTGGTGGTGGACAGCGTGGCCGCCCTCGTGCCGCGCGCCGAGCTCGAGGGCGAGATGGGGGACGCCCATGTCGGCCTGCACGCCCGGCTGATGAGCCAGGCCCTGCGCAAGCTGACCGGCAGCGTCGCCAAGTCGCACACCATGTTGATCTTCCTGAACCAGATCCGGCTCAAGATCGGCGTGATGTTCGGCAACCCCGAGACGACCACGGGCGGCAACGCGCTCAAGTTCTACGCCTCGATCCGCATGGAGATCCGGCGCATCGGCCAGATCAAGGACCGCGAGGAGGTTGTCGGCAACCAGACCCGGGTCAAGGTGGTCAAGAACAAGCTGGCCCCGCCGTTCCGGCAGGTTGAGTTCGACATCATGTATGGCGAGGGCGTGAGCAAGGTCGGCGAGCTGATCGACCTCGGCGTGAAGGCGGGCGTCGTGGAAAAGTCGGGTGCCTGGTTCAGCTACGACAGCACCCGCATCGGCCAGGGCCGCGAAAACGCCAAGCAGTACTTGCGCGACCATAAGGACATGTCGGAGGCGATCGAGAAGCGGGTGCGCGACCAATCTGGCGTCGTGGCGAACACGATGCTGGCCCCGCCGGAGGAGGGCGACGACGCGGAGGCGGCCGACTAGATTGCCGGACCACCCGCCGCTGCCGGGTCCGCTCGCTGCCTTGCCGTTGACGGTGGCGGACCACCAACTCGTCGAGGCCGCCCGGACCGTGCTGCTGCGGCATTACCGTCCGTTCTGGCACACGGTCGGCGCCGCGCTGCGCAGCCGGGACGGGCGGATATGGACGGGCGTGCACCTGGGTGCCACGGTTGGGCGGCTCTCGATCTGCGCGGAGGCCATCGCGCTGGGCCGCGCGGTGATGGACGGGGACGGCACCATTGAGTGCGCCGTGGCTGTCCGGCATCCCAAGCCGGAAGAATTGGTCCAGGAAATCGCGGTGGTGTCGCCGTGCGGCGCGTGCCGCGAGAACCTGACCGACTACGACGCCGCGGCGCTCGTCATCATCAGCACTGCGTCCGGCCTGCAGAAGGTGCCGGTCAGCACCTTGCTGCCATTGCCGTATCAGCGCTGATGGAACATTTGTGAACTTTCAACGTTGAGGCAATCATGAGCACGAACCCAAAAGCTGGACCGGACGATCAGGCAACGCCGTCGAACGTCGAGAAGGACCCGCATGACTGGACAACCGGCAACGAGACGATGACGGGGGCGCAGGCAAGCTACCTCAAGACGCTTTGCGAAGAGGCCGGGGAAGAGTTCGACCCTTCTTTGAACAAGGCTGACGCCTCGTTGAAAATCGACGAACTGCAGCAGAAAACTGGACGCGGCAAGAACCACTGACCTTCTGGCCGTCGCGCGGATGACAGCGCACGCTGCCTGGGGTAGGGACTGGAACGTATCCTCATAGGACGATCCGCCTCCGCCATGGTCAGCAGCAACGACATCCGTGCAACGTTTCTCGATTTTTTCGCCCGGCACGGCCACCAGGTGGTGCCGAGCAGTTCCCTTGTGCCGTTGAACGATCCCACCCTGTTGTTTACCAACAGCGGGATGGTGCAGTTCAAAAATGTTTTCACCGGACAGGAGAAGCGCCCGTACGTCCGGGCCACGACGGCGCAGAAATGCGTGCGAGCCGGGGGCAAGCACAACGACCTCGACAACGTCGGCTACACGGCCCGGCACCACACGTTCTTCGAGATGCTGGGCAATTTCAGCTTCGGAGATTACTTCAAGCCGCTCGCCATCGAACTGGCCTGGAGCCTGCTGACCCGGGATTTCGGCATCAAGCCGGAGAAGCTGCTGGTCACAGTGTATTCGGAGGACGAGCAGGCGGCCGAACTGTGGCGCAAGATCGCCGGGCTGCCTGACCACCGCATCCTGCGGATCGCCACGGCCGACAATTTCTGGCGCATGGGGGACACAGGTCCCTGCGGTCCCTGCTCGGAGATCTTCTTCGACCATGGCGAGGACATCCCCGGCGGGCCGCCCGGCAGCGCGGATGAGGACGGCGACCGCTTCATCGAGATTTGGAATCTCGTGTTCATGCAGTTCGAGGAGGGGCCGCCCGGTGTCCGGACGCCGCTGCCGCACCCGTCGATCGACACCGGCATGGGGTTTGAGCGGTTTGCCGCTGTCATGCAGGGCAAGCACAACAACTACGACATCGACATGATGCGGGCCTTGGTGATTGCCAGCGCGGAGGTCACGGGGCAGGCGGTGGACGGGCCGTTCCAGACCAGCCACCGCGTCGTGGCCGATCATCTGCGCAGCGTTTCGTTCATGATCGCCGACGGCGTGCTGCCATCAAAGGATGGGCGCGGCTACGTCCTGCGCCGCATCATGCGCCGTGCAATGCGCCATCTGCACATGATGGGCACCAAGGAAGCGATGTTCCACCGCCTCGTGCCCGCCCTGATCCGTCAAATGGGCGCGGCCTATCCGGAACTGCCGCGCGCCGAGCCGCTGATCGTGGAAACGATGCGGCTTGAGGAGGACCGGTTCAAGGCGATGCTTGAGCGTGGCCTCGGCTTGCTGTCGGAAGAAACCCGGCGGCTCGGCGAAGGCGGCGCGCTGCCCGGCGATGTCGCTTTCAAACTTTACGACACGTTCGGCTTCCCGCTCGATCTCACGCAGGACGCGTTGCGCGAGGAAGGGCGGACCGTGGATGTGGCCGGGTTCGACGTGGCGATGCAGGAACAGCGGACGCGGGCGCGCGCGGCATGGGCCGGGTCGGGCGATGCCGCGACCGAGCGCATCTGGTTCGACGTGCGCGAGCAGACGGGCGCCACGGAGTTCCTCGGCTACACCACCGAGAGCTCCGAGGGGGAGATCGTGGCGCTCGTGGCCGACGGCGCGGCGGTGGAACAGGCCGAGGCGGGGCAGGCGGTTGCCGTGGTGCTGAACCAGACGCCATTCTACGCGGAAAGCGGCGGCCAAGTCGGCGACGCCGGGGTGATGACCGGGCCGGGTGGGCTGCGCATCCGCGTCGAGGATACGCAGAAGAAGCTCGGCGACCTGTTCGTGCAATTCGGGACCGTCGAGAGCGGGACGGCGACGCTGGGCGCTTCGGTCATCGCCGAGGTCGATCATGCGCGCCGCGGCGCGGTGCGGGCGCATCACAGCGCGACGCACCTGCTGCACGCCGCGCTTCGCGAGCGCCTGGGTCCGCACGTGACGCAGAAGGGGAGCCTGAACGCCCCAGACCGCCTGCGCTTCGATGTCAGCCAGCCCACGCCGATCAGCCGAGCCGATCTGGCCCTGGTCGAGGCGGAGGTCAACGCGCGCGTGCGCGAGAATAGCGAGGTTTCCACGCGGCTGATGACCCCAGAGACTGCGGTGGCCGAGGGCGCCATGGCGTTGTTCGGCGAGAAATACGGCGATGAGGTCCGCGTCGTGTCGATGGGCGGCCCGGCGGTGGGCGGGAAGGCGTTCTCCGTCGAATTGTGCGGCGGCACGCATGTCCGGCGGACCGGCGACATCGGGCTGTTCCGCATCGTGGGAGAGGGCGCCGTCAGCGCCGGGGTACGCCGCATTGAGGCGGTGGCCGGCGATGCCGCCCTCGCTGCCGTCGCCGAGGCCGACCGCAGGCTGTCCGAAGTGGCCAACCTGCTGCGCACGAACCCGGCCGAGGTCGTGGACCGCGTTGGTCAGCTCATTGAGGACCGCCGCAAGTCCGAACAGCAGATTGCTGAGCTGCAGCGAAAGCTCGCAACCGGCGGCGCCGCTGCGTCGGTTGAGACGATCGGCGATGTGCCTTTTGCAGCGCGCAACCTCGGCGAGGTGTCGCCGCGGGACTTGAAGGGAATGGCCGAGGCCATCGGCACGCAGATCGGCAGCAGCGTGGTGGCCGCGGCCTCCACGGCGGACCAGCGAGCCAGCCTCGTGGTCTGGGTGTCGCCGGACTTGCTGCCCCGCTTCAGCGCCGTGGATCTGGTGCGCGCTGCAAGCCGCACCCTGGGAGGCACCGGCGGCGGCGGCCGGCCCGACCTGGCGCAAGCCGGCGGACCGAACGCCGACGCGGTTCCGGACGCATTCGACGCGATCCGGGCGATGCTGGCGGGTTAGCCCGCACCGCCCGGCGGCGCTGCCCAAGCTGGTCAGGCGAGGTTCTTGCTGAACCACCCCAGCATCTCCTGCCAGCCTGCTTCGGCATCAGCCTTGCGGTAGCTCGGCCGGTAATCGGCGTGGAAGCCGTGCGGGGCGTCGTCGAAAACATGGATCTGCACGGTCTTGCCCGCGCTGACTGCCTTCGCGGCGGCGGCCTGCAGGTCGGCCACAGGAATGCCCGCGTCCTGCCCGCCGTACAGGCCCAGCAACGGCGCCTTGAGTTCAGTCGCGACGTCCGCCGCGTTGCGCGGCTGAATGCTGGACGGGGTGCCGCCGACGGGGCCATACCACGCCACGGCGGCCCTCAAGGCGGGGTTGTGCGCCGCATACAGCCAGGTATTGCGGCCGCCGCGGCAGAAGCCAGTCACTACCAACCGCTTGGGATCGCCCCCGTGGGCCGCTGCCCATGTCGCCGTCGCGTCCAAATCCCGCAGGAGTTGGTCGTCCGGCGTCTTGCTGATCACGTCGCGGACAATGGCGCTCACGTCGGTCATCTTCGACAGGTCGCCAATCCGCGCATACAACTCCGGCGCCACCGCGAGGTATCCGGCCTTCGCTAACCGCCGGCAGGTGTCCTTGATGTACTCGTGGACGCCGAAGATTTCCTCGATGACCAGCACGGTCGGGAACGGCCCGGAGCCGTCCGGTCGGGCGAAGTACGCCGGCAAGTCGCCCTTGTCGGTCGGAACCGTGGTTTCCCCGGCGACAAGGCCGGCCGCATCGGTATGGATCGCCTGCGCCTCCACCCGGGTGGTCGCGAGCGTGAAGCCGCTGATCAACCCGGTCATCATCACGCTGCGCCGGGGCAGGGGGTAGCGTGTCAAGCCTTGCAGTCCATCCATGAGCATTCTTCCTTCAAAACGTCGGCGGGTATGCTGGTGTCAGGCGGCTTTCGACACCGCCATGGCCGCCTGCAGGTTGGCGTCGATGCGGTCCAGGAAGTCCTGCGTGTTGAGCCACGGCTGTTGCTTGCCGATCAGGATGGCAAGGTCCTTGGTCATGGCGCCGCTCTCGACCGTCTCGACGCACACACGTTCCAGGGTGTCCGCGAAGCGCGTGACTTCGGGCGTCGAGTCGAACTGGCCACGATAGGCCAGGCCGCGGGTCCAGGCAAAGATGGAGGCAATGGGGTTGGTGCTGGTTTCCCGCCCCTTCTGATGCTCGCGGTAATGACGCGTCACCGTGCCGTGCGCAGCTTCGCTCTCAACCGTCTTGCCGTCCGGGCTCATCAGCACGCTGGTCATCAGGCCGAGGCTGCCGAAGCCCTGGGCCACGATGTCGCTTTCCACGTCGCCGTCATAGTTCTTGCACGCCCAAACGTAGCCGCCGTTCCACTTGAGCGCGCTGGCCACCATGTCGTCGATCAGGCGATGCTCATAGGTCAGGCCGAGCTTCTTGTACTCGGCCGCGAACTCGGCCTCGTAGATCTCCTGGAACACGTCCTTGAACATGCCGTCATAGGCTTTCAGGATCGTGTTCTTGGTAGACAAGTAAACGGGATACCTGCGGGCGATGCCGTAATTGAAGCTCGCGCGGGCGAAGCCCTCGATGGACGCACGGGTGTTGTGCATACCCAAGGCGACGCCGGGACCCTTGAAGTCGAAGACGTCCATGATCTCCGGCTCGCCGCCGGGCGGATGGTAGGTCAGCGTGACCTTGCCGGGTCCGGGGATCCTCCGCTCGGTTGCGCGATAGATGTCGCCGTAGGCGTGGCGCCCGATGACAATGGGATGGCTCCAGTGCGGCACCAGGCGGGGCACGTTGCTGCAGATGATGGGTTCGCGGAAGATGGTGCCGTCCAGGATATTGCGGATGGTGCCGTTCGGGCTGCGCCACATCTTCTTCAGCTTGAATTCCGTGACCCGGGCCTCGTCCGGCGTGATGGTCGCGCACTTCACGCCGACGCCGTATTGCTTGATGGCGTTGGCGGCATCGACCGTGACCTTGTCATCGGTCTGGTCCCGGTATTCGATGCCGAGGTCATAGTATTTTAGGTCAATATCAAGGTAGGGGAGGATCAGCTTGTCCTTGATGAAGCCCCAGATGATGCGCGTCATCTCATCGCCGTCGAGCTCGACGACGGGGGTTGCCACCTTGATCCTGGCCATGCGGTCCTCGTTGAGCTGGCCCAAGCCGGGCCCGTCGCCTTCGCCGGGACAATCGCATTTGGCCCGCCCGACTACAAGCCGGAGCGCCGGTCAGGCCGGCGCGAGGCAGCCGAGCGCCCGCCGGATGCCTTCGTCGTCCGGTAGGCCGTTCAAGGGGAACAGCCGGGTCGCATGGCCCATCTTGCGGCCGGGCCTAGCCTCTGCCTTGCCGTAAAGGTGCGGGATCAGGCCGGGGGTCGCGACGACCTGCGACCAAAGTGCGGCCTCCTCCGGCCCGACCAGGTTCTTCATTACGGCGTCCGCATGCCGCCGGCCCGGCGGCAGCGGCAGGCCGGCCACGGCGCGGACATGCAGCTCGAACTGGCTCGCCGGGCAGGCGTCGATGGTCCAATGACCGGAGTTATGCGGGCGCGGTGCGATCTCGTTGACCAGCACGCGCCCGGACGGGTCCACGAACATCTCCACCGCCAGCAGGCCGACCATGGCCAGCGTGTCGGCCACGCGCCAGGCGACCCGTTGCGCCTCGGTGGCCGTGCCCGGCGCCACCCGGGCCGGCGCCAAGGTGAGGTCGAGAATGCCGCCGCGGTGCCGGTTCTCCATTGCGTCAAACACCGTGCCGGCGCCGTCCGCCCCGCGGGCAACGATGACGCTGATCTCGCAAGCGTAGTTGACGAACCCTTCAAGGATCAAAGGCTTGGGATCGAGCGCCGCCCATGCGGGTTCGATGTCCTCCCGCGCCTGCAGCACGGCCTGTCCCTTGCCGTCATAACCGAGCCGGGTGGTTTTCAGCACGGCCGGCAGGCCCAGCGCGTCCACGGCGGCGTGCAGGTCCGGAAGCGTCTCCACCGCTCGCCACGGTGCCGTCGGCACTCCGGCGTCGGCCAGAAAGCTCTTTTCCAGCACCCGATCCTGACTGATGCGCAGCACGGCCGGGGCGGGGTGCACAGGCCGTAAGGAGGCCAACAGCTCCAGCCCGGCGGCGCTCACGTTCTCGAACTCGAAGGTGATGACATCGGCGGCCTCGGCGAAGCGCCGCAAGGCGACCGGGTCCTCGTAATCGCCCAAGGTGCAGGCGGCCGAGACCTGGGCTGCCGGGCTGTCCGGCTCCGGCGTCAGGATATGGCAGCGGTAGCCCAGCCGGGCCGCGGCCATGGCGGACATGCGGCCGAGCTGGCCGCCGCCGATAATGCCGATCGTCGCGTTGGGCGGCAGCGCCGGCACCGCCTCAGCCCTCGGGCGCGTGGGCGACCGCGGCAGTCTGCTCGGCCCGCAGGTCGTTCAAGCGCGCGGCAAGCGCCGGGTCGGCGAGCGCCAGGATCGCGGCGGCCAGCAGCCCGGCGTTCACCGCGCCCGCCCGGCCAATCGCCAGCGTTCCCACGGGAACGCCCGCCGGCATCTGCACGATGGACAGCAGGCTGTCCATGCCGCTCAGCGCCTGGCTCTCGACCGGCACGCCCAGCACCGGCAGGGAGGTCCAGGCCGCACACATGCCCGGCAGATGCGCGGCGCCGCCAGCCCCGGCAATGATCACCCGCAAGCCACGCTCGTGGGCCGCCCTGGCGTATTCCGAAAGGCGGTCAGGCGTCCGGTGCGCCGACACGATGCGGGCTTCATGTGCGACGTGGAGCCGGGTCAGCACCTCGGCCGCATGCTGCATTGTCGCCCAATCGGACTGGCTGCCCATGATCAGGCCGACCTGCGCGGCGGTCGCCCAGTCCGGCATCAGGCGATGTTGTCCGGGACCAACATCAAGCGATGTTGTCCGGGATCAGCCGGCTTTCCAGCCAGGACAGCTCGTCCTTCAACAGCAGCTTGCGCTTCTTGAGCCGCTGCAGGTGCAGTTGGTCTGTCCCGGCCTCGGACAGCCGGGCGATCACGGTGTCAAGATCACGATGCTCGCTGCGCAGTTCGTGCAGTTGGCGCAGCAGGGAGTCACGGTCGGTCAGCATGCCGTGCCATTACCACGGCGACTTTCTGGATGCCACGCAACTTGGATGGGCGGAGCATCTCTCGCCGTCGTTCCCGTTTTCGTGTCATTCTCGATTCATATGGCATTCGACCGCATAGCGATATTAGCGTTGTCAGGCAGCGACGGCGCAGCCGGCGCTGCGGCCTAAGCAAGACGAATTTACGAGGAGGCACCATGAACCTGCAGGCCCACATCGAGACCCTCAAGGAGCGTCATGCGACCCTGGAGCACCGCATCGCGGACGAGGACCAGCGCCCCCAGCCGGATAGCGATGCGTTGGCGCGGCTCAAGGTTGAGAAGCTGAAGCTGAAAGAGGAGATGGAGCGGTTGCGCAGCTAAGCCCGATCGGCCAAGCGCAAGCCTGCGGGCCGCCTGCCTGGTTCAGGCGGCCTCATCGGCTTCGGGAGGAGGAGGAACCGGCACAGCCTTGCCGTCGCGCGCTAAACGCTCATTGGCCTGGGTGACCATCGCGTTCAGATCGGTTTGCGTGCACAGGCCCAGGATCACGGGATCGCGCGGCTTGATGTTGGTGCTGTTCCAATGGCTGCGCTCGCGTACCTTCTGGATGGTGTCCTTGGTCGTGCCGAGCAGCTTGATGACCTGGGCCTCGCTCAATTGCGGAAAGTTCCGTATCACGAAGGCGATGGCGTCCGGTCGGTCGTTGCGTTTGGCCACCGGGGTGTAGCGCGCCCCGCGTGACCGCTTGTTGATCGGGTTGTTGGCCGGAATCAGCTTGAGACGCGCCGCGGGATCGGCCTCGCAGCGCTTAATCTCCTCCGTGGTCAACTGGCTGTTGGCGATCGGGTCGTAGCCGACGATGCCCTGAGCCACCTCGCCATCGGCAATCGCCTGCACCTCAAGCGGGTGCATGCCGCAGAACTCGGCAATCTGCGTGAACGTCAACGCGGTCTTTTCAATCAGCCAAACGGCGGTAGCCTTTGGCATCAACGGGAGGCTCATTACTTCTGTCCTTCGACGCCGCACGGCAGCCATAGCGGGGCAAGGCGGTCCAACATGAAAAACCGGGATATGGACCCGCGGTGTCCCGAGGGTCAAGCAATCTGTCGACGAGGGAGCACATGGGGAACGGGTTGACCGAGGACGAGGCACCGCGGCCAAGGGCGCAGCTTACGCGACCGGTGCTTGACGCATTGGGCGTTGCGGAACTGGAAGCCTACATTGCAGACCTGCGCAGCGAGATTGTCCGGGCGGAGCAGGAGATCACCCGCAAGCAGGGGCACCGCGCGGCAGCAGACAGCGTATTCAAGCGTTCATGAAAGCAAACGGGCCGGGCATTTGGCCCGGCCCTTATCCAACTCGCGGCCGTTAGGCAGCCTGCGAGGCGTCCTTGCTGTCGTTCGCGATCACCGGCGTCGCCTGCGCGGCGCTGCCGATCTGGATGCGGCGGGGCTTCAGCGCCTCCGGCACCACACGCTTCAGGCCGACGTGCAACAAGCCGTTTTGCAGATCGGCGCCGTCGACCACGATGTGGTCAGCCAGCACGAACCGACGCTCAAACGCGCGGCCCGCGATGCCGCGGAACAAAACTTCGCCAGCCTCAGTTTCGGCCTTGACGCGACCGGTGATGACCAACGAGTTCTCCCGCACTGTCAGCTCAAGGTCATCCGGCGCGAAACCGGCCACCGCCATAGTCAGGCGATAACTGTCGTCACCGATGCGCTCGATGTTATAGGGCGGGTAGGACTGCGACACCGTTTCCTGGGCCGCGCCGGCGAGGCGGGCCATGCGGTCGAAACCAATGGCAGTACGGAACAGCGGAGCGAAATCGTACGTCATAAAATAAACCTCCAAAAAGCAAGGTCCTGTAGATGAACCGCCCGAACGAGCCGGTTCGATTTAGGCTTCGTGGCCCCGGATGGGCGCCTCGAACGATGAAGAAATAGAAAGCGCCGCACCCCGGTTCAAGAGGGTGCGGCGCCTGGTTCTTCGCGAAAAAAGCGCGGCGGGCGGCTACTTGCGGATGCCCAGGCCGGCAAATTTCTTGTTGAACTTGGCAACCTGGCCGCCCGTGTCCATCAGGCGCTGCACCCCGGTCCAGGCAGGGTGCGACTTCGGGTCGATGTCCAGCCGCATGGTGTCGCCGGCCTTGCCGGCGCAGGTGCGCGTCTTAAACTGGGTGCCATCGGTCATGATGACGGTGATCTCGTGGTAATCCGGGTGTATGCCGGGCTTCATAGCATGCGCTCCATGGGGCCGCCGATACCGACCGGCGGCGAAGCCGCAGGGTATAGCCGCGTCTGCCACCGCGCCACAAGCCGTCAGGGCTGGGCGCAGAAGGTCTCAGGTACGGGCGCGCTGATACTGCTTGACGAGCTCGATCCGGACTCCTAGGGCCTCGGCCGCCCGCAGCGTCCAGGCCGGGTCTGCCAGCACGGCCCGCGCGACGAACACCAGGTCGGCGCGACCATTGGCGACGATCTCCGCCGCCTGCTCGGCGCCTCGGATCATGCCGACCGCGCCCGTGGCGATCCCCGCCTCGGCCCGCACCCGCTCAGCGAACGGCACCTGGTAGCCCGGATGCACCGACGGGATGCGGGCCGCGGGCGACACGCCGCCGGTGGAACAGTCGATCAGGTCCACGTCGCCCCGCGCCCGCAGCCAGCGGCCGAGCTGCACCGCGTCGTCCATGGTCAACCCGCCGGGCATCCAATCGGTGCAGGACAGCCGCACGAACAGCGGCAGGTCATCGGGCCACTCCGCCCGCACGGCGTCGATCACCTCCATCAGCATGGACGCGCGCCCGGCCAGGTCCCCGCCATACCGGTCATTGCGCTGGTTGGAAATCGGCGACAGCATCGAATGCAGCAGGTAGCCGTGCGCCGCGTGCAGCTCCACCACGCGGAACCCGGCTTCCCGCGCCAACCGGGCGGAATGCGCGAACTCCGAAACGACGCCGCGGATTTCTTCCCCATCCATGGCGTGCGGCGTGATCGCGTCGGCATGGAACGGCAGGGCGCTCGCGGCCAGCGGGACCCAGCCGCCATCGTCCGGCAGCAGGGCATGCCCGCCTTCCCACGGCCGCTGGCTGCTGGCCTTGCGCCCGGCATGGCTGATCTGAATGCCCGGCACCGCCCCGCCGTACTCGATCAGCCTCGTGACCCGGCGCAGGAATGCCAACTGTTCGGCATCCCACAGCCCCAGGCACCCCAGCGTGATCCGGCCAATGGCGGAGGTGTGCGTCGCTTCCGTGAACACGAAGCCCGGACCGGCCATCGCCTTGGCGCCGAGGTTCTGGATGTGCCAGTCATCCCCCAGCCCGTCTGTCGCGCAGTACTGGCACATCGGCGAAACCGCGATGCGGTTGCGCGCCGTCACCGACCGGAAGGTAATCGGCTGGAATAGCAACGGGTCGGGCATGGGCAGGCTCCTGCTCGGTTGTCCAGAACGCCGGATAAGCGGGCGCGGGCGGGGCCGCAACCCCGTTGCCGCCGCCGTGCCCGGCGATTAGCGTGCCCCGCTGCAAAGGGGGGGAACGGCGATGCGGCTACAGGGCAAGGTGGCGCTGGTGACCGGCGCGGGCGGCGGGTTCGGGGAGGGCATCGCCCGGCTGTTCGCCGCGGAAGGGGCGCAGGTCGTTTGCGCCGACCTGCGGGTTGAGGCCGCAGAAACAGTCGCGGGCCACATCGGCGCCGCGGCCGTCGCGGTGCCCGGCGACGTGAGCCGCGGGCCGGACGTGCAGGCCATGGTCGATACGGCCACGCGGCACTTCGGCGGGCTCGACATCGTGGTGAACAATGCCGGCACCACGCACCGCAACCGCCCGATGCTGGATGTGGGCGTGGACGAGTTCGACCGGGTTTACGCCGTGAACGTCAAGTCGATCTACTGGATGGCGCAGGCGGCCGTGCCGGCCATGCAGCGGCAGGGCCGGGGCGGGTCGCTGATCAACATCAGCAGCACCGCCGGCATCCGGCCGCGCCCTGGCCTCGTGTGGTACAACGGGAGCAAGGGCGCGGTGAACACCATCACGCAATGCATGGCGACCGAGCTTGCCCCCGACAACATCCGGGTCAACTCGGTGTGCCCGGTGATCGGCGCCACCAACCTGCTGACCGAGTTCATGGGCGTCCCGGACACCCCGGCGAACCGCGCCCGCTTCCTGTCCACCATCCCGCTCGGCCGCATGAGCACGCCGGCTGACATCGCCAACGCCTGCCTGTGGCTTGCCGAGGACGCTTCCAGCTTCATCACCGGCGTGCTGCTCCCGGTGGATGGGGGCCGCTGCGCATAGCGGCCCGGGGTTGCACCGTGAACATCCTGTCCATCCAATCCTGGGTCGCTTACGGCCATGTCGGCAACGCCTCGGCCGTGTTCCCGCTGCAGCGGCTGGGCGCCGAGGTTTGGGCGGTGAACACCGTGCAGTTCAGCAACCATACGGGCTACGGCGCCTGGACCGGCCAGGTGTTCACCGGGGCGGCGGTGCGGGACCTGGTGGACGGCATCGCCGCCCGCGGCGTGCTGCCGTCCTGCGACGCGGTGCTGTCCGGCTACATGGGCGATCCGGGGATCGGCGCAGCCATCCTGGACGCCGTGGCCCGGGTCCGCGCCGCCAACCCGGCCGCGCTGTACTGCTGCGATCCCGTGATCGGCGACCATGGGCGCGGCGTTTTCGTCCGCCCGGGCATCGCCGAGCTGCTGCGCGACCACGCCGTGCCCGCCGCCGACATCCTGACCCCCAACCAGTTCGAGCTGGAGCACCTGACCGGCGTGCCCTGCGCCACGCTCGGCGACGCGCTTGACGCGGTGGCGCGGATGCGGGCGATGATGGCGCCGGGCGGCCGGCGGACCGTGCTGGTCACCAGCCTGCAGACCGGCGACACGCCGCCGGACGTGGTGGACATGCTGGCCGTCGATGCGGAAGGCGCCTACCTGCTGCGCACGCCGCTGCTGCCGTTGTCGGTGAACGGCGCCGGCGACGCGGTAGCCGCCCTGTTCCTGTTCCACCACCTGCGGACCGGCCAGGCGCAGGCCGCGCTTGAAGCGGCTGGGAGCGCGGTTCATGGCCTGCTGCGCCGCACCGCTGAGGCCGGCTCCCGCGAAATCCTGACGGTTGCGGCGCAGGACGAGTTCGCCAGCCCCTCTGTATGGTTTCGGGCGCAGCGGGCCTGACTCCGCTGATTTCAAAATTTCTTTTGTGCCTGCCCTCATGTTGCCGTGATCTGCGCGTAGATGCCGTTGCGCGTCGCTGAGAGGCGCGCTTGCCCGGTCACCTTTGCTCGCAGCGGATGGCGTCATGCGTTTCATCAAAATCTACCGGCAGGCTCTTGCCGTCTTGCGATCCGACAAGCGCTTGGCAATCATGCTGGGCGGGGCGAACATCATCGTGGCCGGGCTGCAGTTCCTGGACCCCGTGCTGTTCGGCCGGGTGATCGGCTTGCTGACGCGGTCCGACCAGCTTTCGTCGGACCAGCTTTGGTCGCAGTCCGCCGCGTTGCTGGGCATCTGGTTCGCGGTGGGCGCGTCGGCCATCGCCGCCAACATCGCGACCTCCTTGCATTCCGAGCGCATGGCGCACCACAACCGCCTGCAGGTCATGAACCGCTACTTCAGCCATGTCCTGTCGCTGCCGCTGTCCTTTCACGGCGACATCCACTCTGGGCGCTTGATGAAGGTCATGCTGGGCGGATCGGACGCGCTGTTCGGGCTTTGGCTCACCTTCTTCAAGGACCAGCTTTCCACCTACGTCGCGGTGATCGTCCTGCTGCCGTTCACCTTCTTGCTGAACTGGCGCCTCGCTCTGACCCTGGTGGTCCTGGTGGTGGTGTTCGTCGCGCTGACGGTTGCGGTGGTGCGAAAGACGGAAGCCGGGCAGCGCCGGGTCGAACACTACCACTCGCACCTGGCCGGCACGGCGCAGGACGCCCTGGCCAACGTCATGGTCGTGCAGTCCTTTACCCGCCTTGCCGCCGAAAGCCGCATCTTCGGCCAGATCATCGACGACGTGATCCGCTACCAGTTCCCCGTGCTGAACTGGTGGGCCGTGGTCAACGTGCTGACCCGCGCCGCCAGCACGCTCGCGGTGATCGCCATCGTGCTGATCGGCACCGTGCTGCACATCCAGGGCAAGGCGACGGTGGGCGAGATCGTGTCCTTCATGGGCTTTGCCACGCTGTTGATCGGCCGCCTGGAATCGGCGGTGCAGTTCGCGTCCCGCTTGTTCCTCCAGATGCCGATCTTGGAGGATTTCTTCGGGGTGCTGGACGCGAAATCCTCCGTTCCGGAGCGCCCGAACGCGGCGGAACTCCTGGCGCCGCACGGCGAGGTCCGCTTCGACAAGGTGGGCTTCGCCTACCCGGGCGGTCCCAACATCCTGACGGACGTGTCGTTCACCGCGCGGCCCGGCACCTCCGTGGCCCTCGTCGGCCAGACCGGCGCCGGCAAATCAACCGTGATGAACCTGCTGCAACGCCTGTGGGACCCCGTGCACGGCACCATCAAAATCGACGGGCAGGACCTGCGCGACGTGTCGCTCGAAAGCCTGCGCAGCTCCATCGGCGTGGTGTTCCAGGAAAGCATGCTGTTCAACCGCTCGATCCGGGAGAACCTGCGCATCGGCCGGTTCGATGCGACCGACGAAGACATCGAACGCGCCTGCCGCCAGGCTGACGCGCACGAGTTCATCATCCGCCAGCCCCAGGGCTATGACACGGTGGTCGGCGAGCGTGGCGCCACCCTGTCCGGCGGCCAGCGCCAGCGCCTGGCCATCGCCCGCGCGCTGCTGAAGGACCCGCCGATCCTGATCCTGGACGAGGCGACCAGCGCGCTTGATGCCGCGACGGAGGCCCGGGTGTCGCGTGCCATGGCCACGCTGATGAAGGGCCGCACCACCTTCATCATCGCCCACCGGCTCAGCACCGTGCGCGACGCCGACGAAATCCTTGTGTTCGATCAGGGGCGTGTGGTGGAGCGCGGCAGCTTCGATCAGCTCCTGGCGCGGCAGGGCCGCTTCGCCGAGTTGGTTGCCACCCAGCTCAGCCCAGCCCTGGCGCACGCTGCGGAGTAGCTTAATTTTGCAATAGGAACGGATTGCTGCGGCTGCTCACTCACCGTTTGCAATGCAGCCCGGCAGGTGTGCAGCATCCCGATCTCGGTAAGGGAGGCTCGCCATGACGATCGCTGCAATCTTGAAGCACAAAGGTCACGAAATTGCCCATATCGCCCCAACCGCGACGATCGCCGAGGTGGCGGAACAGCTTGCCGCCCGGCGCATCGGCGCGCTGGTTGTGATGGACGCCGCGCAGCAGCTCCTCGGCATCGTCAGCGAGCGAGACATCGTCAGCAGCCTGGCCGAACATGGTAGCCGGACCCTGTCGATGACGGCGGCGCAACTGATGACGCGAAACCTGAAAACCGTCACGCACGCCACAACCTTGATTCAGGCAACGGAGATGATGACCCATGGGCGGTTCCGCCACTTGCCTGTCATGGACGGCGACCGGATGGTTGGCCTTGTCAGCATCGGCGACATCGTGAAGGCCCGGCTCAGCCAACAGGAGCAGGAGGTGGACAGCCTCAAGGCTTACGTCTCCGGGGCGGCCTGAGCCTACCGGTTCGCGCCGGGAACCCACTGCACGTCGCCGCCGGGGTTGAGCCGGCGGCCAAGCACGAACATGTGATCCGATAGCCGGTTCAGCAGCCGGATCACCGCCGCGTTCACTTCCTCTTCACGGGACAAGCGCACCACCAAGCGTTCGGCCCGGCGCACGATGGTGCGCGCCAGGTGAGCATGGGCGGCCGCCGGGGTGCCACCGGGCAGGATGAAGCTGGTGAGCGCCGGCAGGGCCGCGTTCATCGTACTGACCTCGGCCTCCAATCGCGCGCTCGGCGCGTCCGTCACCCGCAGGCGCTCGCCCGCGGCGCCCGGCACGCAAAGGTCGGCGCCCACATCGAATAGGTCGTTTTGGATGCGGGCCAGCATGGCGTCGGCTTCCGGGTCATTCGCAGTGTGCAGGCGCAGCAACCCGATCACCGCGTTCGCCTCATCAACGGTGCCGTAGGCTTCGACGCGCAGGGCGTCCTTCGGCACGCGGGCGCCGTCGCCCAGCGAAGTTTCCCCGCCATCGCCGCCGCGGGTCACGACCTTGTCGATTCTGATCATGGCTTGTCCCCAAGGATGAAACGGATGTCGAGCGAGTAGTCGAACGGCACCGGCGTGCCCCGGACCTGCGCCGGGGTGAAGCGCCAGCGCCGCACGGCGTTGCGCGCCGCGCGGTCCAGGCTTTCGGCGCCGCTGCTGTTGGCGATGACCACATCCTGCGGCCGGCCCTGCGCCGAAACGTGGATCAGCAGCGTCACGGTCCCTTGCGCGCGCTGCCGCGCCGCTTCAAGGGGATAAGCCGGGGGCTGGTTGCGGAACGCGCTGTCTGGGCGCGGCGGGATCACGCCGCGTCCGGTCACGTCCATGCCGTCGCGGGTTTCCTCGGCGTCTCCGAGGTTGACGGCGGCAGCGGCTGGTTTTGCGGCCGGGGCAGGGGTGACGGCCGGCACCGGCAGCGCCTCCGGTTCGGGCGGGGCGGGTTGCTGAACCGGCGGCACGCTGGTGGCCTCCGTCTTGGGAGCGCTGGCCGGAACGCCCTGGGTGGCGTCGGGCTGCTGTACCAGCTCGACCTCGACGGGCGCCGTTTCCGCCGTGCCATCCACGCGCCCGGCGGGCCAGGGCAGCAGCGCCGCGATGGCCGCGAGGTGCAGCGCCGCCGACGCCGGCACAACCCAGGCTTTCATCCAAAGGGCGCCATCACAGGACCAGCACGCCGCTGTGCTTGGCCTTTAGTTCCGGCTCGACGTGGATGGTGATGACCAGGCCCTCGACTTCGGCTTTCAGCGCCGCCTCGATCCGGTCGCAGATCGCGTGCGCCTCCGCCACCCGCATGTCGCCGGGCACCACGAGGTGGAACTCAAGATAGGTCAGCCGCCCGGCGTGCCGGGTGCGCAGGTCGTGCGCCTCGATGGCGCCGTCGGCGTGCTGGCCGACCAGCAGGCGGATGCGCTCCACGATCACCCCGGCGGGCGCCGCGTCCATTAGGCCGCCGACGCTGTCCGTCACCAATCGCACGCCGGACCACAGCACGCTGACAGCAACCCCTACGGCCAGCGCTGGGTCGAGCCAATGCAGCCCGGTCTGCACCGCCAGCACCAGCCCGGACGCGATGCCGACCGACGTCACCACGTCCGTCCACAGATGCCGCCCGTCAGCCCGCAACGCCGGCGAGCGGTGCCGCTTGCCCGCCCGCACCAGCACGGCCGCCCAGCCCGCATTGACCGCGGTAGACAGGGCGTTGATCCCCAATCCGAGCCAGGGCTGCTGCAACGACACCGGCTCGCTCCAGGTCGCCCAGGCATGCTGCAGGATCGACCCGGCGGCGACGATGATCAGCACGCCCTCGATCACCGCGGCAAAGAACTCGACTTTGTCATGCCCGTATGGATGGTTCGCGTCGGCCGGCCGGGCCGCGAGGCGCAGCGCTCCGAAAGCGACCAGGCTCGCCACCACGTTGACCACGCTTTCCAGCGCGTCCGAGTACAGCGCGGCGCTGCCGGTCAGCCACCACGCCGCCGCCTTCATCGCCAGCACGGCGACGCCGATGATGATCGTGATGCCGGCGATGCGCCCGATCTGGTCCAAAGCTGCCCCTGCGCCTATCGCCGGACCGGATTAGCAGGCGAGGGCTACACCGAAAAGTACTTCGCCCGCGGGTTCAGCACGACGATGGCGCTCGTGGACTGCTCCGGGTGCAGTTGCCACTCGTCCGACAGCGATACGCCGATCCGCTCGGCGCCCAGCAGGCGCAGCAACGGTGCCTGGTCCTCCAGCTTGGGGCAGGCCGGGTAGCCGAAGGAGTAGCGCGACCCGCGGTAATGCTGGGACAGCATGCGCTCGATGTCGCGGTCGTCCTCCCCGGCATAGCCCAGCTCGGCCCGAATGCGCTTGTGGGTGTACTCCGCCATCGCCTCCGCCACCTCCACCGAAAGGCCGTGCAGGTAAAGGTAGTCCTGGTAGCGGTTGTCCTCGAACCACAGCCGCGCCGTGTCGGACGCCTTCTGCCCCACGGTGACGACCTGCAGGCCGATCACGTCACGCTCCTCGTCGTCCACGTCGTAGAAGAAGTCGGCGATGCACTCGCCGTCCTCCTTGGGTTGGCGGGGCAGGGAGAAGCGGCACAGCTCGGTCTGCCCATCATGCTCGAATACAATGAGATCATTACCTTGGCCGGCAGCCTTCCAGTAGCCGTAGATCGCCTGGGGACGCAGGATGCTGTCCGCCTCGCAGATCGCCAGCATCCGGCGCATCACCGGGCGCAGTTCCTGCTTGGCCCAACCCAGGAAATCCTCCAGCGTCCTGCCCTGCTTGCGGAAGCCCCACTGAAATTGATACAGCGACCGCTCGTTCAGGAACGGGATCACCGCCTTGGGCGCCGCCTCGATCATCCGCGCGCCCCAGAACGGCGGCGTGGGCGGCGGCACCTCGGCCGTCAGCCGGCGCCGACGCGCCTGCACCGCTGCGACATCGACCGGTCGGTAGGCGCGCTGGTCGGCCTGGCCCAGCATGCGCTGCGTGTTGCGCGCCTTGCCGGCCCGCTTGGCCTGCACGGCGGCCAGGTAGTCGTCGAAGCCGTTGCCCGTCACCTTGTCCATCAGGCTCAGCCCGTCGAACGCATCCCGGGCATAAGCGACCCGCCCAGAGGCATAGGCCCGCACGCAGTCGTCCTCGACGTAGTTGCGGGTGAGCGCGGCGCCGCCCAGCACGACGGGGATTTCAAGCCCCTGGCGCCCCATCTCCTCCAGGTTCTCCCGCATCACGACCGTGCTTTTCACCAGCAGGCCCGACATGCCGATGGCATGGGCATGGTGCTCCTTCGCGGCGGCCACCATGTCGGCGAGCGGCACCTTGATGCCGAGGTTGACCACCCGGTAACCGTTGTTGGTCAGGATGATATCGACCAGGTTCTTGCCGATGTCGTGCACGTCCCCCTTGACGGTGGCCAGCACGATGGTGCCCTTCTCCTGCCCGGCGACCCGCTCCATGTGCGGCTCCAAGTGGGCGACCGCGGCCTTCATCGTCTCGGCCGACTGCAGCACGAAGGGCAACTGCATCTTGCCCGCGCCGAACAGTTCCCCCACCACCTTCATGCCGTCGAGCAGCACGTTGTTGATGATGTCGAGCGGCGCCTGGGTCAGCATCGCCTCGTCCAATTCCTCCGCCAGACCCTTGCGGTCGCCGTCCACGATGCGGTCCTTGAGCCGGCCCTCCACCGTGTCGGCCCGCGCCTTTTTCGCCACGTCCGCCAGCTTGCGGTCGGCGAACAGTTCCAGGAGACGCTGCAGCGGGTCGTAGCCCTCCCGCCGCCTGTCGAACAGCAGGTCCTCGGCCACTTGCACTTCCTCGGGAGCAATGAGGTGCAAGGGCCTGATCTTGCTCACGTGCACGATGGCGCCCGTCATGCCGGCGCGCACGGCATGGTCGAGGAACACCGAGTTCAGCACGGCGCGCGCCGCCGGGTTGAGGCCGAAGCTGATATTGGACAGGCCCAGGATGATCTGGATGTCGGGGAAAGCGTCCCGAATCAGCTTGATCCCTTCCAGCGTCCACTGACCGAGCTTGCGGTCGTCCTCGTTGCCGGTGGCGACGGTGAAGGTGAGGGGATCGATCAGCAGGTCCGGCTGCGGCAAGCCATGCTTGCCGCAGGCGAACTCAACAAGGCGCCGCGCAATGGCGAGCTTGGCTTCCGGCGTCTTGGCCATGCCGGTCTCGTCGATGGTCAGCGCAATCACCGCCGCGCCGAACTTCTTGGCCAAGACCATGCGGTCGTGCGCAGCTTGCTCGCCGTCCTCGAAGTTGATCGAGTTGATGATCGGCTTGCCGCCGTGCAGCCGCAGCGCCGCTTCCAGCACGGGCGTTTCCGTGCTGTCGATGACGAGCGGCGAGTTCACGCTGCTGGTAAACCGGGTGATGACCTCGTTCATCTCGGCCACCTCGTCGCGGCCGACAAAGGCGGTGCACACGTCCAGGCTGTTGGACCCTTCCGCCACCTGATCCCGCCCGACCGACACGCAGCCGTCCCAATCGCCGCGTTCCTGCAATTCCCGCCATTTCTTGGACCCGTTGGCGTTGCAGCGTTCGCCAACGGAAAAGTAGCTGTTTTCCTGGCGAAGCGCCGTTTGCCCATAAAGGCTGGCGACGCTCGGCACCCACACTGGCTTGCGTAGGACCGGTGCCGGGCGCGAACCCTCGCCCCGGCGGCGTAGCATGGCATCCAACGCCTGGATATGCGGTGTGTCAGTGCCGCAGCAGCCGCCGATCAGGTTGAGCCCGTCCTCCTGGATGAACCGCTCCATCCAGCTCGCCATCTGCTCGGGGTCGAGCGGGTAGCGCGTGCGCCCGTCCACCAACTCCGGCAGGCCGGCGTTGGGCAGCACCGACAGCAGGCCGGGCCAGTTGGCGGCGAGCCAGCGCACGTGCTCCGACATTTCCTGCGGCCCCGTGGCGCAGTTCAACCCGATCAGCGGCACGTCGAGCGCATGCACCACCGTGGCCGCGGCGGCGATATCCGGGCCGACCAGCAGCGTGCCGGTGGTTTCCACCGTCACCTGCACGAAGATCGGCGTGTCCGTGCCAGCCTCCGCCCGGGCAATCTTGGCGCCGTTCACCGCGGCCTTGATCTGCAGCGTGTCCTGGCAGGTCTCGATCAGGATGGCATCGACCCCGCCCTCGATCAGCCCGCGCGACTGCTCGGCGAGCGCCGCCTCCAAAGGGTCATAGGCGATGTTACCGAGGCTGGGCAGCTTGGTGCCCGGCCCGATGCTGCCGACCACCCAGCGGTGCCGCCCGTCCGAAAAGCCCTCCGCCGCTTCCCGCGCCAGTTCCGCCGCGATCTTGTTGATCTCGTGCGCCCGCTCGCCCAGGCCGAATTCGCCCAGCGTGATGGGCGAGCCGCCGAAGGTGTTGGTTTCCACCATGTCCGCGCCGGCCTCGAAGTAGCCGCGGTGGATGTCGCGTACCAGATCCGGGCGAGACAGGTTCAGCACCTCCGTGCAGTTCTCCTGGTTCCAATAGTCGCGCTCGACATCGAGCGGCAGCGCCTGCACGCGGCTGCCCATGGCGCCGTCGCAGAGCAGCACCCGGTCACGTAGCGCGTCGAGCAGATGGGGTCGGGTCATCAGGCGTCCTCGGAAACAGGTTCGTGGGCATGTTCGGTCCGGTATGCGTCCGACCCCGGCGCCGGCATCACGCCGGACCAGAGCCGCACCTCCAGCGGACCCGGCACCGACAGCGGGGCAGCCAGCCGCAGGCCCACCCGGTCGAACGCCGCCTGCATGGCCGCGTCCGTGAAGCCGGGCCAGCGATGCGCCAAGCGGTCCGTCAGGTCGTCGCGGCCGTGCTCGGCCAGGTCCACCACGACCAGCTGCCCGCCCGGCGCGAGGACGCGGGCGGCCTCGGCCAAGGCGGCATCCGGGTCCTCGGCGTAATGCAGCACCATTTGCAGCAGCACGAGGTCGTAACCCCCGGACAACGGCAGGCGGTACATGTCCGCTTGACGCACGGCGCAATGCGCCAGCGTGTCCTTGGCCAGCCGTGCCCGCGCCAGCGCCAGCATTGCCCGGCTGGCATCCACGCCCAGCCCGGCCGAGATGCGCGGCGCCAGCAGCTCCAGCATCCGTCCGGTGCCGGTGCCGATGTCCAGCATCCGGCCGAGCCGCGGGCCGGGCAGCAGGCGCAGCACCGCCGCTTCCACGGCCGCGGCCGGCAGGTCCAATGCCCGCATCTCGTCCCAATCCGCGCCCTTGCGCCGGAAGCTTTCGGAAGCGATACGCGCCCGCTCCGCCAGCACCCGGGCGGCGCCGCGGCGGTCGGCGGACAGCACCGGGTCATCCTCCGGCAAGCGGGCCAGCACATCCCGGATCAGCCCGGCGTCGGACGGCAGCCCGAACCACACGTTGGCCCCTTCGCGCACCCGCGCCAGCAGCCCGGCGTCGCAAAGCAGCTTCAGGTGGCGGGACAGGCGCGGCTGGCTTTGGCCAAGGATCTCAGTGAAGTCCATCACGCAGAAAGCGCCGCGCGCCGCCAGCGCGAGCAGCCGCAGCCGGGTCGGCTCGGCAACAGCACGCAGCGCGGTCAAAAGTACATCCATAGCTTGCTTCTAGTATAAAGACATCCTTATGTCCATGCTATGACCCCGATGTTTGACGCCCGCATTCCCGTCGTGTTCGGCAACCACCAGGACGCCCGAGAGGGCGATATTCTGCTGGCCGGCATGTTGGACGGGCCGCCTGGGCACAACTTGGCTGGGCCGCCCGGCCACGGCGCTGGGTGCGCCTGCTGCGTGGCGCGCAGCCCGGCCGCGCAGGCGCTGGGCCGTTTATTCATGCAGCGGACGCGGGGCGAGGTGGCGTTTTTCCGCCGGGTCCTGGTCGAGGGGCGGTCCTTGGAGGCGGCGGTCAGGGCAGCCTTGCAATCGGACCCGGTGGCCGCGGCGCGGTTCCGACTCGCCTAATCCGGGATATCCGTATCGCCGCGGCCAAGCGCACGTTGCATATATACGGTATCGACCCACCGCCCAAACTTGAACCCTGACCCGCGCAACAGCCCGGCGCGCTGAAACCCCAGCGAAGCGTGCACCCCGATCGAACCGACGTTTTCCGAATCGCCGATTACCGCGACCATTTGCCGGAAGCCTGCGGCCGTCGCGTCCGCGAGCAACTGCTGAACCAAAGCCTTGCCGACCCCCTGGCCGCGCACGTCCTCGCGCACGTAGATGCTGTTCTCGGCGGTGTAGCGGTAAGCTGACCGGCCGCGCATCTGCGTGAAGTAGGCATAGCCAAGCACGCCCGTCGCATCGGTGGCGATCAGAAACGACCAGCCATGGCCCACAATCTCCTGGTAGCGGTCCTGCATCTCCTCGACGGAGGGCGGTACTTCCTCAAACGTGCCGGCGCCATGCAGCACGTGGTGGGCGTAGATGGCTTGGATCTCGGGGATATCGGCGGGGGCGGCAGGGCGGATGTCCATTGCTTTGTCTTAGCGGGCTATCGGGGCGCAAACCAGCCGCACTTTAACAAAGTTTAAACGCAAAAAAATTTATAATGACGGCGCAAGGGAGGTCAAACCGCATCATTTCTTCCCAAATCAGTGCGGTCGTGTGCTATGCGGTCCGCGTCCAGCAAGCGGCTTGCCGCCTGCGGACGTGTGTGAGACAAGGAATATTTTGTGCATCAACTCACCTCGACTGCTTCCGCCAACGACGCACCCTCGCTGATCAATGCTGGAACGATCGGTGGCGACCGGCCCGGCGCCGGGCCGCAGACCCGCCTGATGGCGGTGATCGCCGTTGCACGCCACCATGGGCTTGACCTGCACCTTGAGGATTTCCGCCCTGCCTTGAACGAAGCGGTGCCGTCTCCGGCTTCGCTGGTGGCTTGGGCGCGCGATCAGGGTCTGTCGGCCAAGGCGGAGCGCGTGCGCTGGAAGCAGCTCTTCAAGCTGCAGGGCAGCGAGCGCCCGGCCTCGCCCGTGGTGCTGTTGCTGAAGGATGGGGGCGCCGGGCTGCTGGTCGGCAGCGACCCAAGCCGCAACGTCATCTGGATCAGGGACCCCACGGCCTCGTCCAGCGATCCCGCAATTCCAGTGGACGAATTGCGCTTGTCCCAGGCCTGGGGCGGCGAGGTTTTGCTGATCCGCCGCTTACGCGGGGAGGCAGAAGGGGAGGAGCGTTTCTCGCTCGGCTGGCTCATGAGCCTGGTCGGCAAGGAGAAGCGTTCGCTGCGCGATGTCAGCGTCGCTTCCATCACCTTGAGCGCGCTGACCATTATCCCGCCGATGCTGGTCATGACGGTGGTGGACCGCGTGGTGACCCATCATAGCCTGTCCACGCTGGTGCTCCTCAGCACCATCCTGCTCATCACAACGATGTATGAGACTCTGCTCGGCTACGCCCGGCGCGAGCTGGTGCAGGTCGTCTCGACCCGGGTTGACGCCCGCTTGCATCTGCATGTGTTCAACCGGCTGCTCGGCTTGCCGCTTGACTATTTCGAGAAGAATCCGGCCGGTCAGATCAACTATCGTTTGATGCAGGTTTGGAAGATCCGTGAGTTCCTGACCGGCAAGCTGATGGGCACCTTTCTCGACATGTTCACCTTGGTGTTCCTGGTGCCGCTGTTGTTCTGGATGGAGCCGACGCTGGCGTGGATCGTCTTGGTCTGCGCCGTGGTCATCGCGCTTGTGATCATGGCCTTCCTGCCCGCGTTGCGGAAGGTGATCGGCAAGCTGACCGCCGCCGAGTCCGAGAAGGCCAGCACCATGGTGGAAACGGTGCACGGCATCCGCACCGTGAAGTCGCTGGCGCTTGAGCCGCAGCGCCGGTCGGAGTGGGACGAGCGCACCGCCAAGGCCGGAAAGCTGAAGCTACAAGCCGGTCGCCTCGCCAACTGGCCGCAGACGATTATCAACCCCATCGAATCGTTCATCCAGCGCGGCGTCATCATGATTGGCGCCTACATCGCCATGCAGGACACGAGCGGCATCGCGGTGGGCGGGCTGGTCGCGTTCATGATGCTGGGCAGCCGCGTGACTCAGCCGCTTGTCGGGCTGGCGCGCTTGATCGAGGACTTCGAGGACGTGCGCGCGTCCATCGGCCAGGTCGCGGCGGTGCTGAACAACCCCAACGAGACCGCGGCGATGCAGGGCGGCCTGCGCCCGAAGTTCAAGGGCGACGTGACGTTCGAGGGCCTGAACTTCACCTATCCAGGCTCCAAGCTGCCGGCGCTCGACAAGGTGAGCTTCGAGGTTCCTGCCGGCACCATGCTGGGCGTCGTGGGCCGCAGCGGCTCGGGCAAAAGCACGATCACCCGACTACTGCAAGGCATCAACCGCGAGTATAGCGGCTTCCTCAAGATCGACGGCGTCGAGTTGCGCGAAATCAACCTCACGCACCTGCGGCGGAGCTTCGGGGTCGTGCTGCAGGACAACTTCCTGTTCCGCGGCACGGTGCGGGACAACATCACCGCGGGGCGCCCGGGGCTGACGTTGGAAGACGTCGTTAAAGCGTCGCGGCTGGCGGGCGCGGAGGAATTCATCGAGCGCCTGCCTCAAGGCTACGATACCTGGATCGAGGAAGGGTCAGCCAACCTGTCCGGCGGGCAGCGCCAGCGGCTGGCCATTGCCCGCGCGGTGATCGCCGATCCGCGGCTGATGATCCTGGACGAGGCCACCAGCGCTCTCGACCCCGAAAGCGAGGCGTTGGTCAACGCCAACCTGACCCGGCTCGGCAAGGGACGCACGATGGTCATCGTCTCTCACCGCCTTTCCTCGCTGGTCGATTGCAACCTGATCCTGGTGATGGACAAGGGCGCCGTGGTCGATCTGGCGCCGCACCGCGTGCTGCTGGAACGCTGCGCGATCTACAAGATGCTGTGGTCGCAGCAGAACCGCCATCTTGACGGGGCCATGGGCCGGCCGCCGCCGATCGTGCCGGTGCTCGCCCAAGGAGACTGAAACAGCACCAGGCTTTGCTGCAGGGCCGGCGGCGTCCTTAAGATCCGTCGGCCTTTGCCCGGCGACACGAACACAGGCAGCCTGCTTGGCCGCTAGACGGAGAGTTCCATGGCTCAATTGACCTTGCGCAATTCGGAAAAGGCGAACGCCATTGCATTGCCGGGGCTGCTGGAGTTCCATTCGCCCACGGCTGCGCTTACGGTTGCTCCGGTTTTGCACGGCGCGCGCGGCACTATTTGGGTGGTTTGCTCATTGGCAGCCGCCTGTATCGGCGCGGCAGCCTTGATCCCGATCGACAAGGTGGTCACCACGCCCGGCAAGATCGTGGCCCAGTCGGCCACCAGCGTCGTGCAACCCTTGGAAACGGCCATTGTCCGCTCAATCGACGTCAAGGAAGGCCAGGTGGTACGCAAAGGCGACCTGCTCGCCCGGCTCGACCCCACCTTTGCAATGGCTGATGCCAGCGCGCTGGAGTCGCAAGTCGCGAGCCTCGCGGCTGAGGTCGACCGTTTGCAGGCTGAGGCGTCCGGCATGACCTACAAGCCGAAGGATGGAAGTGCGCTATCGGTGCTGCAAGGTGCCATCTTCCTTCAGCACCAGGCCGAGCGCAGCTTCAAGAACGAGAATTACACCCAGAAGATCAATAGCTTGCAAAGCCAGATTCAGCGGGCGGTTGCGGACAAGGAGGCGTATGCCGAACGGCTGAAGGTCGCCGAGGAGTTGGAGCGCAAGCGCATTGAGCTGGAGCGTTTGCAGGTCGGCAGCCAGATCAACCGCTTGGCAGCGACGGACAGCCGGCTTGAGGTCAAGCGCGGCCTGAGCAACGCGACGAATCAGGTGGAGCAGGCGGCGCGTGACCTGCAAGCCATGCAGGCCGAGCGCGACGCCTATAACCAGCAATGGCGCGGCCAGGTGAGCCAAGACCTGACGGAACAGAGCCGCAAGCTGAGCGACGCGCGGGAGAACCTGAACAAAGCCGATCTGCGCCGGCAATTGGTGGAGGTGCGGGCGGAACAGGACTCGATCGTGAACAACATCGCCAAGGTGTCGCCCGGCTCGGTGCTGCAATCGGGCGAGCAGTTCCTGACCCTAGTGCCGGCTGAAACTCCCTACGAGGTGGAAGCCAACGTGGCCGGCCTGGATGCCGGCTTCGTGCATCCGGGGAACACGGTCACGATCAAGTTCGACACGTTCCCGTTCACCCAGTATGGCGCGGCCGAGGGCAAGGTGCGCGTGGTCAGCGCCGACAGCTTCACAAGCAATCCTGACGAGAAGCAGCGCGGCATCCAGCAGGCATCGGCCGCCAGCAACGCCACCGCCTTTTATCGGGCCCGCATTTCGCTCGACGAGATCAAGCTGCACGGCACGCCCCCTGGGTTCCGCTTGACGCCTGGCATGCCGATCACCGCGGACATCAAGGTCGGCGAGCGCACGGTGGTCAGCTACCTGCTCAGCCGCGTGCTGCCGGTCGCGATGGACGGGATGCGCGAGCCGTGACGCCCGGTTCCGGAGCATTCCCGTCGTGACCGGCCTGCTTGACCGCGTCCGGTCGGTCGTATCACCCGGCGCGCGGCTGCAGCTTGCCTACCGTCAGATGGACGGCGACGAGCGGCACCTCGGTTTCCCCGTGGTCGCCAAGGCGGCGCAGCGGGGAGATGCCGAGGCGCAATACCGCGTCGGGCGCGCTTACCTGGACGGCAACGGCGTGCCGCCCAGCCGGTCGATGGCGGCGCACTGGCTGCAGTGTGCGGCGGAAAGCGGCAAGATCGAGGCCCAGGCTGCGCTGGCCGCCTTGTACTTGACGGGCGCCGGCAGCGGAGAGTCGGTGACGGGCGGACTGTTCGCCGAGGCGCTGCCGGGCGAGCCGGATTTCGCCCAAGCCTTGCGTTGGGCAAAGCCGGCAGCGGAGGCGGGTTCGGCCGACGCACAGGCGCTGGTAGGCTACGTCCTGACCTCGGGGCCGGAACACCTGCGCGACCTGCCTGCCGCGGACGAGTGGTATCGGCGCTCGGCCCAGGGCGGCTGCGCACAGGGGGCACTCGGCCACGGGCTGGCGCTGCTGCGGACTGCCACCACCGATGCGGAACGCAAGATCGCTGTTGTCGAGATCGCCAAGGCAGCCGACGCAAATCTGCCATTGGGTTTGTACCTGCTCGGCGTGCTGACCGAGGCCGGCACCGGCGTGGACCGCGATCCGGCAGCGGCATCCCAGCTGTACCGCCGGGCTGCTGAGCGCGGTGTCCGCTCTGGCCAGGCACGGTGGGGTTTGGCGTTGATGGAGGGTCGGGGCGTGGACCGCGACCCCGTATCCGGCGAAAGTTGGCTGCGCCGGGCGGCTCTGGCGGGGGATCCGGAAGCGGCGGCCTTGGTCGGCGACCTTTACGCCAAGGGCGGCGACCTGCCGCCGAACTATGCCGAGGCCGCCTCGTGGTTCCATCGCGCCGCCGAGCAGGGGCACGGCGGGGCGGCCCGGGCGCTCGGCATGCTGTACCTGACCGGGGCCGGCGTGTCCCGCGACGCCAACGAGGCCGCACGCTGGCTGCGGTTGGCCGGCGAGAAGGGCGACAAGTCTTCCCAGGCCGACTTGGCAAACATCGCGATGACCGGCGCGGGGAGCCCGGAAGATCGGGTGCGCACGCGCGAATGGTTCGAGGCGGCGGCGACCTCCGGAGACTTGGTGGCAGCGTTCAACTTCGGCGTTTGCCTGGCTGAGGGCGTTGGGATCGACCGCGACGACGCCAAGGCGGCGCAATGGCTGCGCCGGGCCGCGGACGGCGTGGTGAATGCGCAGTACTGGTATGGCCGCATGCTGGCGGAGGGCCGGGGCGTGGACGCCGATCTACATGAAGGCCGGGCCTGGATGCAGCGCGCGGCCGACGCCGGCATGGTTGATGCCCAGGTCGCCGTGGCCGAGATGATGGTGAACGGGAAAGGCGGGCCGCGCGACCATGCGGCGGCTTACAAGCTGTTCCAGGCAGCGGCCGACAAGGGCCATGTCGGCGCGCAGTTCGCCATGGGCGCGATGCTGGGCGGCGGCCATGACATCGCGATGGACCGAGTCGCGGCCCAGGGCTGGTACGCCAAGGCGGCGGAGAAGGGCCATCCGTATGCCGTGCTGATGCTCGGCCGCTACCTCGCCCGCGGCACGGCAGGGCAAACCGACCTCGCCCAGGCGCGCGTCCTGCTGGAGCACGCGCGCAAGGCTGGCATCGTTGACGCCGAACGGGACTTGGCGGCGTTGCCCCCGGCGCCGGTCCCCAGCGAGCCGGCGCCGCAAAGGCAAGGGCACCCCGTCGCTGCCCACTGAACGGCCGTCAAAGGACCGGATGCCGAGAAAGCCCTGATCTCGTGAGCAACGCCCTTCTGTCGGACGTTCAGGCCCGGGCAGAAGCGCTCCGTCGCCAGACGTCGGACCAGCAATGGCAGGACCTGGCCCGCTTCGCCTGGGATCGCAGCCAGGCGGCAGCCGCGGACGGCGACGCGGCGGAGGCGCTGCGTTGGTTGGAGCGCGCCCACCGGCTGCTGCCAAATGATGGCACTGTCGCGTTGGCTTTAGCCGGCGTTTTGATGCAGGCCGGCAACCTGTCCCGGGCAGCCGGCCTGTTTGAAACGTTGGGCCGCCGCCACGCGTTGTCCGAAGCGTGGGCCGGCCTGGCCGCCTGCGCGCGTTTGCAGGGCGACACCGATCAGTCCGTCCTGGCCACCGCCGCGGCGCTCCGAACCAGCGTGCCCACGCCGACGCTTCAGGCGCTGGCGGCGGCGGTGGCGCGCTCGGCGGGATTGCCGGGATGGTGCGGGCTGGACGGCGACGGCC
>CALMVT010000026.1 GCA_937873175.1 uncultured Acetobacteraceae bacterium | reverse complement strand
AGCCCGGTCATCCCGCCGGCCCGGCCAGGTGGCACGCTGCCGGCCAAGTGAGTTCCCCCTCGGCACGGCGCGGCACCAGCGCGGGCGGCACCGTGGCGCACAGTGGCTCGGCGATTGGGCAGCGCGGGTGGAACGGGCAGCCTGCCGGCGGCCGGATGGCGCTTGGAAGCTCGCCCTGCACCGCCGCGCCCCGGCGGCGGGCGCCGGGCGCGATTTGCGGGACTGCCTCGATCAACGCCCGCGTGTAGGGATGCCGCGGCGTCGCGAACAGCGCCTCGGTCGGACCGGTTTCCACGATCCGGCCGAGATACATCACCGCCGTCCGGTGCGCGATGTGCCGCACCAGGCGCAGGTCATGCGTGATGAACAGCAGCGCGAGGCCAAGCCGCTCCTGCAACTCAAGCAGCAGGTTGACGATCTGCGCCTGCACGGACACGTCGAGCGCCGACACCGGCTCGTCGGCAATGATGAGGGCTGGCTCCACCGCGAGCGCGCGGGCGATGCCGACCCGCTGCCGCTGCCCGCCGGAGAACTCGTGCGGGTAGCGCCCGGCCGCATCCCGCGGCAGGTGCACGAGGTCGAGCAGCGCCTGCACCCGGCCCGGCACGGCGGGACGTTCCACGACCCGGTGCACCGCCAACGCCTCCGCCAGCGCGTCGCCGATCCGCAGGCGCGGGTTCAGCGAGCCGTACGGGTCCTGGAACACCATCTGCACCCGGCGGTTGTACGCGCGCCGCGCCGCGCCGGTCAGCGCCAAGGCGTCCTGGCCGTCCAGCCTGATCGCGCCCGCATCCGGTTCGTAGAGGCGCACCAGGCAGCGGGCCAGAGTGGATTTGCCGCAACCGGACTCGCCGACCACGCCCAGCGTTTCGCCCCGGTGCACGGCGAGGCTCACGCTGTCCACCGCCCGCAACGCCGGCACGGGCCGGCCTCGCGCCCAATCGAACGCCGAACGCCGCAGCGGGAACCGCTTAGAGAGGTCCGTGGCTTCCAGCAGCGGCGGACTTAGCACGCCGCCACCCGCTCCGACGCCCAGCACGCCGCCCATTGCGCCGGGGCCACTTGGAGGAACGGCGGCGCTTCCGTCCAGCACCGCGCCTCGACGAAACCGCAGCGGGGCGCGAACGGGCAGCCCGGGATCGCCTGGTCGAGCCGCGGCGGCTGACCCGGGATCGGGACCAGCGGCTGCCGCGCCGCACCCCCTTGCGGCATCGAGCGCAGCAAAGCGGCGGTGTAGGCGTGGCGCGGGCGGGCAAACACCGCGCCCACCGGCCCGGCCTCCACCACCCGCCCGGCATACATCACGCACACCCGGGCGCAGGTTTCCGCCACCACGCCCAGGTCGTGCGTGACCAGCACCATCGCCATCCCCAGCTCCGCGCTCAGCCGGGTCAGCAGCTTGAGGATCTGGTCCTGGATCGTGACATCCAGCGCCGTGGTCGGCTCGTCCGCCAGCAGGAGCATCGGCTGCGCCGCGAGCGCTATGGCGATCATGGCGCGCTGCCGCATGCCGCCGGAGAACTCGTGCGGGTAGCTGCGGAGCCGCTGCGCCCCGGACGCGATGCCCACGAGGCCGAGCAGCTCCAGCGCCCGCGCCCGCCGCGCCCGGCGGTCCAGCCTGCCATGCGCCGCCAGGCTTTCCTCGATCTGCTCCCCAACCGTGAGCACCGGGTTCAGCGCTGCCATCGGCTCCTGGAACACCATCGCGATCTCCCGCCCGCGCACCGCGCGCAAGGCCCGTTCCGGCAAGGCCAGCAGGTTCCGGCCCCGCCATTGGGCCCGCCCGGACACCGTGGCGGTGCGGCGCAGCAGCCGGGTGATCGCCCGCAAGGTCACGCTCTTGCCGGACCCGCTCTCGCCCACGAGGCCCACGATCTCCCCGGCGTCCACGGCGAAGCTGACGCCATGGACGGCGCGCACCGTGCCGCCCGGCACCGCAAAGCCGACGCGGAGGTCCTCGACGCGCAGCAGCGGCGCCGTCATCGCTTCACGTCCAGCAGGTCGGCCACGCCGTCGCCCACCAGGCTGAAGCCGATGCCGGCCAGCACGATGGCAAAGCCGGGGAACACCGCGATCCACCAGGCTTGGGTGAACAGGTTCTTGCCGTCGGCGATCAAGACGCCCCATTCCGCCGCCGGCGGCTGCGCGCCGAGGCCGAGGTAGCCGAGGCTCGACCCCAGCAGGATCGCCAGCGCCATGTCGGTCATCCAGTACACGATCACCGGCCGGGCGGCGTTCGGCAGGACATGGCGCAGCAGGATGCGCGCCTGGCCGTAGCCCAGCGCCTTGCAGGCGGACACGTAGTCCTGGCCGCGCAGCACCAAGACCTCGCTCCGCATCAGCCGGGCGTAGAACACCCAGCCGACGGCGGTGACGGCGACATACATGTTGCCCAGGCCTGGCCCCAGCACCGCCACGATGGCGATCACGAGCACTAGGAACGGGAACGTGACCACGAGGTCCACCAGCCGCCCGAACACGGCATCGGCGATCCCGCCGTAGTAGCCGACCAGCAGGCCCACGCTCGTTCCGATCAGCAGTGGCCCGATTGTGGCAAAGGCGGCGATCTGCAAGTCAATGGCCGCCGCCGCGATGGTGCGGGACAGGATATCCCGGCCGAACTGGTCGGTGCCGAACAGGTGCGCTCGCCCCGGCGGCTGCAACAGGGCCGCGTAGTCGAACGCGAGCGGGTCATAAGGCGCCACGGTCCCGGGCGCCGCGGCGCATGCCAGCAGCGCCAGCAGGACCGCCCCCCCGGCGAGCAGCGGCGCCGGCAGGCGGCCGATCACCCAATGCTTCACCGGGCAACCCGGGGATCAAGCCACATCTGCACCAGGTCGGTCACGAGAAAGGCGAGCGACACGATCACCGCCAGCACCAAGGTCAGCGCCTGGATCACCGGGTAATCGCGGGCGAAGATGCTGTCCACCATCAGCCGGCCCACGCCGGGCACGGCGAACACGCTTTCGGTGATGACGGCCCCACCGAGCAGCGCGCCGACGTGCAGCCCCACCAGCGTCACGGTGGACAGCAGCGCGTTGCGCAGCACATGCCGGAACAGCACGACCCGGCGCGACAAGCCTTTGGAGCGGGCGAAATCGACGAACTCGGCTTGCAGCACCTCCAGGATCGCTGCCCGGAGATTGCGCATGATGACCGCGGAGAAGCTGAGCGCCAAGGTGAGGGCGGGCAGCAGCAGATGGTAAAGATGGCCCGCCACGCCGTCGCCATACCCGCCCACCGGAAACCAGCGCAGGCCCGCCGCGAACACGGTGAGCAGCAGCAGCCCGACATAGAAAATCGGCGACGACAGGCCCACCTGGAACGCCACGCGGATCAGGGTGTCCGGCCAGCGCCCGGCCTGCGTCGCCGCCAGGAAGGCCAGCGGTACGGCAATGCTTATCGCCAGCACCGTCGCCAGCGCCGTCAGCATCAGGGTCGCCGGCAGCCGCTCCGCGACCGCCGTCGTCACGGGGATGCGCAGCGCGATGGAAGTACCGAAGTCGCCGTGCAGCATGCGCCCGGCGAACAGCAGGAACTGGGTCCACAGCGGCTGGTCCAGCCCCATCTGCGCGCGGAGCCGGGTCACTGCCTCCTCCGTTGCGCGGTCGCCCAGCATGGCGCTCACGGGGTCGCCCGGCAGCAGCCGCGCCAGCACGAACACCACGGCGCCGATGGCGAGAAAGGTCGGCACGATCTGCAGCAGCCGTGCGGCGACCAGCCCGGCGCGGCTCAAGCGGGCGGCCTACTTATCGACGAACGCCGCCTCGAACAGGTTGTTGCCGAGCGGGATCTGCACGAAGCCCTGCGCCTGCTTGCGGAAGGCGACGGGATAGGGCGTCTCGTACAGGAATACGACGGGTGGCGCGGCGCAGAAGCGTTCCTGGATTTCCTTGTACTGGGCGGCGCGGGCGGCCGGGTCGGTTTCCTGCTGCGACTTCACGAACAGTTCGTCCACCCGCTCGTCCCGCCATTGCGAATGCAGCGAGTGGATGTTCGGATAATAGGCGGCGTAGGACGTGACCTGGCTGGGGTCGGAGATGTCGTTGGTCCACAAGGAGGTGCGCATGGCGAAATCCTCCGCGCGGTATCGGGCCGTGCGGGTGGCGTTGTCCACCAGGTCGATGCGCAGCTTGACGCCGACCTGGCCCCACATCTGCTGCACGATCGCCAGGTTATTCGCCTCGTCCGCGTTGCCGGACAGCGCCAGGATCGAGGTCTCGAACCCGCGGGCGAACCCGGCCTCCGCGAGCAGGGCGCGCGCCTTGGCCGGGTCGTGTTTGTAAAGGTCCTGGCCCGCGAACAGCGGGGTCGTGGCGGACATGAAGGAGCGCATCGGCTTGCCCAGGCCCAGCGTGGTGATGCCGATCACCGCGTCCTTGTTGACGGCGTAGTTCAGCGCCTGGCGCACCTTGGGGTTCGCCATGGGGTTCGGCTTGCCGTCCTTGTACGTGGCGCCCGCGAACATCGTGAGGAAGGTGACGCGGGTGGAGGGCCACAGCTCCATGCGGAGCGACGGGTCCGCCTGCAGCTCCTTGACCCGGGCATAGGGCACGAACTCGGTGCCGTCGATCTCCCCGGCCTTGAGCTTCAGCAGCCGGGTGGCGTCGTCGGGGATGATCTGGAACTCAAGCTCGTCGAGATAGGGCAGGGGCTTGCCGTCCTCCGCCGGCTTCCAGTAGTGCGGGTTGCGCCGCAGGGTCATGGAAACGCCGCGCTGCCACGCCGTCAGGATGAAGGGGCCGGAGCCGACCGGCTTCTCGGCAAAAGCCCGCGCCTTGTCCTCGGGCGTTTCGCCGGGTGCGGCCTCGAACAGCTTCTGCGACAGGATGGCGGCGTTGAAGGTGGCGAGCGCCGGGATGATCGTCGGGTCCGGGTGCTTGAGCGCGATCCTCACGGTGTCGCCGGACGCCTCGATCCCGTCGATGGAGGCGAGCGAGCCTGACCACGCCCCGGCCTTGGGATCGCGGGCGCGGTCGAGCGACCATTTGACATCGCCCGCGGTGAGCGGGGAGCCGTCCGCGAACTTGACGCCGGGGCGGAGCGTCAGGGTGAGCGCCTTGGCGTCGGCCGAGCTGTCCCATTTCGTGGCGAGGCCAGGCTGCACGCCCAGGCCGTCCTTCGTAGGGGCGAGCAGCGTGTCGTAAAGGTTGGTCAGCACCCAAATGTCGGTGTTGGCGTCGTTCAGCACCGGGTCGAGAAACAGGGAGTCGGCATAGCGCGCGTAGATCATCTTGCCGCCCCGGGTGGCGGCGTCCGTGGCCTGGGGCACGACCAGGATGCCCGCCGCGATGAGGGCCGCGAAGCCGGTCCGGAGCAGAGTTCGACGCATGGGGGCCTCCTGAGCCAAGAGCGTGCAAGGCTAGGTTTGTTGATTGGGCGGAGTCAACGCGGGGTCGGGGTTGGTGAGGGCGCGGGCTGGGCTTCGGGTGCAATCCCATCTGGACCTCAAGCCTGTTCAACGCCCGTTTCCGAGCAGCCGGCGTCGTTCGGCCTTGGTTCTGAGCACGAGCTTGCAGCCGGGAAAGCTCTCGACCAATGCGAGGGGCCGTGCCCGTCGCAACCGGTTCCAGGACCAGGCGAGAAGGGATGTCCGCCATAGAATGGCTGACGCGGCGTTGAGACCACGACTGCGCCCTTGTAGCGTTGATCCTGCGAAAGCAGACCCGCTTGGATGTGAAAGCCCGAACATGGCTGACGACGAAAATGATCGAGCTTCACAAATGCCCCGACCGGAAGCCGAGACCATCGACGCGAACTTCCGGGGCGGGTCGCTGACTGCCATCAGCGTCGTGGTCGGCTTTTCCTTGAGCTTCCTGACGCGGTGGGCCGCACTTCCAGGGCCGTGGCTCGCCGACGATCTCGTCGCCCTTTCGGCGATTATCCTCGGCATTGCCTTCCAGATCATCGCTTTGGCCAGCATGCTCTCAATCCAATCCCTCCTGCTGCGAAACTACAACCGCGCGGTCAGGCTGTTCCTGATCGGCTTGGCGTCCGTCGCATCCGGGGTGGCGCTCGTTCTGGCGGGCGACCTCGTGGGGTATGGCAAGCGTCTGCTCGGCGAGTGAATAACCGCGGACGGGCCCCCGCGCTTCCGCTGGCAAGACTTTCCTCGCGTGCCCCGGCGTGGTTGTCTTCCCGCGCCGGAAGCATCCAGCCCGTCGGCAACAAAGGTCGGCAGCCGTGGAGCTTCGCCCATTCTCCCAGGCCGACATCCCGCCTTTGCTCGCCTGGTTCCAAACCCCGGCCGAGCTGGTCCAATGGGGCGGACCCGGCCGCACGTTCCCCTTGGATGAGGCGCAGATGCTGGCACTCCTGGCCGAAACACAGGGCACGCACCCGGCGCGCCGCATCTGGGCCGGAGACCGGCACGGCGCCCTGGCGGCCGTCGCCAGCGTGGTTGATGGGCGTCAGGGCACGGCTCTGCTCACCATGGTGGGCATCGCCCCGGCTGCACGCGGGCACGGTTTGGCCGCGCCCTTCATCGGCCAGGTGCTGAAAGCCGTGTTCCAGGACTTGGGCGTCGAACGGCTGGAACTCAACGTTTACACATTCAACGCCGCCGCCCTGCGGCTTTACGAAACCCTGGGCTTCGTGCGCGAGGGCGTCCGGCGTTCGCTGGCCCGGGTGGGGGAGGAGCGGTGGGATGCCGCCCATTACTCCATGCTCCGCGCCGAATACCGGGGCGTGCCGTGACGGACGACCGCATCCTGATCTGGGGCGCCGGCGCGATCGGCGGCACGGTTGGCGCGTTCCTCGCGCGCGCCGGGCACGCGGTCACGTTTGTTGATGTGGTGCCGGAGCATGTTGCCGCGATCCGCGGCCCCGGCCTGCGCGTCCGCGGCCCGGTCGAGGACTTCGCCATCCAAGCCCCCGCCCTGCTTCCCAATGAAGTCACGGGCGCCTGGCCGCGCATCTTCCTATGCGTCAAGGCGCACCACACGGAGAACGCCTGCCGCGCCCTGCTGCCGCACCTCGCGCCCGACGGCGCCGTGCTTTCCTTGCAAAACGGCCTGTGCGAGACGCTGATCGCCGGCATCGTCGGAGCCGGGCGCACGGTGGGCGCTTTCGTCAACTTCGGCGCGGACTGGATGGGACCGGGCGACATCCTGTTCGGCAATCGCGGCGCGGTGGTGCTGGGCGAGATCAACGGCGCCATGACGCCCCGGCTCGCCGCGCTGCACGCGCTGATGCGGGCGTTCGAGCCGGACGCGATCACGACGCCGGACATCTGGTCATACCTTTGGGGCAAGCTGGGCTATGGCGCGATGCTGTTCGCCCAGGCTTTGGGCAACCTGGGGATCGCCGACTGCCTGGCCCGGCCGGAACTGCTCCCGGCCTGGCGCGCGTTGGGCGGCGAGGCGGTGGCAGTCGCGTTGGCGAAAGGCGTGCAGCCCCGCGGCTTCAACGGCTTCGCCCCGGACGCCTTTCGCCCCGGCGCATCCGAAGCGGCGGCAAGGGCCAGCGTCGCCGCCATGGTGGCGTTCAACCGGCCCAGCGCCAAGACCCATTCCGGCGTGTGGCGCGACCTCGCGATCCGCAAGCGACGCACGGAGGTGGACGTGCAGATCGCGCCCATCGTCGAGATCGGCGCCCGCCACGGCCTGCCTTGCCCGGCGATCAGCCGCCTGGTCGCGCTGATCCATGAGGTCGAGCAAGGGCGCCGGGCGCTGTCGGACGACAACCTTTTGGAACTGCTGCCATGAACCTGAGCTTCGACGGCCAGGTGGTCGCGGTCAGCGGCGCCGGGCACGGGCTGGGCCGAGCCATTGCCGAGTGCTTCGCCGGCCTCGGCGCCCGGGTGTTCGGCTGCTACCCCACGACGGTGCAGGTTCCGGGCGTGGAGATGGCGGCCGTGGACCTCGCGGATCGCGCCGCCGGCGCCGCCTGGATCGCCGCGGTCGAGCAGGCGGCAGGCGCCCCCGTCAGCGTGCTGGTCAACAACGCCGGCGGCGTCGCGGGCCAGGTGTTCCAACCTATCGAGACCGTCACGGATGCGGCCTGGGACGAGATCATGGCGGTGAACCTCCATGCGGCCTTTGCGCTCAGCCGTGCAGCGGCGCCGGGCATGAAGCGGGCGGGGCGGGGGCGGATCGTCAACATCTCCTCGGGCGCCGGGCTGCAAGCGTCGCTGACCGGCATCCAGGCTTACGCCAGCGCCAAGCACGCCGTTGTCGGCCTGACCCGGCAGTTGGCGCACGAATTGGGACCGCACGGCATCACGGTGAACAGCGTGGCGCCCGGCCTGATCCCCTCCAACCCCGCCAGCGCCGCGCAGTGGGAAGGCTACGGCCCCGCCCAGCAGGCAGCGATGCTGGATGCCGTCGCCCTGCGCCGGCTGGGCACGCCGCAGGACATCGCCAACGCCGTGCTGTTCTTCGCCAGCCCCTTGGCCGACTTCGTGAACGGGCAGATCCTGCAGGTGGACGGCGGCAAGTAGCGCTCAGCGCAGCCGCTCGAACGCCGTTTCCCGGAAGAACAGGATCGTCGCCCCGGACACCAGGGCGGCGGCGATCAGGTAGAAGGTGGGCGCAATCGGCGTCCCCGTCTGCTGGATCAACCAGGTGGCGATGAACGGCGCGAAGCCGCCGAAGATGGCGACGGCCAGGGCGTAGGAGAACGACATCAGCGTGGTGCGCGCCCGCGTGGGGAACAGCTCTGCCAAGGCCGCCGGGCCAGCGCCGGAGAAGGTGGCGATCACCAGGTTGAAGCCGACCTGCATCAGCGCCACGCCCCAAACCGACAAGCCCGACAGGATCAGCCGGAACCCGGGATAGGCCAGCACGGCAAAGGCGGCGCAGCAGAACAGGAGCATCGGCTTGCGCCCGATCCGGTCCGACAATGCGCCCATCAGCGGGATCGCCGCCATCAGCGCGAGCAAGCCCGCGGTGTTGGACCAAAGCGACTGGGTGGCCGACAGCCCCGCATATTTCTGCGTGAACGTCGGGAAATAGGTCAGCATCACATAGTAGCAGACCGTCCACAGCACGGTGAAGCCGAACGCCTTGAGCATCAAGCCGAACGGCGTGCCAAGGTCGGCCAGCGCCACCCGCTCCCCGGCCTGCTCCGCCCGGAAGCGCGGCGTTTCCGCGATGCCGCGCCGCAGCCACAGCCCGACCGGCAGCAGCACCGCGCCCAGCAGGAACGGCAGCCGCCAGGCCCAGGCGTCGATGACGTCGGCCGGGAACACGCTGTTCAGCAGTGCCGCCACGGCCGAACTCATCAGCACGCCGCCCACGACGGACGCCTGGCTGTAGCTGCCATAATAGCCGCGCCGCCTTTCCGGCGCCCATTCGACGATGAAGGAGGTCGCGTTGCCCCACTCGCCCCCCGCCGACAAGCCCTGCAGCACCCGGCACAGCACCAGCAAGGCCGGCGCCAGCACGCCGATGCTGTTGTAATCCGGGATCAGGCCGATCCCCGCAGTGCCGACCGCCATCAGCAAGATGGTGAGCACCAACGCCGACTTGCGCCCGCGCACGTCGCCCCACCGCCCCAGCACGATGGCGCCCAAGGGGCGCGCCAGGAACCCCACGCCGAACGCGGCGAAGGTGGCGAGCAGGGAAGCGACCTCGTCCGTGCCGGGGAAGAACTTGCGGGCGATCACCCCGGCCAGGAAGCCGTATACGCCGAAGTCATAATACTCCAGCACGTTGCCGATCCCCGCCGCGGTGATCGCCCGGCGCGGCGACGCCGCGGCACCACCCTCGACGCCGATTGCCGCTTCGCCCACCCTGGCCCCCATCGCCGTTTCATGACACTAAACGGGCGCCATCGAAGCCGCACAAGCCCTTCCCGGCCGCGGCAAGCAGCACGAGGTTGGCATCATGACCGGACCCAAGCACCCCGACGGCGAACCCTGGCAATGGCCCGAGGACACCTGGCGCCGCATCGTCGGACGCGCCCGCGCCGGGCGCAGCCTGGCGCCCAAAGCCTGGCCCGGCGGTGCCCGCTGCGCCGTCGCCATCTCCTTTGACGCGGACCACGACACCATCCCGCTGCGCGACGGCGACGAAAGCCCGATGCGGATCAGCCAGGGCCAGTATGGCAACCGCCAGGCCATGCCCCGCATCCTGCGCCTGCTTGCCCGCGAGGCGATCCCGGCCAGCTTCTTCTACCCCGCCGTGTCCGCCCTGCTTTACCCGGACGAGGTGCGCGGCGTGGCGGCGGAGGGGCACGAGATCGGCATCCATTCCTGGATCCACGAGGCCAACACCACCCTGCCGCCCGGCGTCGAGCGGGACCTCACCTTCCGCGCCGCCGACACGCTGGAACGGATCGCGGGCCAGCGCCCGGTGGGCATGCGCACCGCGAGCTGGGATTTCTCGGTCGATACCATGGCCATCATCCGCGAGCTGGGCCTGCTATACGACAGCTCGCTGATGGCCGACGACGACCCGTATGAGCTGGTGGCGGACGGCGAGCCGACCGGGGTGGTGGAGCTGCCGCCCGAGTGGATCAGGGATGACGCCGTTTACTACAACTTCGTCCGGTTCAGCGCGCTTCGCCCCTACACGCCGCCATCCTCCGTGCTGGAGATCTTCACCGCCGAGTTCGATGCGGCCTGGGAGGAGCAGGGCCTGTTCCTGTTGACGCTGCACCCGCACGTGTCCGGCCACCGCTCGCGCTTGCCGGTGCTGGAAAAGCTGATCGCCCATGCCAAGGCGCGCGGCGGGTGCTGGTTCGCGACCCACGCGGACGTCGCGCGTTGGTGCAAGGACAACGCCTGACGGCGCAAGGAGACCATAGCGATGCGTATGAACAAGCTCGGCCGGACCGGCCTTTTCGTTTCGGAACTCTGCCTGGGCACCATGACCTTTGGCGGCGGCGGCGAAATTTGGAGCAAGATGGGCGGCCTCGGCTAAGCTGACGCCGAGCGCCTGGTCGGCCGCGCGGTGGACGCCGGGGTGAACTTCATCGACACCGCCGACGTGTACTCGGACGGTTTGGCCGAACAGATCACCGGGGAAGCGCTGCGCAACCTGCAGGTGCCGCGCGAGAACGTGGTGGTCGCCACCAAGTGCTACGGCCCGACCGGCCCCGGCCCGAACTCCCGGGGCGCTTCGCGCCTGCACGTCCTCCAAGCCTGCAAGGCGAGCCTCAAGCGCCTGCAGCTTGATCACATCGACCTTTACCAGATCCACGGCTTCGACTCGGCGACCCCCATCGAGGAAACGTTGGGCGCGCTCGACACCCTCGTGAAGCACGGCCATGTCCGCTATGTCGGCGTGTCCAACTGGGCCGCCTGGCAGATCATGAAAGCGCTGGGCATCGCGGAGCGCCATGGCCTTGCGCGTGTTGAAAGCCTGCAAGCCTACTACACGCTCGCCGGGCGCGACCTGGAGCGCGAGATCGTACCTATGCTGCGCAGCGAGACGGTTGGCCTCATGGTCTGGAGTCCGCTGGCCGGCGGGCTGCTCAGCGGCAAGTACGGCCGGGACGGGGAGGCCGCCGATGGTCGGCGCGCCGCCTTCGACTTCCCGCCGGTGGACCGTTCCCGCGCCTTTGACTGCATCGACGCCATGCGGCCCCTGGCGGAGCGGCGGGGCGTGTCGGTCGCGCAGATCGCGCTGGCCTGGCTGCTGCATCAGAAGGCCGTCAGCAGCGTCATCATCGGCGCCCGGCGGGTGGACCAGTTGGAGGACAACATCGCCGCCTCCAACGTCGAGCTGACCGGGGAGGAACTCGACGCCCTTGATGGGGTCAGCGCGCTGCCTCCCGAGTATCCTGGCTGGATGTTCGAGCGGCAATCCGCCCGCGCGACGCAGTTGGCCGAGGCCGGGCGCAGGACCCTGCGTTAAGGCCCGATAAGCTGTCCGCCGTCCACGGCGATGCTTTGCCCGGTGATCCAGCTTGCCGCCTGGGATGCGAGGAACAGCACGACGCTGGCGATTTCCTCCGGCCGGCCCAGGCGGCCGAACGGGATCTGCGCCAGGGTGCTGTTGTAGAGCGCCGGGTCCTCGGTGCGCCGCCGCTCCCAGGTGCCGCCGGGGAACTCGACCGAGCCGGGGGCGACGCAGTTCACCCGGATGCCGCGGCGTCCCAGCATCTTGGCCTGGCTCGCGGTGTAGTGCATCACCGCCGCCTTGGCTGCGCCGTACGGGGCGGAGCGCGCCGACGCCCGCAGCGCCGAGATGGAGGAAATGTTGACGATGCTCGACCCGGCGCCGAGCAGCGGCACCGCCGCGCGGCTGCCGCGCACCACCGCCATCACGTCCACCGCCAGCGACGCTTCCCAGCCTTCCTCGTCGTCGGTTTGCCCGAAGCCGGACGCGTTGTTCACCAGCACGTCCAGGCCGCCCAGCGCCGCCGCTGCTTCGGGCACGTAGCGCCCCACCGCGTCGGCGTCGGCCAGATCGACGCATGCGCCGTGGGCCGTGACGCCCAACGCCTCGATCTCCTGCCGCGTTGCGTCGAGCGGCCGCTGCGTGCGGGCGCAGATCGAGACCGCGGCGCCGGCGGCGGCGAAACCGAGCGCGATCGACCGCCCGATGCCACGGCTGCCGCCCGCGACGATCACGCGCTTGCCGGCGAACTCCCCGCTCATACCGCGCGCCAGCCGGGCTGGGACGGATCGGACAGGGCGTAGCCCACCGGCCCCATGCCGCAGATGGCGATGATGGCCGGCTCGTGGTGCCCGCGGATCACGCCGTCGTAATGCGGCGTGCCCGCGACCCGGCGCACGAAGCTGCCCGCCGCCACCGGCACGCAGGCGGCGGGGTCGAAATCCGCGCCGCTGTTGCACCACCAGGTGCCCGACACGACGATGCAGAACCGGTCGGTGACATAGGTGTGCGGCGCGCTCATGTAGCCGGGCCACCAGCGCACCAGCGTGTAGTACAGGCCCGGCTTGGCCGTGTCCCCGGTCAGCGGACACATATCGACGCTGCGCTCGGGAAAGCCGGGGTTGGGCTTCCAGGCGTGCTCCGCGGGCGGGCGGATGATGGTTTGCGCTGGGTCAAGCGGGCTGGCCTGGGCGGCTTGCGTCAGCGCCATGGGCAGCGCGGCAAGCAGCGGCGCAAGCAGCAGGTCGCGGCGGTTGTTGTGGAGGGGGGCCATCATCGCGCCGCCATCGCCATCAGATAGGTGCCGCATCGTCTCGCCTCCCTGCGCAGCGCCAGCCGGGTTGCTCCGGGCGCGTCGCGGGAGCCTAGCGGCGTCCCGTGTCGCCGGGCAAGGCGTGGCACGGTGCTTGCTGCGCCCGTTCCGCCCGTTTCGGACGGGGCCACGCAAGGACGGGGTTGACCGATGTGCCAAGGCGATGACGCGAACTGTCCCGAGTTCGAGGCGCACCGTGCCGCGCTGCGGGACGATTTAAGCGCTGAGCGCCGCGCCTTTCTGCGCAGTGGCTTCGTCGCCACGGGCGGCGCGGCTGCGGTCCTGGCCGGCGGCGCGTCCCTGGTCACGCCCGCGCTCGCCCAGAGCAGCGCCGCGCGCCAGCCGGGCGAGCCGTCCTACCACTACCTGCCGGTGAACGCGGACACCGTGCATTGGGGCTATTTCAGCCGGGACCTCAAGCCGCGGCTGGAGATCGCGTCGGGCGACTTCGTGACGATCGAGACGCTGACCCATCAGGCGGGCGACGACACCGAGCGCATGGTCCGCGGCGACCCGGGCGCGGAAAGCGTGTATGCCTGGACGCGCGACAACAAGGCGGTGAACCGGCGCGGCGCCGGGGCGATGGACGCCGCCGTGGGTGCGGGCGGGGGCGCCGGCGTGCACATCTGCACCGGCCCGGTCGCCATCCGTGGCGCGCAGCCCGGCGATGTGCTGGAAGTGCGCATCCTCGACACCAAGCTGCGCCCCTGCGCCAACCCGGCCTTCAAGGGCCGCGCCTTCGGCACCAACCTCGCGGCCTGGTGGGGGTTCCAGTACAAGGACCTGCTGACCGAGCCGAAGCCGCGGGAGGTGGTGACGATCTACGAGATCGACGCGACCGGCGGCCGGGATTGGGCGCAGGCGGTGTACAATTTCACCTACACCCCGCAAACCGACCCGTCCGGCGTGCGGCACGACCTTTACGACTACCCCGGCGTGCCCATCGACCACGCGACGGTGCGGGAGAACCACGGCGTGCTCAAGAACATCCGGGTGCCGGTGCGACCGCATTTCGGCGTCATGACGGTGGCGCCGCGCGAGGCGGGCCTCGTGAACAGCATCCCGCCTGCCTATTTCGGCGGCAACGTCGACAACTGGCGGATCGGCAAGGGCGCCACGATGTACTATCCCGTCGCTGTGGAGGGCGCGCTGTTCTCCGTGGGAGACCCGCACGCCAGCCAGGGCGATTCCGAGCTGTGCGGCACCGCCATCGAGTGCTCGATGACCGGCACCTTCCAATTCATCCTGCACCGCGCGGCGGACCTGGCCGGCACGCCTTTGGAGGGCCTCGACTTCCCGATGATCGAGACCGCCAGCGAGTGGCTGATGTGCGGGTTCAGCTACCCCGACTACCTGCGGCAGCTTGGTCCCTCCGCGCAAACCGATATCGCCGCCAAGTCGTCCCTCGACCTCGCGATGCGCGACGCCTTCCGCAAGGCGCGGCAGTTCCTGATGCAGGCCAAGGGCTTGACGGAGGACGAGGCGATCTCGCTGATCTCGGTGGGCGTGGATTTCGGGGTGACGCAGGTGGTGGACGCGAACTGGGGCGTGCACGCGATCATCAAAAAGGCGATGTTCGGGGCGTAGCGCCCGCATGGCATGGTTCATGCGTGAATCGCATGCGAGGGGCGGAGGAAGCGGGATGGAGGCGAGCGGAACCCAAATGTCCGGCCTGGAGCCGGCCGGCCCCGCGGTCGTGCTGCCGGCGCGGCCCGAGCCGATCCGCATCGAGCCGGACAAGACCGCGCTGGTGGTGGTCGATATGCAGAACGCCTACGCCTCGCCCGGTGGCTATCTCGACGTCGCCGGGTTCGACATCGCGGGCGCCGCGGCGGCGACCGAGCGGGTGGTGGCCGCGGTCGATGCGGCCCGGGCCGCAGGCGTCCAAGTTGTTTTCCTGCAGAACGGCTGGGACCCCGGCTACGTCGAGGCGGGCGGCCCCGGCTCTCCCAACTGGCACAAGTCCAACGCGCTGAAGACCATGCGCGCCCGCCCCGAGCTCGCGGGGACGCTGCTGGCCAAAGGAGGATGGGACTACGCCCTCGTCGATGCGCTGATGCCGCAGCCCGGCGACATCGTCATCCCCAAGACCCGCTACAGCGTGTTCTTCAACACCAACATTGACAGCGTGCTGCGCGCCCGCGGCATCCGCAACTTGGTGTTCACCGGGGTCGCGACGAACGTGTGCGTTGAGTCGGCGCTGCGCGACGCCTTCCACCTTGAGTATTTCGGCGTCGTGCTGGCGGACGCCACGCATCAGGCCGGGCCGGAGTTCTTGCAGCAGGCGGCGCTCTACAACATCGAGAAGTTCTTCGGCTGGGTCTCGACCGTGGCCGATTTCTGCGGTGCAATCCTGCAGGCGCCCCCGACCGATCATCCACAGGAACAGTCGCCATGCCGATGAAGCCGATCATCCCCGCGGGCAGCGGCAAGCCTCTCGCCCCGTATTCCCCCGGCGCCCTTGCCGACGGCGTGCTCTACGTGTCCGGCACCCTGCCGTTCGACCGGGACAACAACGTCGTGCACGTCGGCGACCCGGCGGCGCAGGCCCGGCACGTCCTCAACACCATCAAGTCGGTGGTCGAAACCGCCGGCGGCACCATGGCCGACGTGACGTTCAACGCCATCTTCATCACCGACTGGGCCAACTACGCCGCGATCAACGCCGTGTATGCCGAGTTCTTCCCGGGCGACAAGCCGGCGCGCTACTGCGTGCAATGCGGCCTGGTGAAGCCCGACGCGCTGGTGGAGATCGCCACCACGGCGCATATCGGCACGCCGGCCTGACTGCGCCCGTGCATCACGAGGTCCACGGCGAGGCGTTGAGCGGGCACGGGACGGTGCTGCTGTCGTCCGGCCTCGGCGGCGCAGGGTCGTTCTGGGCGCCGCAGCTCCAGGCGCTGTGCCGGCAATACCGCGTGGTGACGTATGATCAGCGCGGCACCGGGCGGAGCGCCGAACCGTTGCCCGATGCCTATTCGATCGCCGCCATGGCGGATGACGTGACGGCCATCCTGGACGAACTCGGCATCGGGCGCTGCCGCTTCGTCGGCCACGCGCTCGGCGGCCTGGTCGGCCTGAACCTTGCGCTGCGGCGTCCGGACCGCATCGGCAGCCTCGTTTTGGTCAACGCCTGGGCGCGCGGCGATGCCCACACCACGCGCTGCTTCGACGTGCGCCGCGACCTGCTGCGCATCGGTCCCGAGGCTTACGTGCGGGCGCAGCCGCTGTTCCTTTACCCGGCGCCCTGGATGGCGCGAAACGCCGAACGCCTGGCGCGCGAGCACGAGCACGCCGTTGCGCAGTTCCAGGGCACGGACACGCTGCTGAAGCGCATCGCGGCTCTGCTCGCCTTTGACGTTGCGGACCGTCTGGGGGAGATCGCCTGCCCGACGCTGGTGGCCGCGGCGCGCGACGACCTATTGGTGCCCTGGACCGCGTCGGAAACATTGGCCGCCGGCATTCCCGGCGCGCGCCTGTGGGTCGTCGCCGAGGGCGGCCACGGCTTCACGGTGACGGAGCCGGAAGCGTTCAACGCGGCGCTGTGCGGCTTCCTGGCCGAGCAGCGCGCGTGACGGCGGGCGTGGCATCGGCCAGTCTGCGGCCATCGGCCCAGCCCGCGACGCCTGCCGACGCCATCCGGGCCGAGGGCGTCTCGCTCACCTTCGCCGCCGGGGGCGAGGTCACGCACGCGCTGTCCGACATCCATTTGTCGGTTCCCCAAGGGTCGTTCACCTCGCTGATCGGCCCGTCCGGCTGCGGCAAGACGACCCTGCTGCGCGCGGTTGCCGACCTGGAGCAGCCGACCGCCGGGCGCCTCCTCGTCGCGGGCCAGACCCCGCGCGAGGCCCGGCTGTCCCGCGCCTATGGCTACGTGTTCCAGGCGCCCGCGCTATTCCCTTGGCGCAGCGCCGAGCGCAACGTGCGCCTGCCGCTGGAGCTTTCGGGCATGCCGAAGGCGGAGCAGCGCGAGCGTGCCGCCCGCTACCTGGGCCTTGTGGGCCTGCGTGACTTCAAGCGGCGCTTCCCGTGGCAGCTTTCGGGCGGGATGCAGCAGCGCGTGTCCATCGCCCGCGCCTTGTGCTTCGAGCCGTCCTTGCTGCTGATGGACGAGCCGTTCGGCGCATTGGACGAGATCACCCGCGACACGCTGAACCTGCATCTGCACCGGCTGTGGCGGCAAACCGGGCTGACGTGCGTGTTCGTGACGCACTCGATCCCGGAGGCCGTGTACCTGTCCTCCCGGGTCGTGGTGATGTCGCCGCGGCCGGGGCGGGTGGTGGAGGTCATCGACGTGGATCTCGGGCCGGGCGAGCGCCCGCTCGATGTCCGCGAAGCGCCCGCATTCCTGGCCGTCGCCCATGGCGTGCGCCGCGCGCTGCGGGCCGGGCATAGCTATGATTAACCGCCTTGGTAGTGCCCTGCCGGTCGCCGCCGTGCTGCTGGCGCTGGTCGCGGTCTGGTATCCCGTGGCGATGTGGATGAACCATGACGCGGCGGCGAGCCTGGCCGATGAGGGCGCAAGCGCGGGCGACGTGTGGCGTTCAACCCTTTCGCTGGATCGCCCGTTGCTGCCCGCGCCGCACCAGGTCGCGGGTGAAATCCTGGATGAATTGTCCGGCTACCCCGTTTCCTCGCCGCGCAGCCTGGTGTTCCATGCCGGCGTGACCGCCGGGGCGGCGCTGTGCGGCTTCGCCATCGCGGTTGTGCTCGGCACGGCGCTTGCGGTTGGCATCGTCCATGCCCGCACGCTGGACCGCTCCCTGATGCCGTGGGTGATCGCGAGCCAGACGGTGCCGGTGCTCGCCATCGCGCCCATGGTGATCGTCGTGCTGGGCCATGCCGGGCTGACGGGGTTGTGGCCCAAGGCGCTGATCGCCGGGTGGCTCAGCTTCTTTCCGATCACGACTGCCATGGTCACGGGCCTGCGCGCGCCGGACCCGATGCAGCGCGACCTCATGCGCACCTACGCCGCCTCGGGCGTCCAAGTGTTCACCCAGCTGCGCTGGCCCGCGTCCATGGCGTTCCTGTTCCCGGCGCTGAAGGTGGCTGGCGCGCTGGCCCTGGTCGGCGCCATCGTCGCAGAGTTGCCGACGGGCGCGCAGGCCGGGCTGGGCGCGCGGCTGCTGGCCGGGTCGTATTACGGCCAGACTTTGCAGATCTGGGCGGCGCTGTTCACCGCGGGGGCGCTCGCGATGCTCGCGACCGGCGTCGTCGCGCTGGCCCAAGCCGGCCTGGCGCGCGCATGGGGCGGGCGGCTGTGACGACGCTGCTGCTGTTCGGCGTGCTGGCCGGGGGCGGGGGGCTGCTTTGGCGGCTGGCGCGGGGCAGGAGAGCCGCGGCGCGCATCGGGCCGCCCGTGCTGTTCGGCCTCCTGCTACTTGCGGCGTGGCAGGTCGCCTGCATCGGCTACGGCGTGCCCGGCGTGCTGCTGCCGCCGCCGTCGGCTATCGCTTGGGCGTTCGCCACCCATTTGCCGACGCTCGGCGTCGATTGGGTGCAGACGGTGCTGCGGGCGGTGCTGCCGGGCTACGCGATTGGGTGCGCGGCCGGGCTGTGTGCCGCCATCGCGCTTGACCGGTCGGACTTCCTGCGGCGCGGCGTGATGCCGCTCGGCAGCCTTGCCGCCGCCATGCCCATCGTCGGCATTGCCCCCATCATGGTCATGTGGTTCGGCTTCGATTGGCCGAGCAAGGCTGCCGTCGTGGCCGTGATGACCTTCTTTCCCACCCTGGTGCAGGCGACGGCAGGCCTTGCCGCCGCGGGTGCTGTCGAGCGCGACCTGATGCGCGGTTACGGGGCCGGCTACCTCGCGACCCTGCTGCGGCTGCGCCTGCCCGCCGCGGTGCCGTTCCTGTTCGTGGCGCTTAAGCTGAACGCCACGCTGGCGCTGATCGGCGCCATCGTCGCCGAGTTCTTCGGCACGCCGGTTGTCGGCATGGGGTTCCGCATCAGCACGGAGGCGACGCGGATGAACCTCGACCTGGTGTGGGCGGAGATCGTGCTGGCGTCCTTGACCGGCACGCTGGCTTTTGCCGCCTTGTCGCTGCTGGAGCGCCGGGTCGCGTTCTGGCACCCGTCTTTCCGTTGAACTTCCGTAGGGGAGCCTTCATGCGACGCTTCTTGCTTGCCGCCGCCACGCTGTTCGGCCTTGTTGGGCACGCCCGGGCCGCGGACAAGCTCACGCTGCAACTGAAATGGGTGCCGCAGGCGCAGTTCGCCGGGTACTACGTCGCCGCCGCAAAGGGGTTTTACGCCGACGCAGGGCTGGACGTGGCGATCAAGCCGGGCGGGCCGGACATCAGCCCGGCCCAGGTGATCGCCGGCGGCGGCGCGGACGTGATCGTGGATTGGATGCCCTCCGCGCTCGCCGCGCGGGACAAGGGCGTGAGGCTCGTCAACATCGCGCAAATCTTCGAGAAGTCCGGGATGCAGCTCACCTGCCGCAAAGATAGCGGCGTATCCAGCCCGGCGCAGTTCAAGGGCAAGACGCTGGGCGTGTGGTTCAGCGGCAACGAGTACCCGTTCCTGTCTTGGATGGCCAAGCTGAAGCTGCCGATCGCCGGCGGCCCGGACGGCGTCACTGTGCTGAAGCAGGGCTTCAACGTCGATCCGCTGCTGCAGAAGCAGGCAGCCTGCATCTCCACCATGACCTACAACGAATACTGGCAATTGATCGAAGCCGGCATGAAGCCCGACCAGCTCCATGTGTTCCGCTACGAGGACCAGGGCGTCGCCACCCTGGAGGACGGGCTTTACACGGTTGAAAGCAAGCTCGCCGACCCGGCCACCGTCGCGGTTCTCGCCCGGTTCCTGCAAGCCTCGGTGAAGGGCTGGCAATACGCCGCCGCCCATCAGGACGAGGCGGTGAAGATCGTGCTGTCCAACGACACGGCGGGCGCGCAAACCGCGGCGCACCAGAAGCGCATGATGGGCGAGGTGGCGAAGCTGCTGGGCGCCGACCCGAAGCGGATGGGCTACCTCGATCCCGCCGCCTATGAGCGCACGGTGGACGAGCTGCTGAGCAGCGGCGGCGATCCCGTCATCACCAAGACGCCGGAAGGCGCTTGGAGCCACGCCGTATACGACGCGGCGTCCCGGTGATGGGCCGCACACGCGCCGCGTTCTGTTGATCCAAGGGCAAAAGGGGACCACCATGCCGCAGCACCACGAAATCCCAGCAACGCCGGACAAAATGGTTCTTGGCTACCTGGACGCGACCAGCCCGCCGGTGCTGGAAGTCGAGTCCGGTGACACCGTGAAGCTGTACTCGTTCCCGGCCGGCGGCATGGCGACCCTGCCCGAAATGTCGCGCGTGCCCGCGGACTATCTGGCGGCATTGCAAACCCTGCCGGAAGGGCCGGGGCCGCACTTCATCACCGGGCCGGTCCATGTGCGCGGCGCGCAGCCCGGCGACACGCTGCAAGTGGACATCCTCGACGCCCAACCCACGATGGACTGGGGCTTCGTCGCCATCCTGCCGCTGCTCGGCACGCTGCCGGAGGAGTTCACGGACTACGAGACGATCCACCCCGCCATCGATCGGACGCGCAACATCTGCACGCTGCCGTGGGGCACGGAGCTGCCGCTCGACCCGTTCTTCGGCATCATCGGCGTGGCGCCGCCGGTGGCCTGGGGACGCTGCGGCTCCGCGGTGCCGCGGGCCTTTGGCGGCAACATGGACAACAAAGAGCTGAAGCCCGGCACGACGCTGTACCTGCCCGTGTTCAACGAGGGCGCGCTGTTCATGGCGGGCGACGGCCACGGCGTGCAGGGCGACGGCGAGGTGTGCATCACGGCGCTGGAAACCGGCCTGTCCGGCACGTTCCGCCTGTCCGTCCGCAAGGACTTGAAGGTCGATTTCCCCTTCGCGGAAACGTCCACGCACTTGATGTCCATCGGCCTCGACGAGGACTTGGACGACGCGGCCAAGCAGGCGGTGCGGGAAATGGTCAAGCATGTCTGCCGCCGCACCAACCTGTCACGCAACCAGGCCTACATGCTGTGCTCGCTGATCGGCGATCTGCGGGTAACGCAGACCGTGGACGGCAACAAGGGCGTGCATATGCTGCTCGCCAAGTCATACCTTTGATCCGCAGGAATCCCGCCATGCTGAAACTTGCTTCCACCGCCCTCGGCCTTTCGCTGCTGGCGGTGTCCGCCCACGCCCAATCGCCGATCCGCATCGGCGTCCCCATCGGGTTGAGCGGGGCCAACAGCGTGGTGGCGCCGTCCGTCGTGCAGGCGGCGGAGCTTGCGGTGGCGGAGATCAACGCGAAGGGCGGTGTGCTGGGCCGCCCGCTGACGCTGGATGTGGCCGACGACGGCAGCGGGGCGGCCGGGGCGCAGCGGGCGTTTGACAGCCTGGTGTTCCAGAAAAAGGTCGATGTGCTGATCTCGATGGAAACCAGCGCCGCGCGCAACGCCGGGCTGCCCATCGTGACCCGGGGCAAGACGCCGTTCATCTACACCTCGTCTTACGAGGGGCACTCCTGCAACCGCTACATGTTCGTGGACGCCTGGGTGCCGGAGCAGCAGGAAGCGCCGGTGATCGACTACTTCCTCAAGGAGAAGGGCGCCAAGACCTTCTTCCTGATCGGCAGCGACTACGCCTTCGGCCGCGGCATGCTGTCCTATGCGAAGCAGTACATCGAGGCGCATGGCGGCAAGGTGGTGGGCGACGAGTATCAGCCGATGGACGCCGGCGACTGGACAGCAATCATCAGCAAGGTGCGTTCTGCCAGCCCCGACGCGCTGATCCTGTCCACCGCGGGCGGGGTGCCCAACGTGACGCTGACCAAGCAGTACCGCGCGGCCGGGATCACGGTCCCGGTCGGCAACCTCGGCGTGGACGAGGGCACGGCCAAGACGATGGGCGAGGACGCCACCGGGGTTTACGTTTCAAGCTCATACTTCACCAGCGTCGATTCCCCGGCCAACAAGACGTTCCTCGCCGCGATGCGCGCCAAGTTCAGCGACGGCCTGCTCACGCCGAACGACCTGTCGGTGCCGCAGTATGAGGCCATTTACCTTTACAAAGCGGCGGTGGAACGCGCCGACGGCACCGCAGTGGATGGCGTGACCAAGGCGCTGGCGGAGGTCTCGTTTGACGGGCCGCGCGGCCGCATCCAGATGAACAAGCAGCGCCACGCGCCGCTGACGATGTACTTGGGCCAAGTGCAGCCGGACGGCAGCGTCAAGATCCTGCAAACCGCGAAGGACGTGGACCCCGGCGAGCAATGCCCGAACCTGAAGTAGGCTTCAGGTGAGCCTGCTGCTCGACATCGTGACCACGGCGGCGATCCTATACGTCGTGGCGCTCGGCCTGCTGATCGTGTTCGGCGTCATGGGCATCATCTCCTTTGCCCACGGCGCCATGCTGACGGTCGGCGGCTACGCGGCGCTGCTGGTGACGTGGGCCGGCTGGAACCCTTGGGCGAGCCTGCCGGCGGCGGTGCTGGCCGGGCTGCTTGCCGGGGCGGCGATGGAGTGGGCGGTGCTGCGCCCGCTATACCGCCGCCCGCTCGACGCGATCCTCGCGACCTGGGGTCTCGGCATCGTCATCGGGCAGGTGATCACCCTGGCCTTCGGGCGGCAGGTGCAGTTCGCGCAAAGCCCGCTGTCGGGCGCCGCCACCGTGCTGGGGGCGACGTACTCGCAATACCGGCTGCTGCTGGTCGTGGTGGCCGTGCTGCTGGCGGGCACCATTGCGCTGGTGCTGCACGGCACCCGGCTCGGCCTCGTCACCCGCGCGGTCATCGCCAACGAAAACCTCGCGCAGTCGCTCGGCGTGAACAGCGCGCGGGTGCGCTTCGCGAGCTTCGGCCTGGGGTCGGCGCTCGCTTCCTTGGCCGGGGCGCTGGTGGTGCCGCTGTCGAGCGTGGACCCGAACATGGGGGTGCCGTGGCTGGTGGGCGCGTTCATGCTGGTGCTGCTGTCCGGATCGTCGCTCGTAGCCATGGCGGCGGCGGCGCTGGTTCTCGGGGCGGCGCAGGTGCTGGTCTCGACCTACCTCAACGCCGTGCTGGGCGGCATGACGGTTGCGGTGCTGGCCGCGGTGATCCTGCGCGTGCGCCCGGCGGGCTTCGCCCGTGCGTGACGGTGACAAGGGGCCGAAGGCGCGAAGCTGGCTGCCGGCTGCGTTGACGCTGGCCGGGGCGGCGGCGGTGCTCGCGGCGCCATGGGCGCTCGACACCTACAGCGTAAACATCCTCACCCGCTCGCTGCTGCTGGCGGTCGCGGCGGTCACGGTGGATCTGCTTTGGGGCTATACCGGCATCCTGAGCTTCGCCCAGGCCGCGTTCCTCGCCATCGGGGCTTACGCCCTGGCGCTGGTGTCCACCAGCCTGGGATACAGCGCCGGGACGGGGCTGCTGGCCCTGCTGCTCGGCACGGCTGCTGCCGGACTGGCGGCGCTGCTGGTGGGCTGGCTTGCCTTTTCCTACGGCGCGTCGCCGCTTTACGTGTCCACCATCACCCTCGTGTTCCCCATCGTGCTGGTGCAGCTCATCTTCGCCGGCGGCAACACCACGGGGTCGAGCAGCGGGCTGTCCGGCTTCGACGTGCCGGAGCTGGACACCGAAAGCTGGTTCCGCGTCGCCGGGCTGCTGCTGGTCGCGGTGGCGGCGGGGGCGGCGACGCTGGTGCGCAGCGACTTCGGCCGCCTGCTGGTCGCCATGCGGGAGAACGAGGTGCGCTGCCAATACCTCGGCATCCCCACCGCCCGGCTGAAGGTGCTGCTGTTCACCGCTTGCGCGCTGGTCTGCGCCGCCGCCGGCTGGGTGTATGCCGGCGCCACCGCCGTGGTCTCGCCGGAGCTGGGCAACTTCGTGTCTGGGACCGAGCTGGTGATCGCCACCGCGCTTGGCGGGCGGGCGACGGTGGCCGGGCCGATCCTGGGCGCGGTGGGCATCGACGCGATCAGCAACTACCTGGGCGGCGCGCTGCCGTTCCTGTGGGCGCTGATCGTCGGCCTGGTGTTCGTGGTGGTGATCGTGGCCTTGCCCGGCGGCCTGTTGTCGCTGCTCCGCTTCGGCCGGGCGGCGCGGCGGCCCGGCCCCGTTCCGCACCTGGTCGAAGCGCCGGCGGCCGTGCGGCCCCGGGACGGCCTGGTGCTGCGGGTCGAGGCGTTAAACAAGCGGTTCGGCAGCCTGCAGGTGCTGCACGGCGTCGCGTTTGCCGCCCAGGCGGGCGACCTCTTGAGCCTGATCGGCCCGAACGGCGCGGGCAAGACGACGCTGATGCGCTGCATCGCCGACGGGCGGGAGCGCAGCGCCGGGCTGGTCGAGGTCGGCGGGCGCAGCATCGGGCGCTTGCCGCCGCATCGCTGCACGGCGCTGGGTGTCGGGCGCAAGTTCCAGACCGCTTCGGTGTTCGAGACCATGACGGTCGCGGAGTGCCTGCGCGTCGCCCGCAGCCGCATCGAGCGGCCTTCCCTGTTCCGCCGCACGCCGGCCATCGCGCTGCCCGGATCGGCGCTGGAGGTGGTTCGCGCCACCGGGCTGTCCGACCGCCTGGGCGTCGAAACCCGGCATTTGTCCCATGGCGAGAAGCAGTCGCTCGAACTCGCCATGGTGCTGGCGCTAGAGCCTACGCTGCTGCTGCTGGACGAGCCGACCGCCGGGCTGACCAAGCCGGAGCGGCGGCGCATCGGGACGCTGCTGGCCGACCTCGCCCGGCGTCACCGCCTGTGCATCGTGCTGGTCGAGCACGACCTCGACTTCGTGCGCAGCATCTCGTCCCGTGTGGTCGTGCTGCACCAGGGCCGGGTCGTGCTGGACGGCGCGGTGGAGGAGGCCGTGCAGTCGGACACCGTGCGCACGATCTATGCCGGCGCCGCCCATGTCTGATCTGCTCAGCCTCGCCGGCGTGACCGCCGGGTATGGCGCGACGATGGTGCTGCGGGATGTCTCGCTCGGCGTGCGGGCCGGCGAGGTCGTGGCATTGCTCGGACGCAACGGCGTGGGCAAGACGACGCTGCTGCGCACCGCCGCGGGCTTCGTCCAGCCCCGGGCCGGCGGCGTGCGCTTCGACGGCCAGGACCTGGCCGGCCTCGCGCCCTATCGCGTCGCCCGGCGCGCGCTGTGCTACGTCGCCCAGGAGCGGGCCCTGTTCGCCGACCTGACGGTGGGCGAGAACCTGCGCCTCGGCGTGCCCCGCGACCGGCTGTTTCGCGAGCGCCTGCCCTCCATCGAGCCGCATTTCCCCGTGCTGCTGCGCCGTCTGGGCCAGAAGGCCGGCACCCTGTCGGGCGGCGAGCAGAAAATGCTGCTGATCTCCCGCGCCATCCTGGCCCGGCCCCGGCTCATGCTGGTGGACGAGATTTCGGAAGGCTTGCAGCCCTCGGTGGTAGACCGCTTGGCGGCCGTGCTCGCGGCGGAGCGGCGGACCCACGGCACGGCGATGCTGCTGGTTGAGCAGAACGTCGCCTTCGCGCTGGCCGTCGCTGACCGCTTCGCCGTGCTGACCTCCGGCGAGGTGGTCGAGCGGGGTGGGACGGGGGACGCCGGCGCCGCGGCGCGGATCGAGCGGCACATGACGGTGTGACCACAAGCAACGGAGCTTCCCAAGATGAGCGACGCGAAGATTGAACTCGTTGAGCTGACCGTGGAGGGGGCGCAAGCCGCCTTTGCCAGCGGCGGCGCCACGTCGGAATCGTTGACGCAAGCGTTTCTCGACCGCATCGCCAAGTACAACCCGATCTACAACGCCATCATCTTCCTCAACCCGGACGCCCTGGCCGACGCGCGGGAGATCGACCGCCGCCGCGCCGCGGGCGAGGCGTTGGGGCCGCTCGCGGGCGTGCCGGTGGTGGTGAAGGACCCCATGGACATGGTGGGCTTCCCCACCACGGCCGGCTGGTCGCTGCTTTACAGCAAGACCGGCGGGGTGGACCTGATGCCCGGCACCGACAGCCCCGTGGTGGCACGCATGCGGGCTGCGGGCTGCGTCATCCTGGGCAAGACCAACGTTCCCGTGCTCAGCCACACCGGCAGCCACGCCAACGACAGTTGGGCCGGGCCGACCTTGAACGCCGCCGGGCGCGGGTTCCTGCCGGGCGGCAGCAGCGCCGGCACCGCGACAGCGGTCGCCGCCAGCATGGCCGTGCTGGGGCTTGCGGAGGAGACCGGCGGCTCCATCCAGAATCCGGCCTCCGCCCAGGCGCTGGTGGGCATCAAGCCGAGCTTCGCCCTGGTGCCGAACGCGGGCGTCATGCCGCTGTCCGGCCTGCGCGATGTGGTGGGGCCGATTGCCCGCTGCGTGCGGGACGCGGCGCTCACGCTGGACGTGCTGGCCGGCTACACGGCGGAGGACCCGAAGACGATCGCGGGCGTCGGCCATCGCCCAAAGGGCGGCTACGCTTCGCGGCTGCACCCGGAGGTGTTGCGCGGCAAGCGGATCGGCTTGTACGGTCCGGGCTGGCGCAACCAGCCGCTGTCGGAGGAGGCCGCGGCGCTGTATACCCGGGCACAGGGCGAGCTGGAAGCGCAGGGCGCGGTGCTGGTCGAGGACCCGTTCCGCGGCTCCGGCTTTGCCGATCTGCGCACGCCGACCCTGCCCTTGGCGGAGTTCGACGCCCGCGGACTCGAATCCGTGCCCCATGACATGCAGAAGTACCTGGAACGGCTGGGTCCACAGGCGGCCTTCCGCACCTTTGCCGAGTTCGCCGCCGCCACCGCGAAAGAGGATGCCTTTGGCCCGTCAGGCGTGCTGAGCTTCATGCCCAACCTGCCGCAATTCGCCGCCTGCCTCGCCGACCCGGCGCGCCCGCCCGACCTTTCGGAGTTCATCGCGGCCAAGGAGGCGTATCTGGACATTTTCGACACGGTTTTCGCGCGGGAACGGCTGGACGCGCTGGCCTTCCCGCAGATGCGCACGGCGCTGCCGTCGCTGCACGGGACGGACACGATCCACGAGACCACGGTGGGCGAGATCAACATCGCGGGACTGCCGGGCGTCACGGTGCCGGCGGGATGTTACGGATCCGGCGCGCCGTTCAACCTGATCTTCGTAGGCCGCATGTGGAGCGAGGCGGATTTGCTTGGGCTTGCCTATGCCTATGAGCACGCGACGCGGCACCGCCGGGCGCCGGCGCTCGACGTGGGCTGAGCAGGACCGCGGGAACCCGGCCGGCCCCGCGGCGCTAACCCCGCCTGGCCACCGGGAGAACTCGCCATGCCGCATGCTGTCATCCTCGACGTTGACGGGACGCTGATCGACTCCGTCAACCTCCATGCCAAAGCCTGGCAGGACGCCCTGCGCGAATTCGGGCATGAGATTTCCTTGGACGACCTGCGCCGCCAAATCGGCAAGGGGGGCGACCAGTTGCTGCCGCTGTTCCTGCCGAAGGACGAGCTGGACGCCGTGGGCAAGGCGGTGGACGAGCGCCGCAGCCAGATCTTCAAGGAGCGCTACCTGCACGATGTGCAGCCGTTCCCCATGGTGCGCGAGCTGCTGCAGCGGATGCAGGCCGACGGGCTGCGGGATCGCCCTGGCCTCCTCGGCCAAGAAGGACGAGCTGGCGACTTACAAGAAGGTCGCGCGCATCGACGACCTGTTGCTGGCGGAAACCTCCGCGGACGACGCGGAAAAGAGCAAGCCCAACCCCGACATCTTCGAGGCGGCCATGCAGCGCCTGGGCAGCCCGGACGCGGAGCAAGTGGTCGTGATCGGTGACACGCCCCATGACGCGGAGGCGGCCGGCAAGGCCGGGCTGCGCACGGTCGGCCTGCTCTGCGGCGGGTGGCCGGAGGGGCCGCTGCGGCAAGCAGGCTGCGTCGCGACGTTTCATGATCCCGCGGATTTGCTGGCGCAGTATGAACGCTCGCCGCTCGCGCGCCGCGCGCTTTAGGGCCGGAACGGCCGTCACGCGGCGAACTGCACCTCGTCCAGCGCCAACACCCCCGGCGCGCCGTGCTGCACCGCATGGGCCAGCCCATGGGCCTGCGTCAGCACGTGGTCGACATAGAACCGGGCGGTGCCGATCTTCGCCAGGTAGAAATCGCGGTCGGCGTTGGCGCCGAGCTTGCGCTCCGCCACCCATGCGGCCCGCGCCGCCTGCCAGCCGCCGGCCACGACCCCGAACAGCTTGAGCAGCGGCACGGCCCCGGCCCCGGTCGCCTGCGGGTCCCGCGCGTGGGTCTCCGCCACCCAATCGACGCATGACGCCAGCAGGCCGATGCCCGTTTCCAGCGACTCCCGGACCGCGCCCAGCTCGCCATCCATCGGCAGCTGGGCCGCGTCCGCGCGCATCTCGGCCAGCGCCGCCCGCGCCGCGGCTCCGCCGTCACGGGCGATCTTGCGGCCGACCAGGTCGTTGGCCTGGATGCCGGTAGTGCCCTCGTAGATCGTGGTGATGCGGGCGTCGCGCAGGTGCTGGGCTGCGCCCGTGTCCTCGATGTAGCCCATGCCGCCGTGCACCTGCACGCCCGTGGACGCGATCTCGATGGCGGTTTCCGTGCACCAGCCCTTGACCACGGGGATCAGCAGGTCGGCGCGCGCCTGCGCCACCGCGCGCGTTGCCGGATCGGGGTGACGGGCGGCGGTGTCGAGCGCAAAGGCCGTGACGTAGGCCAGCGCCCGCATCGCCTCCGTTTGCGCCTTCATGCCCATCAGCATGCGCCGCACGTCGGGGTGGCGGATGATCGGCACCCTTGCCCCGCCGCGCACCCCGGCTTCCTCCCCCTGCACCCGGTCGCGCGCATAGGCCAGCGCCTGCTGCCAGGCGCGCTCCCCGATGGCGAGGCCTTCCAGGCCCACCTGGAAGCGCGCCGCGTTCATCATGACGAACATGTATTCAAGGCCGCGGTTCGGCTCGCCGACCAGCTCGCCCACCGCGCCGTCCTCGTCGCCATAGGCCAGCACCGCCGTCGGGCTGGCGTGGATGCCGAGCTTGTGCTCGATGGACACGCAGCGCACGTCGTTGCGCGCGCCGAGCGAGCCGTCCGCTTCCACCAGCACCTTGGGCACCACGAACAATGAGATGCCCCGCACCCCCTCCGGCGCGTCCGGCAGGCGCGCGAGCACGAGGTGCACGATGTTCTCCGCCATGTCGTGCTCGCCGTAGGTAATGTAGATCTTCTGGCCATAGACCCGGTAATGGCCGCCGTCCGGCACCGCGCGGGTGCGCACCGCCGACAGGTCCGACCCGGCCTGCGGCTCCGTCAGGTTCATCGTGCCGGTCCACGCGCCCTCCACCAGCTTGTGCAGGTAACGGTCCTTTTGCGCGGGCGTGCCGCATAGATGCAGCGCCTCGATCGCGCCGCGGGTCAGCAACGGGCACAGGCCGAACGCCATGTTGGCCGCGTGCCACATCTCCTCTACGGCGGCCGAAACCACCGCGGGCAGGCCCTGGCCGCCGTACTCCGGGTCGCAGGACAGCGCGTTCCAGCCGCCGGCGACGTAGCGGGCGTAAGCATCGGCGAAGCCTTCCGGCATGTGCACGGTGCCGTTTCGCCATTGCGCGCCCTGATGGTCGCCGGGCTGGTTGAGGGGGGCCAGCACGTCGCGGGCGAACTTCGCCGCCTCGTCCAGCACGGCATCCACCAAATCAGGCTCGATGCCCTCGCAGCCCGGCAGGGCGGCGACGCGGTCCAGGCCGATCAGCTCGGTCAGCACAAACTGCATGTCGCGCAGCGGGGCGTTGTAGGCCATGGCTTGGTTTCCTTTTGGCAGGCGTTCTGATCCCTGGCCGATGATGTGCGCGGTCGGGAACGAATTACAAACTCCTGGCCCCCGCGCGGCGGCAGGGTTCATGCGGTCTCCAAGGTGACGCGGCGAAATTTGTTCTGAGGCCGATATCGTGCGCCACAACTACTGGGTGCCATGAACACACGTGCTCATGGGCTGAGCACAACGATTTACCCGAAAAGGTCTCGATAACCAATAAGGGTCTAGTTCCTCAGCACCCGTCGATTTATTTCGATATCAAAGTCATTATGACAACAGGACGTTTTGGGAACTGCGGCAATGGCAAATGCGAAGTGGACGGCGGGGGGCAACAGCTCCTGGTTTATCGGGTCAAACTGGTCAACCGGGTTGGTGCCGGGTGGCGCGGGCGCCGAGGGCGACAGCGCGACAATCGACGCGCCGGGCTACTACACCGTCACCGTGAGCGGGGTGGCGGGCACATCTGTTGACACGGTGAACCTGAACTCTTCCACCGCGACGTTCGCCATCGCGGCGCCGGGCCTCACGGTCAAGAAGGCGCTCAACCTGAACAGCGGCCGGCTGCTGCTGAACGGCACGCTCAAGGGCGGCACCCTGGCGATGAATGGTGGCGTGGTCATGCGCAACGACGACGCTGTCCTGGACGGCGTGCGCGTGGTGGGCACGCTGGACCTTTCGACCCCTTACAACTATGGCGCGCTAACCCTGCTGAACTACGGCCAACTCACGCTGCTGAACGACACGAGCTTTGTTGCCAAGGACGGCACGTCGCCGGGCCTGATCCGGGTCGGCGGCTCGGCGCTGACCTTCGGCAACTCGGCGCTGTTCGACAACGCCGCGATCAACTTCCTCGCGGGATACCGCACGGCGAGCTACCTGAACCTCGGAACCGACCTGGACGGCCTAGGGGAGACCGTCACCTTCGGCCAGCGCGCCGTGCTCGACGTGGCGGCGAACACCTCCGTCACGCTGGGCGGCAACGGCACGCTGCTCAACGGCGGCTCGATCAACGTGGCGGGCACGCTGACCGTGGATTGGCAGGCGAACCTGGCCCAGGCCGCCCAGTCCGGCACCGTGACCCTGCAATCGGGCGGCACGCTGTCCTTCGCGGCGCAGACGGTTTACGCCGGCACGATCGCATTCAACGGGGCAGGCGCACAGGTTCAGTTCCAAAGCCCCGGCGCCGTGAGCGCGACGCTGCAGGATTTCCGGGCTGGCGACAGCATCGACCTGCAAGGTCTGACCTACGGCGGCGACGTCGCCCTCAGCTTCCTGGGCGGCGCGCTGCAGGTCAGCCAAGGTGGCGTCCTGGTGGGCCGCTTCCAGTTCACCGGCGGGCCGGCGTCCTACGGCGCCGACCAGTTCAGCCTCGCCGACGACGGCAACGGCGGCACGGTGCTGACGACCACGCACGTGCTGAACGCGCAGCCGGACTTCGACGCCGCTTACTACCTGGCGCACAACCCCGACGTTGCCGCCGCCAAAATCGATCCGTTGCTGCACTACTTGACGTATGGGTGGAAGGAAGGCCGCGATCCCAGCGCATACTTCAGCACGACTTGGTACTTGGCGCAAAACTCAGATGTGGCTGCGGCGAAGGTCAACCCGCTGGAGCATTTCGAGTATTTCGGCTGGCGAGAAGGGCGTGATCCCAGCCTGAACTTCAGCCTCAGCAAGTACCTGGCGGCCTACCAGGACGTGAAGGCGGCCGGGGTCGATCCGCTGCAGCAGTTCCTGACGGTCGGCCGCGCCCAGGGCCGCGTCGCCAGCCCGGTCACGCCGCCCGCGGCCCCCGCGGACCCGTTGGTGGACAAGCATTGGTATCTGGCCCAGCACCCGGACGTGGCCGCATCGGGAGAGGATGCGACCGCTCACTACCATCGGGTGGGCTGGAAGCTCGGCTACAACCCGGACCAGTTTTTCGACACGACCTATTATCTCAAGGTCAACCCGGACGTGGCCGCCGCGGGGGCCGATCCGTTGGCGCATTTCGAGGCTTATGGCTGGAGGGAGGGCCGCCAGCCGTCGCTCGCGTTCAGCGACGACAAATACCTTGCGAACAACCCTGACGTGGCGGCGGCCAAGCTGAACCCGTTGGTGCACTACATGGCTTACGGCCGGGCCGAGGGGCGCATGGCGTTCATGAACGAGCCGCAGGCGACTGGTGCGCCGGATCCGCTGGTGGACCGGGGATACTACTACGCGCAGTACGCAACCATCGTGCCGGCCGCCGCTGACGCCACCGCCAGCTATGACCAGACGGGATGGCGCTCCGGCCTGAACCCCGACGCCTACTTCAACACGAATTACTACCTCGCTCACAACCCAGACGTCCGCGTCGCAGGCGTCAACCCGTTGCAGCACTACGAGACCTTTGGCTGGAAGGAGGGGCGCGATCCCTCGGCCGCGTTCTCGACGAACAAGTATCTGGCCGCCTATGCGGACGTGCGCAACGGCGGGACCGATCCGCTGACCAGCTTCGTCACGACGGGCCATGCGCAGGGCCGGACTCCCTTCGCCGTCTGACGCCCGGCTCCGCCGCCCCCGGCCTGGCAATTGTCGGGCCGGGGGATCTCCGTTGTTTGAACCTGACGACTTCAGAGGGCGCCGTGATTTACAGCCTCCATACCATTCTTGTCTTGGGCCATATCCTGGCGCTGGCCTTGGGCCTGGGCAGCGCCTTGATTGCCGATTACATCGTGCTCCGAAAGCTTGCGTTCGGGACCGTCAGCCAGAAGGCGGCCGGGCAATTGATCGAGTTGTCGCACGCCGTTTGCGCCGGGCTGGTGCTGATCTGGATCACCGGGGCGCTTCTGGTGACCGACAACGCCTTGAACGCGCCGGCGTCGGTCATGAACCAGAAGCTCTGGGCCAAGCTGGCGATCGTCACCGCCCTGACGCTCAACGCCGTGTTGCTGCATAGGATCGTGATGCCGATGGTGACGCGCCGGGTCGGACAGCCGCTATTCGGGGCGGCCTTCAACCGGCTGGCAATCGCCTCGACGTTGCTCGGCGCAGTCTCCGTGGTGTCTTGGGTGTTCTCTGCCTTTCTCGGCGTCGCACGGGAACTGAATGGGCGCGAGAACCTGGTGCCCATTCTCGCCAGCTATCTCGGCGTGTTGCTGGTGACCTGGGCCATGGCTGTGGTCATGCTGTGGTTGATGCAGCAGCGCCGGGCAGGTTCAAAGCCTTTTCCGTTCAGCGGAACGCACATCCCGAGTTCTTGAGGCCGCTGCAGCATGCGGCTGGGCCGGGAGCTGGAAGGGAGCGGCGCCCGGATCTGGCCGGGGACAGTGCAAGGGCGTTTGCGGACAGCAGGCTCTTCGGGGTGGACCAATTGACGACCCTAGGGGAGCGCGCAGTCCAGCGCGGTGGCGGACAGTGACGGGCCTTGCCGTGAAGCGCGAACGGGGCCGGATTGGTGGGATGCGGCCAAATACGCGGTTGCTTGCGGGGCTGGCGGTGGCGGCCTGATCTGGCTGCCTCCATGCGTGATTCCCGGTGCAGCCCGATGTCATATCAACGGCTTCTTGCACCGTCCCGTCGTTGCGAGCCGCGCTTGCAGGATGGCGATTCAGGACTGGGGCTGCCGCCCTGAGTTGCGGTGCCGTTCTGCTCCTTGCAGAAATCAAAACGATTGATGCGAATGGTAGTTGCCGTCGGTGAAGTCGTCCTCAACTCGCACACTCCGCTTCCTATGTGCGGCAGCGTAATAACTGTGCCGCCGCCATGCGTAGCAGCTCCTCTCACTCCTCGAACAAGAACTGTCAGCAGCCGCTGGCGCCTGCCGCCTGAACGCTGAAACTCGCATGGCGCACGGAACCCGCCTGGTCGCAGCCGACGGGGTTGGCGCCAGCAGACCGTCATGAACCTCATCGCTGGTCGGAACGCCGCGCTGCAGTTTCCTAAGCATCATTCTGCGGAGCGTATTCACGCGCAGCAGGCAAAATGATGCGTCTTCAACGACTGCATCGCGTGCGGGGTTACTACCCAAGAACGCGCAGGCCAGCTGCATGTGTAGGTGCTGACATGAAGGGGCCGCAAACACAGCCCTGCTGATCAAATGACGCCCTGGAAACGAAGCCAGTGACCGCGCACAGTTTTGAGGCGGTCCAGAAGCCAGCAGCGTCGCCCGCCTCCTTGACTCGGCTCGCAGGTCCGGGCAGGCGCCGCCACTTGTTACCCGGGTTTATGCAGTCCTTCCGCCCACAAGGTGGGAAGCCGGGCTTGCGCCTTGATCAAACGCGCGCGGGCCGATTTCGCAATGCGTATCCAACGCGGCACGTTCTTCTCCCACGACTTCGACCAGTGATGCACGGCCAAGGTGTCCCGAGTGATGCAGGATTCGTGGAAATCCTCATTGAAAGCGTAGGGATAGAAAGTCTCAGTCGGGCACAGGTAAACGTCCTGAACCATCGTGCCATCGGGCGAATATGAGTGCAGCCCGTGCTTCACCAGGAGCTTGGTAACGAGTTTCGGCCCAAACGTTGTTGGACGCTCCAAAGCGCCCAGCAGAGGCCGGATGTTGAGAATGGCTGCGAATGCCTGGGCAATGAACCAGTGGCCTGGAACGGCGCCGAACGCACCATTGGCCACCCAGTCCTTTGATGGCTCCTTGGTTTGAAAACCAAAGAAGCATTCGTGGGAAAGAAGGGAGTCCAACGGCCGGTAAAGTCGGAAATCGGTGTCGAGGTAGATACCGCCATGCTTCAGGACGGCATGCAGCCGGACCATGTCTGCAACTTTTGCCCACTTCTTTTGCGTGTATGCGTCCCGTATCGCCTTGATCGAGAAGTCTATGTTGCTCTCGTTCCACAACGTGAACGTGTAGCCTGGATTGGTCGCCCGCCAGCTTTCAACAAAAGCCTGTTGCTCCGGAGGCAAGGGGCCGCCAACCCAAACGTAGTGGATGTGTTTAGGAATCATGAGCTGACCCGTTTCACGTTGCAGTATCGCAACTTAAATCATCTCACGATCCGTGTAAACTCTAATTTTTACAACGATGGGATGGTGCTCCCGAATGAGCGCTTCTGTCCGTTGTGGCGGCTTGGGCAATGTCTCGCAGCACCAGCACGGAGCAGGCTCGCCGCTGGATGCGTGACCCGGCCCGCCGTTTGTTTCGCCTCCTACGCAAGTCGGCTGCGGCCAGCCGCTCCGCGATCGTTGCTGCTCAATTACGAAAAGGTGAATTCCTTTTCGATACAAAAACGTTTAAATAGCGAAAATTAGACGAGCAGAGCGGATTGCTCCCAAAAAGGTACGGGTGCGGCGCTGCGGATCGTTATCATCGTTAGGACGGCAGCAATGAAACATCGTGATCGGGTGGTCTGGAGTAAGTATCTCGCGGCAGGGTGCATGGCCGGCTACCTGGCGGCCCAGGCAAATCCGGCTGCGGCACAGGTCAAGGGCAGTTGGTCGGCGGTGATTCCGATGCCGAACATCCCGGTTGCTGCAGCCGTCCTGCCTAACGGCAAGGTCCTGACTTGGTCGTCAAACAACGAGTTCAGCTTTGAAGGCGACATCGGCACGTCCGCAAGCCAAACGCATACCGCCCTGTTCGACCCCGCCACCCAGCAATCCACCTTGCGCATTGTGAAGAACACCTTGTCGGACATGTTCTGCCCCGGCATCACCGTGCTCTCCGATGGCCGGGTCCTGGTGAACGGGGGCAGCAGCAGCGCCAACGCGAACCTTTATGACCCGAAAACGGACACGTGGTCGGCTGCTGCCTCGATGAACATCGCCCGCGGCTACAACGCCGACGTGATGCTGTCGGACGGCTCCGTGCTGACGCTCGGCGGGTCGTGGGTCGGCGCGTCTAAGGACCGAATCGGCGAGGTCTGGTCGGCAGAGGCCGGCTGGAGCACGCGGCCGGGCATTTCCTCCGCGCCGATCACCGGCCGCGACCCGGAAGATGTATCCCTGGGCCGGGTCTACCGCGGCGACAACCACATGTGGCTGTTCGCGGTCAGCGACGGGTTGGTCTTCCATGCCGGTCCCAGCGCGCAGATGAGCTGGATCACGACCTCCGGCAACGGGGCAATGGCCTCCGCCGGCACCCGCGGCGATGACGGTTACAGCATGAACGGCCAAGCGGTCATGTATGACGTGGGCAAGATCCTGAAAACCGGCGGCGGCCCCGCCTACCAGAACGCCGCGGCAACCGCGAACACCTACGTCATCGACATCAACAAGGCCGTCGCCGACCTGAACAACCCGGTCGTGGTGCGCAAGACCGCGCCGATGGCCTACCCTCGCTCGTTCGCGAACGGCGTGGCGCTGCCGGGCGGCCAGGTGCTGATCGTGGGCGGGCAAACCTATGCCACCCTGTTCAGCGACGACCGGGCGGTGCTGGTTCCGGAGCTGTGGAGCCCGGCGAGCGAAACCTTTACTCAGCTCGCGCCCATGAAAACCCCGCGCACGTATCACAGCACGGCGCTGCTGCTGCCCGACGCCCGCGTGTTCGTGGCGGGCGGGGGGCTGTGCGGCGGCGGCTGCACCGCCAACCACGAGAATGCCGAGATCTTCTCGCCACCCTACCTGTTCAACCCCAACGGCACGGCGGCGGTGCGGCCCGCCATCAAGACGGCTCCGACCTCGGCGCTGCTTGGATCAACCGTTTCCGTGACCGCCGACACCGCCAACCTGAAGTTCGACGCGGTGCGGATCTCGGCCACCACCCACACCGTGAACAACGACCAGCGGCGCATCCCGCTCGCGGTGACGGCAGGCGCGAACAACACCTACCGACTCAAAATCCCGGGCGACCCGGGCGTGGTCCCGCCCGGCTACTACATGCTGTTCGGGATCAACGCCCAGAGCACGCCGAGCGTCGCCAAAATCGTCAAGATCGGCTGGTGATTGCGTGTCATGTTCCAATTCCACCCAAGCCCGGCGCGCAGCCGGGCGGCATGGATGCTTCTCGGCGCGGTGATGGGCTTGCTGGCCCTGTCGTGCCTACTGCGGGCGGAGGCGGCCGGGACCTCCGCGCTTGCTGACGCTTCGGCCGCGACGGGGCGCCGCATGTTCTTCGGCGACGCCTCCTTGCAAGGCGCCATCGTGGGCCATCCCGAGGCGCTTCCCCCGCGCCTCGCAGCCTGCGCCAACTGCCACGAAGGCGCCGGCCTTGCGGCGGCCTCCTTCGGGCCCCGGCTGAACGGGACGCGCTTGACGGAGATGCGGGGGCGCCGCGGCGGCCCGCCGTCCGCGTTCTCGCCCGCGAGCTTCTGCCAAATGCTGCGCACCGGGGTTGACCCGGCTTCCATCCTGATCACCCGGCAAATGCCGCGCTACACCCTTGACGACAACCAGTGCCTCGGCCTGTGGCACTATCTTACGGAGACGAGCGATGTCGGCAGCAACTAGCATTGGCGGGGCGTCCGGCTACCTCGGCGCGACGCTGCCGGTCCGCCGGCGTTCGGTGATGGCCGGGCTGGCTGCCGGCTTCGCCCTGTGTGCCGTGCCGGCGCTCGCACATAGCAACATCGGCCCAGTGAAGCCGCCGCTCGCGGTGCCGGACGTCGAGATCGTCACCAGCGACGGGTTCCGCGGTCCGTTGCGCGACCGGCTGCTCGGGCGCGTCACGGCGATCCAGCTCATGTTCACCCAATGCAAGTCGATTTGCCCGATCGAGGCCGCGACGTTCGCCCGCACGCAAGAGGCCCTTGCGGGCATCGCGTCCGACGGCATCCAGCTTCTGTCCCTGAGCATAGACCCCCTCACCGACACGCCGGAGGTGATGAAAGCCTGGCTTGACGGGCTGGGCGCCGGGTCCGCGTGGACCGCTGCGGCCCCTGTCAAGGCCGACCTGGGGCGCGCCCGGGCGTTTTTCGATGGAGCATCGGATTTCGGCGAGGACCATTCCACCGCGATGAGCCTGTTGAACCGCGCCGGCATGCTTGTGTGGCGCACCCCGGAACTGCCCGCACCGGAGGAGGTCGTGCGGCTGCTCAGCCATTTCCGGGGCGAGCGCCGGGACCTCGCCCAAGTCTCGCGTTGACGGCCGTTCCGACGCGCGGCCGTTAGCCTTCTGATGGGGAAGCGCGGCTCACGCGGCGGGCGTGCTGCGGACGACGGCGCCGGCATCGCCGCGCAGGACCTCATAGGCGGTGGCGTCGCCGTCGCGCCAGAAGCGGATGTCGAAGCTGTGGCGCCCCATGCGCAGCCTGTTCAGGGTCAGGTCCGGCAGCCACGGCGGCAGCGCCGGGTCGATGCAGAGCCGGTCCCGCGGCGCGTCCGGCTCCAGGCCCAGCACCGCGCGCAGCGTCATGAACACCGCCCCGGCCGCCCAAGCCTGCGGCACGTTGGCGCCGACATACTGCACGGGAAAGCCGAACGGCGTGCGGGCCAGCCCGGCATACAGCTCCGGCATCTGGTTCACGTTGAAGTGGCTCGCCGCCTCGCTCAGATCGCGCGCGATGCGCGCGGCCTCTGCCGCAAAACCGTAGCGGCGGAAGCCGAGCGCGATAATGGCGTTGTCGTGCGGCCACACCGAGCCGGTCTGGTAGGACAACGGGTTGTAGGACGGGTGGTCCGCCGAAAGCGTCCGGATGCCCCAGCCCGACCACATGTCCGGCGCCAGGAGCCGCTGCACCACGCGGGCCGCGCGGTCTGGGCGGACGATGCCGGACCACAGGCAATGGCCCACGTTGGACGCAACCGTCAGCACGGGGCGCTTCTCCCCATCCAGGCAGTAGGCGTAGAAGCCGCCCGCCTCGTCCCAGAACACGTCGTTGAACTGTTCCTGCAGGTGCGCCGCCTTGGCGCGCAGCTTGGCGCCGCGGTCCGGGCTGCCCAGGGCGTCGAACAGCTCCGCCATGCGCATCCAGGCATCGAACACGTAGCCCTGCAGCTCGCACAGCGCCTTGGGTCCCTTGACAAGGGTGCCGTCGAGATAGGGCACGCTTTCGCCCGCATCCTTCCAGGCCATGTTCTCGTAGCCCACGGGGGACCGCGTTTGGTATTCCTGGAACCCGTCCCCGTCCCGGTCGCCCCACTCGTCGATCCAGCGCAGGCACCCCTCCGCCACCGGCAGCAGACGCCGCACCTGGTCGAGATCCCCGGTCCAGCGCCAAGCCTCGTGCAAGGTGATGAGGTAAAGCGGCGTCGCGTCCGCGGTGCCGTAATACGGCGTGTGCGGGATCAGCTTGAAGTGGGCCAGCTCGCCGAACCGCAGCTCGTGCAGGATCTTCCCCGGCTCGGCGTCGCGGTAGTCGTCGCGCTCGGTCGCCTGCTTCTGCCCGAGTGCGTCCAGCGTCGCCCCGGCGGCCTCGGGGTAGATCACCATGGTCTGCAGGGAAGCGATCAGGCTGTCGCGGCCGAACAGGGCGGTGAACCACGGCAGGCCCGCCGCCGGCACGAACGACATGCCGTCCGTGCCGTCCTTCGGCAGCCGCAGCGCGTCCATGTCGTCCACCCCTTGGCGGAAGTTGCGGTAGAACTCCTCGTTGGTGCTGCGAAGGCTGAGCACGCCGTCCTTCCATTGCGGCGCCGCAGCCGCCTCGGCCGCCACGTTGTATCCGCACCGGTCCGGCGCCGCGAAGGTTTCGGCGCCGTCGCCCAGGTCGTACAGCAGGCAGCAATGCCAATGCTCGCCGGGCTTGAGGTCCACGGCGAAGCTGAGGCGGCCGTTGGCGTAGGTCATCGCCGCGTCCCCGTGCGGGTGGACGCGCACCGAGCGGCGGAAATCGCCGTTGGCGTAGGTCGTTTCCAGCCGCTGCTGAACCGCGGACCAGTCGGTCGCCACGCTACCCCGGCGGATGAACTTGTGGGCCTTCACCTCGAACAGGTCGGCGAAGTCGCAGCGCAGGCCAATCTCCAGGTTGAAGCGCACCGGGTTGGCGCCGTAATGGGCGATGTCGATGTCCTCGTGCAGGCCGCCTTGGATAGAGCGGGTCAGCGTCAAGCCGAGCGTGCGCGCGGGGATCGGCCCGGACGCCGTGATCAGCGCGCGGTTGGCCAGGTGGATGGACGCCGTGTCGCGCCGGGTGGCGCCGCCGCTCAGCAGGTCCCAGCGCACGCCGTCGGCATAGATCGACCAACTGCTGATCAGGCGGGTGTCGTTGAAATACAGCCCCTTGTCGCTGGGATGCGGGATCGTGCCGTCCGGCTCGCAGACCAGCACGGTCCGGCCTTGGTGAATGGCGATCTGCGCCGGGCCAACCTGAACCTTGAACGACATGGATGCTGCCCCGTTTGCCTGCGTTGTGGCGCGTTCCGAAGCTAAGCCGGGCCAAACCCGATTTGCCAAGTGCCGGGCGGTACGGACCCAATGCGGCACGGCTGCACCGGTACGGCCGCGGAATCCATAATGCATCGGCATTGGCGGTCAGCCCGCCGCTTTGCCCCAGGGTGCACGTTCGCACTTGCAGCCGGGCATGGCTTCGGACACTTGGCCCAGGACGGCCATCACCTCCGCGCCTTTCCGGACAAAGTTCAGGGCATGACGAGGCTCGCTTCGGCCGGGTCGCAGTTGTGGGCTGGACAGCGCCTGTAAGGACTGCCCACCGCGGGAAAGGCGGCGCGGATGGGCGCGGGCTTTTCCGGCGACGCAGCGGCCGGCGAACGGCCGCATCGTCCCCGTGCACGGCTACGCCGCTTATGCGCTGGCAGGGAGAAGGCGCATTTCGGTGGCCTGCCCGCCCCCGGCTTCCGGATGGCTAAAGCCGCCAGTCCGGCCCATGGCGTTCAGGGCACCTGACGGAAGCAGTCCTCCATCGGAGCGCCGCGCCGCCGCGTCATGCTTCTCCGAACGGCCAGCGCGATGTTGCGCCCTCGGCGCGCGCTGCGACCAGCAGCTTGGCCATGACCTGGTTGGGGCCTGGCCGCGCCGCCGTTTGCTCGATTTCGGGCCAATCGAACTCCACCGCGTCGGCGGCCGGGTCCCATCGCGCGGCGGGCTTGGATGGCGTCGCCGCGTCCTCGGACGGGGACGGCATCGTTTCGGCAACGGGTTCAGCCGGCGCCTCGCTTGCACCCATCGGCTCGGACATCGGCGTCAGGGCGCCGTTCGGCCCGGTGGTGGCTTGGGCGTCCGCAGCAATCATGCTTGATGCGTCGCCGGCTTCCTCGGCGGACGGCTTCGGCATAGCCTTGGAGGCCCGGGGCGGACGGCCCCGGCGGGCCGGCGCGGGCGCTGCTTCCAGCGCGGCGGCTTCGGCGGCAAGGGTGGCTTTCGATTTGCGAGGCATGGGGTGCTCCGTTTGTTCAACAGCGCCTCATACGCGGAACGCGCCGCAATGCAAACAAGGGATGTACGGTCCCGAAGCGAGGCTTCATGTCGCCATGGATGCTGTACGGGGCGAATGGCTACACCGGGCAACTGATCGCGCGGGAAGCGGTGCGGTGCGGGCTTGCGCCGACGCTGGCCGGGCGTGATTCCAGCAAAATCGGCGCGCTCGCGCAGGAGCTTGGATTGCTTCATCGAGTGTTCGCCCTGGACCAGGCAGACGACACGGCGGACCACCTTCGCGGCATGGCGCTTGTGCTGCATTGCGCCGGGCCGTTCTCGGCGACGGGCGCGCCCATGATGGAACACTGTTTGCGGAGCGGCGCGCACTACCTCGACATCACCGGGGAAATCGACGTGTTCGAGCAAGCCCATGCCCGGAACGCGCGGGCGCAGGCGGCGGGCGTGCTGCTGTGCCCCGGCGTGGGGTTCGACGTGGTGCCGACCGATTGCGTCGCCGCCGCGCTGAAAGACACGCTGCCGGAGGCGACGCATCTGCGGCTCGGCTTCGACACCCGTTCCGCCGTTTCGCCCGGCACGGCGAAAACCGCGGCGGAGGGCATCGCGCTGGGGGGGCGTGTGCGGCGGGACGGGCGGATTGTCCGCGTGCCGCACGGCTACCGCACGCGGCGGATCGATTTCGGCGACGGCGTGCGGACGGCGGTGACAATCGGTTGGGGCGATGTCAGCACCGCGTTCCACACCACGGACATTCCGAACATCGAGGTCTACGCCGCCGTCCCGCCCGCGGCGGCACTCGCGGCCAAGCTCGGTTTTCTGCTCGAACCCTTGATGGCGGTCCCCCTCGTGCGCGACGCCGTGACCCGGCGCACTGGCGCGGTGCGCGGCCCGGACGCCGCAGCGCGGGCCGGGCGGCCGTCATTCGTTTGGGGCGAGGCAGAGGCCGCCGGCCTGCGCCGGACCTGCCGGATGCGGACCGCGAACGGCTACGATTTCACGGTCAGCAGCGCGCTCGGCGTGGTGTCCTCGGTGCTGGGCCGGCCGCCGCCGGCCGGGTTCTGCACGCCGTCACGCTTGATGGGGAAGAACTTCGCATCCGCCTTGCCCGGGTCGAGCGCGATGATCGTAACGTAGCCCAGCAGTTCACGCTCCGGTGTTTCGCGCGGTTTCCGGCGACGCGCCATGCAGCCATTCCGCTGCCTCCTCGTTGTGCCGCCGTAAGCGGCGTAGGCCGCGGCAACGCCACCTCCCGAGGAGTTCCTATGGCCGACGAGTCCACCAGCCATCCCGAGCCGCCCATGCAGACCCGGCCCATCGAGCCACCGGGCCAGACAAGCGAGATGCCGCAGCAGCCCGACCACGGCGAGCACAGCTACAAAGGCTCCGGCCGCCTGCTCGGCCGCGCCGCCATCATCACCGGCGCGGACAGTGGCATTGGCCGCGCGGTCGCCATCGCCTTTGCGCGGGAAGGCGCCGACGTGCTGATCTCCTACCTGAACGAGCACGAGGACGCCGAGCAGACCGCCCATTGGGTGCGCGACGCCGGGCGCCGCCCCGTGCTGATGCCGGGCGATATATCGGAGCAAGGCCATTGCCGCGAGGTCGTGCAGCGGGCGGTGGCCGAGTTCGGCCGGCTCGACATCCTGGTCAACAACGCGGCCATGCAGCGCACCCACGAGGACATCTCGGAGATCAGCGCGGAGGAATGGGACAAGACGTTCCGCACCAACATCTACTCGCAGTTCTTTCTGTGCCAGGCGGCGGTGCCGCACATGAAGCCGGGGGCGGCCATCGTCAACACGACCTCGATCAACGCCAAGAACCCGTCGCCGCAGTTGCTGGCCTATGCCACGACCAAGGGCGCCATCGCCAACTTCACCGCCGGACTGGCGGGCATGGTGGCGAGCAAGGGCATCCGGGTGAACGCGGTGGCGCCGGGGCCGATCTGGACGCCGCTGATCCCGTCCACCATGCCGCAGGAGAAGGCCGAAAGCTTTGGCGAGGACACGCCGCTCGGTCGCGCCGGGCAGCCGGCGGAGCTGGCCGGCGCCTACGTGCTGCTGGCCTCCGACCTGGGGAGCTACATGACCGGGGCCGTCATCCCCGTCACAGGCGGGCGTCCGATGCTGTGAGCGGCGCCGCGGCTCCGCGTCGGTTCGGCAAGCTTGCCTGACCCTGACGGCCCTCCCATCTAATGTGGATAGGGCCGTCGCTGGCGTAGCGCATTGCGCCGGTGTGCGGCTTTCGGTCAGGGCTTGCGCCGCGGGGCGGGCCGGCTGCTTCGAGGATTGAACGCCATGCCCATCCACATTCCGTTCGACAACACTTATGCCCGCCTGCCGGACCGCTTCTATGCGCGCGTCGAGCCGACCCGCGTCGCGGCGCCCCGGCTGCTGCGGGTCAACACCGTTCTGGCAGAACAGCTTGGGATCGAGCCCAACGGCCTGAGCGGCCCCGAAGCGACGGAGGTTTTCTCCGGCAACACCGTGCCGGCCGGTGCGGAGCCGATTGCCCTCGCCTATGCCGGGCACCAGTTCGGCGGCTTCTCGCCGCAGCTTGGGGACGGGCGGGCCATCCTGCTGGGCGAGGTCGTCGGGCGGGACGGCCGGCGGCGGGACATCCAGCTCAAGGGGTCTGGACCCACGCCGTTCTCCCGCCGGGGCGACGGCCGCGCCGCGTTGGGGCCGGTGCTGCGCGAATACCTGGTCAGCGAGGCCATGGCGGCCCTGGGCATCCCGACCTCCCGGACGCTGGCCGCGGTTGCCACGGGGGAAACGGTGATCCGCGAAACGATGTTGCCCGGCGCGGTGCTGACCCGCGTTGCCGCCAGCCACATCCGCGTCGGCACGTTCCAGTTCTTCGCCGCCCGCAGCGATTTTGAGGCGGTGCGAACGTTGGCCGATTACGTGATCGCCCGGCATTACCCGGACGCGGCGGGTGCGGGGAACCCCTACCGTGCCCTGCTGGACGGCGTGATTGCCCGGCAGGCCGACCTCCTGGCGCAATGGGTGCTGGTGGGCTTCATCCACGGCGTGATGAACACCGACAACACCGCCATCTCCGGCGAGACCATCGATTACGGCCCGTGCGCCTTCATGGACGCCTACGACCCGGCCGCGGTGTTCAGCTCCATCGACGAGGGTGGGCGCTACGCCTACGCGAACCAGCCCCGCATCGCGCATTGGAACCTGGCCCGCCTTGCCGAAGCCCTGCTGCCGCTGCTTGGGGACGGCCAGGATGCCGGCTTGGCTTCCGCCCAAGAAGCGCTGGCTGCCTTCGGCCCGCGGTTCGAGGCCGCTTACTTTGGCGGGCTGCGGCGCAAGGTCGGCCTCGAAACGGAGCAGGAAGGCGACACCGCCTTGGTGCAAGACCTGCTGACCCGCATGGCGGAGAACGCGGCGGACTTCACGTTGACGTTCCGGCGCCTGTGCGCCGCGGCGGCCGGGCCGGACGGGGACGCCGCCGTGCGAACGTTGTTCGCCGACGGCGGCGCGTATGACGGGTGGGCCGCCCGCTGGCGCACACGGCTGGCCGTGGAACCCGCGCCGACCCCTGCGCGTGCGGTCGCCATGCGGCGGGTGAACCCGGCCGTCATCCCGCGCAACCACCTCGTGGAAGCGGCGCTTGCCGCGGCCGTGCAAGACGACCTCGGCCCGTTCGAGACTTTGCTGGACGCGACGGCACAGCCTTTCGAGGAACGGCCGGGCTTCGAGCAATACGCTTTGCCGCCGGCGCAGGTTGATCCCTCGTACCGGACGTTCTGCGGGACTTGATCGGTTCAGCCCGGCACGCTACCGCCCTATCAGGAAGCAGCCGCATGCCGGATGACAGCCGCCTGCCCCCGAGCCGCCGGACCGCCCTGGTGCTTGCCGGCGGGATTGCCCTCGGCGCCTTTGAGGCCGGCGCGTATGCCGCGTTGGGGGAGGGCGGGGGGCCACTTCCGGATTGGACCCTGGGAAGCTCCATCGGCGCCGTGACCGCCGCGATCATCGCGGGGAACGCGCCGGAGCGCCGCAGTGACTGCCTGCGGCAGTTCTGGCAGGCCGTCACGACGGACCCGACCCCGGCCGCGTCCTTCTGGTTCGGCGCCCCGGATGCGGGCGTCTGGCGGCAGGCACACAACCAGGCCAGCGTGCTGGAAACGCTGTTGCTCGGCCGCCCCGGCATCTTCCGCCCGCGCCTTTCGCCGGGTCCGCGGGCCGGGGCCGGCGACGTGTCCGCCTTATATGACCTTGCGCCGTTGCGCGCGCAGCTCACGAAGCTGATCGACTTCGACCGCCTCAACGGCGGGGATGTGCGCCTCAGCCTTTGCACGACCGACGTTGTGACCGGGGAGCGCGTGGTGTTCGACACGGGCCGCGGCGTGCAGATCGGGCCGGAGCACGTCGTGGCGTCCTGCGCCCTGCTGCCCTTGTTCGCTCCGGTCGAGATCGAGGGAAGGCTGCTTGGCGACGGCGGGCTAGCCTCCAACGCGCCGCTCGACCTTATTCTCGACGATCCGGCCTATGACGGCGCGCTGTGCTTCGTCATCGACCTGTTCGCCCCGGAGGGCAGCCGCCCGCACACGTTGGGCGCGAGCCTGTCGCGTGCCACCGACCTGGCATTCGGCAACCAAACGCGCCGGCTCCTGGAAGCGCAGGAGCGGGAGCAGCGGCTGCGCGCCGCCATCGGCCGCCTCAGCGAGATGCTGCCGCGCGGGCTGCGCGACCGTCCGGACGTTGCGGCGCTGCTCATCGAGGGGCGCCGGCGGCAGACGGAGATGCACCATCTCAGCTACCGCGCGGGCCTCGATGAGGCCGGTCCCGCCAAGGTGCTCGACTTTTCCCGCGCGACGCTTGCCGACCGTTGGCGCGCCGGGGAGGACGCGATGCGGGCCGCGCTGCAAACCCTTGGGCCGGCCGGCCAGGGTCAGAAGGCCGGCGTTTCGGTCCGCGGGTACTCAGCTTCCTGAACCGCGGAAGCCGGTTAGGGCGGACCCGTCTTATCCGCCCCGGCGACTGTCAGCGGATGGCGCCGTTGGCCTGGTTCGGCAGGAAGCCGCCGCCGGTGCTGCGGCCGTTGTATACGATGTTCAACACTTCCGTGGTCGTGCGGCGGAACGCGAGCGAATCGCCGTCCGCCGGCGAGGTGTTGACCAACAGGTTGGCCAGCGACAAGGGCTGTTCCTTGCCGCCCCCTGCGGACGCGCGCACGGCGGAGATGGCGTTGGCCGCCGCCTGCTGGCCGAGGCTGCCGAGGACGGTGCGGACCGTGCCGGCGTGGTACGCCTCGATGGCCAGGATGCTGGCGGCGGCGGCCAGGTAGTCCTTGTTCTGCAGCAGCGCCGCAGCACCGGCATAGGCGGTGACGCCCACGTCCT
>CALMVT010000025.1 GCA_937873175.1 uncultured Acetobacteraceae bacterium | reverse complement strand
CGAGAGGCGACGCCGCCACCCGTTTTGACCCTGGCCATCCGTGTTCCGCAACCGGTGGTGTGCCGGACAACCACCTCCCGCAAAGAGGTTGACCATTCTCGATATCTTTGCAGAAGTGGAAAAATGGAGAAGCTGTATGCTATCGCTGCTTTGTCAGCTCTCGCGCAGGAGACCCGGCTCGATATCTTCCGACTGCTGGTCCAGGCCGGAGCCGAGGGCATGCCGGCCGGCCAGATCGGCGAGAAGCTCGGCCTGCCCAGCGCCACGCTGTCCTTCCACCTGAACCAGCTCAAGCACGCGCATCTCGTGAAGTTTCGGCGTGAGAGCCGGTCGCTCATCTACACGGCCGAATACCCGGTGATGAACGACCTGTTGGCCTACCTCACCGAGAACTGCTGCCAAGGCGACGCTGCCGCCTGCGGCTTGGCCCCTTGTGAACCCGCCATCGAGAAGGAGGAACGCCATGAAGCGCCTGCACGTGCACGTGTCCGTCGATGACCTTGCCGCTTCGTCCCGCTTCTACAGCGCGCTATTCGCGGCCAAGCCGACGGTCACCAAGCCTGACTACGTGAAGTGGATGCTGGACGACCCGCGGGTGAACTTCGCGATCTCGACCTGCGGCGGAAAGTCTGGCCTCGACCACCTGGGGATCCAGGTCGAAACGAAGGACGAGCTGCACGAGGTTTATGACCGGCTGCAAGCAGCCGACCGTCCCGTGCTCGATGAGGGTGCGACCACCTGCTGCTATGCCCAATCCGAGAAGTCCTGGATCACTGATCCGCAGGGCCTGTCCTGGGAAACCTTCCTGACCCACGGCGAGAGCACGGTCTATGGCGATAGCGCCGATCTCGGCCCCATCCGCGTTGCCGCCCCGGCCGCCTGCTGCACAACTGAAACTCCACAAGACGCTTGCTGCGCGCCGAAGCCCGAACTGACGGCAAATGCGGCCTGCTGTGGCCCGGTGCCGGGCACTGCCTGAGCACGCCCATGGACGTCATCATCTACCACAACCCGGCCTGCGGCACCTCGCGCAACACGCTGGCGATGATCCGCAACGCCGGTCTCGAGCCGCATGTGGTCGAGTATTTGAAGACGCCACCGGCCCGCGCGCTGCTGGTGCAGCTCATCGACCGGGCCGGGCTCACACCACGCGCCCTGTTGCGCGAGAAAGGGACACCCTATGCCGAACTGGGTCTTGGTGACCCGTTGCTGACGGATGACCACTTGCTCGACGCGACGGTGGCGCACCCGATCCTCATCAACCGCCCCCTCGTGGTGACACCGCTCGGCGTGAAGCTCTGCCGGCCTTTGGAAACCGTTCTCGATCTCCTACCCACGCCGCAACGCACGGCCTTCACCAAGGAAGATGGCGAGCTGGTCGTCGACGCCGGCGGCCAGCGCGTGGCGAGGCCGGCCGCATGAGCGAGGCGGTCGCGACGGCGCCAGGCAAGGCGCCCTCCATGGGGACGTTTGAGTGCTACCTGACACTTTGGGTCGCGCTGTGCATTGTTGTCGGCATCGGGCTCGGCCAGGCCGTGCCCGGCGTGTTCCATGCCCTCGGCACCGCGACGGTCGCGCAGATCAACCTGCCGGTCGCCGTGCTGGTCTGGCTGATGATCATCCCAATGCTGCTGAAGATCGACCTGGCCGCCCTGGGCCAGGTCAAAAACCACTGGCGCGGCATCGCCGCCACGGTCGGCATCAACTGGCTGGTCAAGCCGTTCTCTATGGCGCTGCTCGGTTGGCTGTTCATCTCCCACCTGTTCCGGCCGCTGCTGCCGGCCGGCATGATCGACGGCTACATCGCTGGATTGATCCTGCTGGCGGCGGCGCCCTGCACCGCCATGGTGTTCGTGTGGTCGAACCTGGTCGATGGCGAGCCGCACTTCACGCTGTCTCAGGTGGCGCTCAACGACGCCATCATGATCGTCGCTTTTGCGCCGCTCGTGGCCCTGCTGCTGGGCCTGTCCGCCATCACGGTGCCCTGGGACACGCTGATCCTGTCGGTCGTGCTGTATATCATCGTGCCGGTCATCGTGGCGCAGCTTTGGCGGCGCGCGCTGCTGGCGGGCGGCGGGCAGGGCGCGTTGTCACGCACACTCGGCACCCTTGCCCCGCTATCGCTCTCGGCGCTGCTGCTGACGCTCGTGCTGCTGTTCGGCCTGCAAGGCGAGCAGATCATCCGCCAGCCGACGGTGATCGCACTCCTCGCCGTGCCCATCCTGATCCAGGTCTATTTCAACGCCGGCCTGGCATACTGGCTGAACCGCCACCTGGGTGTCGCCTGGTGCGTCGCCGGGCCGTCGGCGCTGATCGGCGCCAGCAACTTCTTCGAGCTGGGGGTCGCGACCGCCATCGCGCTGTTCGGCTTCCAGTCCGGGGCGGCGCTCTCGACCGTCGTCGGCGTACTGGTCGAGGTGCCGGTGATGCTGTCGGTCGTGCAGATCGTGCGCCGCTCCCGCGGCTGGTACGAACGGGGTACGGTGTGAGCCAGGGCTCGCTCCCGGCGCTCGATCGCAACCACTTCACGCCGCCGACCCGGGAACGGCTGACCGGGCCGATATCGGTCCACCCGCCGCACATCCTGCTGCTGCACGGTTCGCTGCGGGCACGCTCCTACTCGCGGCTCCTGGCCGACGAGGCGGAGCGGCTGCTGGTTGCCATGGGCTGCGAAACGCGGCGCTTCGACCCGGCTGGGTTGCCATTGCCCGATGCTGTGGATCCCTCCCACCCCAAGGTGCAAGAGTTGCGGGCGCTGTCCCTGTGGTCCGAGGGCCAGGTCTGGAGCAGCCCCGAACGCCACGGCACCCTATCCGGCATCATGAAATGCCAGATCGACTGGCTGCCGCTCAGCGAAGGCGGTGTTCGCCCGACACGGGGCCGCACCCTGGCCGTCATGCAGGTGTCCGGCGGAAGCCAGTCGTTCAACGCGGTGAACGCCATGCGCCTGCTCGGGCGCTGGATGCGGATGGTGACCATCCCCAACCAGTCCAGCGTGCCGAAGGCGTTCGAGTTGTTCGACCCGGCCGGCCGCCTGCCGGCCGGGTCGCATTACGAGCGCCTAGTAGACGTGTGCGAGAAACTGGTCCGCTTCACCTGGTTGGTGCGCGATAACGCCGCCGAGGTGGTGGACCGCTACAGCGAACGTTTGGAGAAGGCCGGCAAGGAAGCTGCCGCGGCCCGCAGCATCGCCGAAGCACGGACGGGATGACCTGGCACCCATGGCGCCACAAGGCTACCGTGGTCTCGGTGCTTGGCATCACGCAGACGCTCGCCTGGGCTTCGACCTACTATTTGACGGCGGTGTTCACCGACCCCGTCTCGGCCGACCTGCACCTGTCGCGCACCTGGTTCTATGGCAGCGTCTCGGCGGCACTGCTGCTCTCGGGATTGCTCGGCCCCGTGGCCGGGCGCATGATCGACCGCTACGGCGGCCGGGATGTGCTGACGGCGACGAACCTGGTGTTTGCCGCCGGGCTGATGCTGCTGTCCTTCGTCACCGGTCCGATTTGCTTGGTGGCGGCGTGGCTGGTGATCGGCATCGGGATGGGCTTTGGGCTCTACGAGGCCGCGTTCGAGACTGTCGCCGGCCTGTATGGGCAAGAGGCGCGCAACGCGATCACCGGCATCACCTTGTTCGCGGGTTTCGCTAGCACGGTGGGCTGGCCGCTCAGCGCGGCATTGATCGACGCGTTCGGCTGGCGCGGAGCACTTCTCGCCTGGGCCGCCCTGCATGTGCTGCTTGGGCTCCCCCTCAACCGATGGCTCGTGCCGCAGTCGCCTCCTCCTGCCCCGGTTGTGGCGCCCAGCGGGGTCGTAGCGGGCGGGGTGCCATGGACAATGATCATTCTCGCTGGAGTGTTTGGCGCCACCTGGTTCGTCTCGACGGCGCTTGCCGCCCATCTGCCCCGCCTCCTGGAAGCGATGGGCGCCACGCCGGCGGCCGCCCTCGTTGGCCCGGCACAAGTTGCCGCCCGGGTTGCGGAGTTCAGCCTGCTGCGCCATGCCGCTCCCATGATCTCGGCCCGCCTAGCGGCGGGCTTGCATCCACTAGGGGCGGTGCTGCTCGCTTTGATCGGGGCGCCGGCCGCTATTCCCTTTGTGTTGCTGCACGGCGCAGGCAACGGCATGCTCACGATCGCGCGCGGCACCCTGCCGCTCCAGCTGTTCGGCGCCGCCGGTTACGGGTTGCGCACCGGCCTTCTCGCCACACCCGCCCGCATTCTGCAAGGCGGTGCGCCACTTCTGTTCGGCTTGGTGCTCGACAGGGGCGGCCCACTCGCGGCGCTGCTGCTCACAAGTTCGCTCACGGGTCTGTCTTTGCTGGCGCTGCTGCTCAAACCTCCACGACAGTCAGAAACGTTGCCCAACTCTGGATGATACCGCGTTAGTTCTTGCGTTGTTCGCCCGAGGCGGACGTTCGGAGCACTTTCGTGTCATGACCCCCTTATGTTTCAGGCTGCTGTGGGCACGGTGATGGAGAAGTGTTGGGTTGAGGTGGCGAGCAG
>CALMVT010000024.1 GCA_937873175.1 uncultured Acetobacteraceae bacterium | reverse complement strand
CAGCGGCTCGTTCACCGGGGTCCAGTCCCGCACCCAGGGGTAGCGCGCGGCGGCGAGGCCCGCGTGCTCTGCCAGGCCCTCCGCCCAGTCCGCATCCAAGGGGCTGCGCCCCGGCGGCCCGGAGCCGTGGTGCACCAGGCCGACTACCGGCGCGATGCCCAGCGCCCGCAGCCGGCCGAGGCGCTCGTCATGCCATTCCCAGCCGCACCATGCGGGACCCTCGGTGCAGCGCTCCCACAGCACGGGGTAGCGCAGGGTGCGGATGCCCAGGGCCGCGACGCGGTCGAGGTCGTCGATGCGGTCCTGGTGCCCGGTTTCCCGCACTTGATCCCGCCAGGTATCGCCAACCCGCACGACGCTGCCCTCGACGCCACCCCAAAGCTGCAGCGGTCGCATCACGAAGCGCCGACTGCCCGCGCGGCTGGGCTGTGGGCACGGCGCGGCACGTTGGCCTCGATCCGCTTGAAGGTTGCCAGCGCCTGGGCCACGACCTGGTCCATGTTGTAGTAGCGGTAGGTCGCGAGCCTTCCCACGAACCAGGTGTCCTCGGCCGCGTCGGCCAGCGCCTCGTAGCGCTTGTAAAGCGCCTGGTTCTCCGGGCGGGGCACGGGGTAGTAGGGTTCCCCCTCCGCTTCCGGGTACTCGTAAGTGATGCTGGTCCGGGGATGCGCCTGGCCCGTGAGGTGCTTGTACTCGGTGACGCGGGTGTAGGCCTCGGTTTGCGGGTAGTTCACGGTGCCCACGGGCTGGAACCATTCTTGGCCGAGCGTTTCGTGCACGAAGCGCAAGGAGCGGTAGGGCAAGCGGCCGAAGCGGCAATCGAAGAACTCGTCCACTGGCCCCGTCCAGATCAGCCGGGCAAACGCCGCGTCCCGCCGCACGGCGGCGTAGTCCACGCCGGTGCGGACGGTGATGTTGGGATGGTCGAGCATGCGCTCGAACATCCGCGTGTAGCCCTCGGCGGGCATGAACTGGAACTCGTCCGTGAAGTAGCGGTCGTCGCGGTTGGTCCGCACGGGGACGCGGGCAGTGACGGAGCGGTCCAACTCCGACGGGTCAAGGCCCCATTGCTTGCGGGTGTAGCCGCGGAAGAACTTCTCATACAGCTCACGCCCGACCTTGGACACCACCACGTCTTCGGACGTGCGGATGGCGTCCACCGGCTCCGCGCGGGCGGCGAACCAGGCGTCCAGTTCGTGGGGCGCGAGGTCCAGCCCGTAAAGCGTGTTCACCGTGTCGAGGTTGATCGGGATCGGCACCAGGCGGCCATCCACGCGGCCGAGCACCCGATGCTGGTAGGGCCGCCAGTCCGTGAAGCGCGACAGGTGCTCGAACACGGCGCGCGAGTTGGTGTGGAAGATGTGCGGCCCGTATCGGTGGACCAGCAGGCCCGCCGCGTCCAGGTGGTCAAAAGCGTTGCCGGCGACATGGGGGCGGCGGTCGATGACCAAAACCCGCTCTCCCCGCTCGGACGCCAGGCGTTCGGCCAGCACGCTGCCGGCGAAGCCCGCGCCAACCACCAGCCAATCGTATTCCAGCGCGGAAGCGGCCGGACGCCGCGTGAGAAGGCGGACAACCGGGGCCGTCACGGCGCCGGCATTGGAGAAGGGTTGGGCCATCAACGTGCCGCCTGATCGGCGCCTGAGAAGCCAGTGATCGCCGGCGGGGTGCCGGGCATTGCGCGATCGGTGCGGAGGATCATCTGGCCTTGCCTTGCTGGTCATGCTAACGCAGGATGGAAGCGGTATGTAGGTTGGCCCTATAGAATATCAATAACGAGGATAGTTCGTTCAACATAAAGTGTGCTGAACTTATTAGGTATAGGTAATGTTTAGGCAAACAGTTAATTGGTTCTACTCGACGCATAAACATTCCTCTTTACCATGCGATGATTTCATTTGCGTTCGGTAGAGGGCGGGACACTCGCCGGCGCGGACGCGTGCGCCCCGCCAACCAGAGCCGATGGGCGGCCCGGCACGGGGCGCCGCTGTTCGCCCGCGCCACCGAATGGCGTAGAACCTGCGGCATGGTGGGACCGCGTGCAACCGGGCCGGTGTTCGATGATGCGTTCCGCGCGCAGTTGCTGGAATTGTTCAGGTGGCGGCGCGATGTCCGCCGCTTTCGTCCAACGCCTGTGCCGCCCGGCCTGCTGGACCGGCTGCTGGACGCGGCCAGCCTCGCGCCGTCGGTGGGCCTCAGCGAGCCTTGGCGGATGGTCACGGTGGATGACCCCGCGCGCCGGGCCGCCGTGCGGGCCAGCTTCGAGGCCTGCAACGCCCAAGCCCTTGCGGGCCAAGCTGCCGGGCAAGCCGCCGCCTACGCGCGCCTCAAGCTGGCCGGGCTTGACGAGGCGCCGTGCCAATTCGCCGTGTTTGCCAAGCCTGACCCGGGGCAGGGGCACGGCCTTGGCCGCGCCACGATGCCGGAAACCACCGTTTACTCGGCGGTGATGGCAGTGCACACGCTTTGGCTTGCCGCCAGGGCGTTCGGATTGGGGCTTGGCTGGGTGTCGATCCTCGATCCGGCCGCCGTGGCCGAAGCGCTGGACGTATCGCCGGGCTGGACCTTTATCGGCTATTTCTGCCTGGGTTACCCGCAATCGGAGGACAAGGTGCCGGAACTGGAACGGCTCGGATGGGAGCAGCGCCGGCCGGCCAGGTCCACCATCATTCGCCGCTGAGCGTCCATCCAGGCCGAAGCGTGGGGACGCCCGCGTCAGGAACGGTAAAGGGTGTCTGCCGGCAACCCGAGCCGCAGGCAGGACTGCGCCGCGGGGCCGGACCGCAGCACAACCCGGTCGGACAGGCCGCCCAACCGCCGCACCAGCGGTTTCCACCCGCCAAGCCCGCGGGCGGTTGTCAGCCCGAGCCGGCCGCGCACCCAGCCCGGCACCACTTCCATCGCCGCGCGCACCAGCAACCGCTGCACCGGTCGCAGCGGCGCGGGGAGGATCGGGGCGGCGCGCATGATGTCCAGGAACTCGAAAACAACGGGCGATGCTTCCAGTCGCCCGCGCACGGAGGCGAGCACGGCATGCAGCCCGGCGCTGGAGGCCGGGGCGTCGGTTGCGCCGTAAAGCCGCGCGGCCGGCAAACCCTCCACATAGAATTGGTCAAACGCTTCGCGGTCGAGCGGACGGACATAACAGTGGTAAGCCTCGGCGAAGCCAAAGGCGGCAGTGGCATGCACCCAGGCCAGCAGGGCGGGATCGCGGGCGTGGTAAGCTCCGCCGCCAGGCACTGTGCCGGACACGGCGCCGTGCCGGCGCACAATGCCGCCGATCATCCACTCCGCCACGCTACGCGCCGTAAACCGTCGCCATAGCTGCAAGGCCGGTGCGCTGCAAGCGGCGCACCGGATCGCTGCGGAACAATGAGTGCTCCCAAACCCCCGTGTGCACGCGGGGTTCAGCCAGTTCCAAGATCACCGCGGCGATGCCGCCGACGAGCAGGGCCACCGGATTCTTGAAAACGCGCCACTACACCGAGCGCGGCCCGGCAAGGGCCTCCTCGCCGCGGGGCTGGGTGAAATCGATGCGCGGGAGGTCCAACGGTTCAAGCCAGGCGCCGGCAACGCTGTCGATCCAGCGTTGCAAAGGCGGCGGCAAAAGCAAGGGAGGCGGGGGTTGCCCGCCTCCCCATTGCAGCGTCGGCGATCCTAGACCTTGCGGGCCGGGTTCTCGCCGCTGACGTTGGTGCCCAGCGTACTGTCCACCGCGCGGGTCGCGGCGTTGTCACGCAGGGTGCCCGGCTGCCCCGCCGTTCCGGTTGTTCCCGTGGTCCCGGCCGTCTGCGTCGTCCCGGCCGTGTGGGTGGCGGTGGCCGAACCGGGCACCTGGTCAACATCGACCTTGGTTTCCCGCACGGTGTCGCGCACGGTCTCGACGCGGTCGGACGCTTCCTTGCGGACACCGATCTCCTCGACGACGCGCGCCTCCTTGCCCACCACGGCTTCTTCAGACGTGGCGGTTGCGGACACGGTGCGATCGCGGAACGCATCCGCCGCGGCGCCCGTCAGCGGGCGGTTGACCGGGCGGCGAACAACGGACACCCGCTCCTCACGCAGTCCCACCTGCTCCTCGACAGGCGTTTCGACCACGCGCGACGTGACCCGCACGGCGCCGTCCTCGACCTCGCGCTTGCCGACAACCAGGTCCTCCTTGAGCACCTTGATCGTGTCGTCGGTTCCCGTCGCGGCGTTCCCGGCCGTCGTGGCGGCCGGCGCGGCCGTGGGCGTGGCCAGGCCGACGGGCGCCGCAGGCGCGGCCGTCACTGGGGTCGCCATCGCCGGGGCGGCGGCTGCCATCGTGGCCTGCGTCTCGCCGTGCTCCAGGATATGCTCGACCTGCGCCGCGTCCTCCTCGCTGGCGCGCACTGTCACCAGGGTGCCGCCGCGGCCGACGTGCTCGGCATAGCCCTTGGCATCCGACTCATCGACGCCGGCGCCGGTGAGCGAGCCGAGCAGGCCGCCCGCCGCCGCGCCCACGCCCGCTCCGGTCAGCGTGGCGATGAGCCAGCCGGCCGCAACAACCGGCCCAACGCCCGGAATGGCCAGCGAGCCCAGCCCGGCGAGCAGGCCCGCGCCGCCGCCCAGCACCGTGCCGATGGTGGCGCCCGTGCCGGTGCCGGTCGCGGTGGCCGTGTCTGCGGCGGTGTCGCCGGCGATGTTCGTCCCGATCGTGCGGTCCTTGTCGCCCGACATCAGGCTGATGTCGTCGTGCGGGATGCCGGCCGCCTCAAGCGCGTGGACTACCCGGACGGCGTGGTCGTAGGTGTCATAGCTGTGTGCGATCATTCGCATAGTTCAGGCTCCTGGATTGAGAATGGGGCAGCAGGGCTGGCCGCGCGTCACTGCTGGCCGATGTTGCCCTTGTAGTCGAGCCAAACGTTGACCTTGGCGCCGTCCTTGGTGGCGCTGCCGCGCCAAACGCCGTCGTCGTCCTTCTTGAGATCGGCCACGGTCGAGTAGCCGCTGCTTTCGATGCGACGCCGGGCCTCACCATCGGTGAACGAGTTGGCGCCCTTCGCCGGCTGCGCCGCGTTCGCGCTCGTGGTCGCGACCGCCTGGTTGGTGTCGCCGCTGGCGGCGTCCGGCCCCGTGTTCCGGTTCAGGACGCCCGCGCCCGGCACCGCGCCGGTGGCGGGGCCAGGCATGGCGGTGCCGCCGGTGCCGGGGCCGGTGTTCGTGCCGGGCAGAAGCGGGCTGGGCGTCACGCCCGGGGACGCCGGGGTGGACGGCGATGTGGTCTGCGCCGCCGCCGCCGTTGCCAGCAGGCCGCCGACTAGAACAAGCGTAAGTGTCTTCATGATGAACCTCCCTGATGAGAAAGCAAAAGCCGAAGCATTCCGTGGAAGCGCAGGGCTGCCAAGGCGTGCTGCAGAACCGTGTCATCGCCTTGCCGGCATTTGGACGGCTGACGTGGCTTTAGACCTGCGCGCCAGCACATGGGCGCTTGGTGCCCAAATACCCTGCATCGCCAGACTAGATGCCGCCGTAACACTCGCCGGCTGCACTGTAAGAGCCTTTTACATTTCAGCCCAGCGCAAGTTGTCCTGCCCGCCGCAGATTTCAACCCCAACTCTTCCGTCATCGCCAACGGCTTGAACTACGCCGCACGGTTCTTCAGGAAAGGCCGGTTGTTTGGTCAAAGCTCGGCGCCACGCGGGTTGGTCGAGCCATGCCAACGGCTGGGCGCATGGATCGTTTCCTCACGGCAGGACGCATCGCGACGTGGTGAAGCAGCACCGCAAGCTCGGTTTCCCTGTGCCGCTAACGCAGGCGCAGCAGCAGCGACAGCAGCGTCTGCTGCTCCTCGGGCGCCAGCGGGGCCAGGGTTTCGGCAGTGACCGCGTGGGCCTTTGGCGCTAAGCGCCGCGCCCACTCGGCGCCCTTCGCAGTGAGCGTCACCAGCAGCCGCCGCCCGTCCGCGGCGTCCGGCTCGGCGGCGAGCAGGCCGCGCCGGATCAGCCGGTCTACCACGCCCTTGATCGTCGCGGCGTCCATCGCCGTGTGCCGCCCCAGCCGGTTCTGCGACAGCGGCCCGGCCTCGTGCAGCTTGGCCAGCGCCGCCCATTGCGTGGGCGTGAGGTCGCAGCCGATGCCGGACGCGAATATCGCGGCGTGCCGCTGCGTCGCCTGCCGCAGGATGAAGCCGACCTGGTCATCCAGCCGGTAGGGCGCCGCCGTCGTCAGCGCAGCCCGTCCTCGCCCTTGGCCTCGTGCGCCTGTAGGCCGCCCACGCGCGGCAGCGGGCGTCCGGAGTCGGTCAAGGCCACCGCCACCACGATCTCCCGGGCGCGCGGCGCGTCGGCGATGTGGACCTCCATGCCGTCGAAATGGCTGCGCACAAAGGCGGCGTCCTTGTGGCCGAGCGGGATATCGAACGGGACGCCCGGCCCGCCGCGCTTCTTGGAGGACGGGATCAGCGCCGCCCCGCGGCCCAATGCCGCCCGCACGGGGGCGCCGAGCTTGGGATGCAGGATCGCCGCCGCGTGCTCCAGCTCGCCGTCCTCGCCCACCGCGGCGGCCTTGCCGTAGCTTTGCACTGCCGTTCCCTCGATGCCGAGCGCCGCCACGGCACGCTCCGTGAGCAGCCGGCCCAGTTCCTCGCCCACCGCGTAGAGCGGCGACAGGTCTTCGACGTAGCGCCCGGCAAACGGGTTCTCGATCACCGCGAGCGCCGCGGCCCGGCGGGTGGGCGGCGAAACCGGGCGGCCCGCTTCTTCCAGCGTTTCCTCCAGCACGACGACGATCTTGCGGATGCGGATGATGAGTTCAGGTGTGGGCGGTTCAGGCATGGACGGCCTCCCTGGCCAGGACGGACGCGCCGGCAGTACGGGTCGCGCCCCGGCAATGCATGGCGGCGGCGACGATCAGCCCGTCTTGCAGCAGGCGTCCGGCCACCCGCGCCCCGCCGTCCAGCGCGCGGCCGATCTCGCCCGGCGTCAACGCCCCCACCGCGGTTGTCACGCGCCGGAAGCCGAGATCGGAGTCGGACTGCAGCTCCGCGGCCGGCGTGCGGCGGACCGCCGGGTGGCCGGGCAGATCCACCGCGTTGGCGATGGTGGTGGCGGCTGCGTCCGCCTCGGCCGCGGTGGCGGCGAGCACGGTCACGGCGTCGGCGATGCCCAGGGAAAAGCTGCGCCCGCGCCAGCCGCTGGTGGCGAGGCCGCGCACCGGGTCACGGGCGCGCACCTCCGCCGCGCCGAACAGGCTGGGCCGGTCCGGCCGGTCCACCATCCCGATGCGGAACCGCTTGCCCGGCGAAAGGTGGAGCGCGATGTCGCCGCCGTTGTTGACATAGGCCCGGCACAGCGGCGCCCCCGCCGTCATCGCCGCCAGCATGTCGTCCGCCACCGCGCCGGCCACCGCGGCCATAGGCGTGATGAAGCCCTGGGC
>CALMVT010000023.1 GCA_937873175.1 uncultured Acetobacteraceae bacterium | reverse complement strand
GACCGGATCCCAACAATGCTCCGCGACCCGACAGGCAACCATCAGCTCCAATCGATCCTGGTCGTGTCGATCCAGTTCACGCCTTTGAGAAACACATTGCCCGTGTGTTGTGGATCGCTGCCGAAGCTCAGCACCACGCCCCCGTCGATCTGAGTTTCCGCAAGTGCGTCCTGGAGGCTGGGCGAGATGTTCAGCACGTCCCCCTTGTCCCATGAGAAGTTTTCCACGGTGAACGCGGAGTCCCCGGGGTGCACGACGTATAGGTCGCCTCCGGCGTCCCCGGTCACGTCCGCCGGCCCCCAGGCCGCCTCGGCCCGGTTGGCGTTCGGGCTAAGGAACTGCATCCAGCCAGAGTACGTGCTGATGGAAGTGCCGCCATCGTCTGCGCTGGCAGGAGAGGCTTCGTCGGGTGCGCCGGCAACGGATGTCCCGTCGGGCACGTCGGTCGCGGCGGAGGGTGCCGCATCGCCGGTGGAAGCGCCGTCGCCGCCTGCGGCGAACGCCGCGGCCCAGGCCTGAGCCGCCCCAGGGTTATGGCCGTCGCTGAACTGCCAATCGCCTTCGCCAGTTGTCACGTCCCAAACGTTCACGAACGCCAGTTGCGGAGCCTCCGGTGCCGTGAAGTCGGTGGCGATGGTAGCCGGAAGACTGTTGCTGTCACCGACGCCAACGCCGGTTTCCGCAATGCCCACCGGTTTGCCATGCGCTTTGGCAAAGTCAATCGTGTCGGCAAGGCCCCACTGTGCGGGCGCGGTGCCGGTCGGGTGGTATTGGCTTGCGCTTGGATAGTTGTAGTACTGCGCGTCGCTGACGCTGGCGTCATACTTGTACGTGGTGCTGTAAAGGTCGAGGCCGATCGTGTCGACCTTGTCGTCGCCGGGATAGGACTGGCTGACGTCGATTTGGTTGTTGTTGGACAGGTTAGGGTTCCAAACGACGTTCACCTTAATGCCGGACACGCTGTGCAGCACGTCCGCGACGTGTGCGAAGGCTGCTTTCCAGGTGTCGACGCTTTCGGCCGTGTTGCCCATCGACCAGCGCATGAAGTCGCCGTTCATTTCCCAGCCGATGCGCATGTAAACGTCGGTGTAGCCCTGGTCCCGGTATGCTTCGGCTAGTCCGCGGTAAACGTCGTCGTGCGCGCCTGCCGCAATCTGCCGAAGTGTGTCCGTGCGCTGATATCTGGCGTTCCCAGTCAGCTGTCGCGACCTCGCGGCCATGCTGTCAGACCGCAGCATCGACCGCGCAGACGCCCTGCGGTGGCGGCAGCTGTGGGCGGTGATGGCCAACACCTGCCTGGCCGCGCACGACCACTCGGCGCGGATCGACCACCGTTCCCATGCCGAGCGCGGGATCACGCGGGAGCCGCAGAACAGGATCGGCCTCCACGCCGCCCGCCGTGCTATCCGCGGCGAGCCGTCCGAGTGGGTAGACGAGAACCGCACCATCGCCCGCCGCAACGCCAAGCGGCCTGCCGGACGCCCCGTCGGGAAGCGGTCTCGATGACCGCCGAAAGCCGGGAAGGACAGCCTCGGAGGCCAACGCCTGCGTGGCAGCAGCGGGACGGGTCGCGCCGTCGGTGCGCGGCTCAGGGAGCCATCTTGCACTCGGTCCCGGGCGGGAAAGCCATCGCAGCCGGAACCGTCGCCAGCACGTCGAACCAGGCGTACGGCTCCGGAAGCTGGGCCGCGGGCCGCACCTTCGCGACGTAGAGGTCGTGCACCACCGCATGGTCGCTGGCGCGAAACTCGCCGGCATGGGCGAACATGTCGTCGAACCTGTGCCCATCCAGCACCCGGACCACGGCATCCGCGTTCGTGGTGCCGGCGGTGCGGACCGCTTGCAGCCATTGCGACGTGGCGGAATAGTCGGCGGCCTACGCCTCGGTCGGGCGGCGCCCGTCATGCGTGGCGGCGAACCGGTCGGCCCAGGCGCGAGCAGCCGGGTCCAGGTTCCAGTACCACGGCACGGCCGCCTGCACCCCGGCATAGCCGTCGCGCATCCGGTCCACGTCCGACAGGTAGAGCAGCGCCGTCGTCGTATGCGCCCGCAGGCCCGCTTCCTTCACCGCCGCGACCTCGGCATCGTTGCTGGCGCCGGCGTTGAGCACCGCGACCACGTCCGGGTCGAGGCCGCGGATCTCCTCCAGGATGCTCGACAGGTCACGCGTCCCCGGTGGCACGACGAACGATTTCACAATCTGCCCGCTGTGCCGGGCGACAACCGGGGCCATGGTTGCCAGCGCCCCGCGCCCGAACCCCGCGTCCGCCGCGATCACCACCCATCGCTTGCCGTCCGGCAAGGCCGAGAGCGAGTCCGCCGTTGCCGTCTCGATCGCGACCGAGTCGAAGGAGTAGTGGTACACGTACTTGCTGCACGCCCCTCGGGTCAGCGCCGGGACGGCCGAGCCGGTGGAGATGGCGATCCTGCGCCGCTCCGTTGCGATCTTCGCCACTGCGAGCGCGATCGGCGAGTTCTGCACGTCCATCAGCAGGTCGGCGCCCGCGTCGAGGGCCTGCGTCGCGAGGCCGGACGCTTCGGCCGGCTTGTTGTAGTCGTTGAACGCGTCCACCACGACCGGGCGGCCCAGCACGCTGCCGCCGAAATCCGCCACGGCCATCCGCGTCGCGTCGACGCCGCCACGGCCGGAGCGGGCGTCGTAGATGTCGTCGTCGAGGTCCGCGATCACGCCGATACGCACCGGATCGGCCGCATGCGCGATGCTCGTGAGCATGCAGGTGGCGAGCAAGGCAAGGATCGGTCTGAACACGGAAGCGGCTCCCATTGAGGGTAGGAGTTGGCGAGCGAACGGGGCAAAGCCGCTCATGCAGGCCCGGCGGCTGTTGTCGGGCCTCGGGACCATAGTGTGGGGTCGCGCCGCTGGCGAGTGGAGGTTCGCCGCCGGACGGCTCGACGGACTGACCGGCCCTGATGCCGCCCTACGCATCAATCTGCGGGGTGCGTTCGCATTGAGCAGGAAAAACGATGCGCCTGCAGCGACTCCCAATCAGACATTCTCGCGGGCCTGAAAGGTTCCCACCGGGGTACAAGCTACAAATGTCTGCCTATGGCCAGCGTCTCCTGACCGACGTAAGCCACCACTTCACGGGCTCCGGCTCGTGCTGCCCCGGTTCCGGCGCTGTTTTGCGCGTCCGTTTGACCGCGCTTTTGGCGTGCGCTTTGGCCATCGGCGCAGGCGAGGCGTCCTGCAAGTCGAGGGCCGGCTGCGCGGCCGGCGCCGAGGCCCGGGTCCGCTTGGCAGGATCGCGGGCGCGCGTTGCCTCCGCCAGGGCGGCTTCGGCCGCAAGCCGTGTGGCCCGTTCAGCCGCGAGGTCCTCGTGCCAGCGTAGCTCCCGCTCCTGGTGCTCGGCCCGCAAGCTGTCCGCGGCGGCACGTGCTGCTTCCGCTGTTCCGGTCGCCTCCCGACGTGCCAGCTCCGCGTGGCCCAGCTTGGTTTGCAGGTCGCGGACCGTCGCAAGCGCCTCCTGCAGCGACCGCTCGACCCGTTCCCGGGCGGCGCGCTCGTCCCGCAATGCCGCCTCGATCGCGGCGCGGCTCGTGGACGATCCGTCGGCTTCGTCGGAGCGGTGCCGGTTGATGACGGTAACCGGCACGGCGCCGTCCGGCACGAAGCGATGGCGCGGCTTGTCGGCAGAAGGGCGGCCGGCAGGCCGGCCCGGCGGACCCGCTTGCGGCCGTTCGGTCCGAGGCGGATTGCTTCGGACGGCACGGTCGTCGGTCAGGCCGAGCGCCCGGCGCATGCGCTCCTCGACGGACGCGGTGTCGGGGGCATTCGGGGGAGATGATTTCGGCAATGGCGGCATGGATCTTCCACGTAAGTTGGGGGCGGGTCAGGCCGAGGCTCGCCAATGGCAGCCCTCAAGCCTGGGTGAAGGGGAAAGCAATGCTGCGGTGCACGAAGTGCTTGCAATACTGGCGTGAGAAAGCGCACTGACACCCGGCAGCGTCACTATGACCGACCTCATTTCGGGCGTTACTTGATTTGTAATACTAATTTCCATATTGCGACGATATCATGCCAGCAGCCTGCAGCAAAGCTGCGACAACTACGTTTCGAAACTCAAGCAGACCGTGTGAAAACGCCGTTTAGCAGGACTCCGGCGCGTCGTGAGAGTTGGTAGAATCCGGCATGTCGCACATTGCGGGCCACGACCGCTCCCAAACGCTGCCTTTGCCCGAGAGCGTGGACGACTACGTCGGTTCCGAGAACCCCGTCCGGTTCATCGACGCCGTCGTTGACGGACTGGATCTGACGGCGGCAGGCTTCGTCCGCGTGGCGCCCTAAGCGAGGGGACGTCCGGGTTACGCGCCGAAGGATCTGCTGAAGCTCTACGTTTACGGCTACCTCAACCGGGTTCGATCGAGCCGCCGGCTGGAGGCTGAGACCCACCGGAACATCGAGGTGATCTGGCTGCTGCGGCACCTGAAGCCCG
>CALMVT010000022.1 GCA_937873175.1 uncultured Acetobacteraceae bacterium | reverse complement strand
TGCTGTAATCCGTTCAGGCTTGGTGTTGCGATGACCGGTTGAACCCAAGCAATACGCCTGCACCGACTACCAGGAGGCGCTGCAAGCGGCAGGCATCACGCCATCCATGAGCCGTCGTTCCAACCCGCTGGACAAAGCACCAACGGAAAGCTTCTTCCACACGTTGAAGACTGAACTGGTGCACCACAGAACCCTATGCCCCCGCGACGAGGCCAAGCGTGATCTGTTCGCCTCGATGGAGAATTCTGCAACCGGCGCAGGTTGCGTTCTCCCCTCGGCTACCGTACTCCGGTCCAGGCCGAACAAAGAACGCTCTACATAGCGTAAACCGTTCACGGAAGCCGCGGAGGATCAGAGGAGATGACCGCCATGCCCCCGCACATCGGTATCGTGGGCTGTTCCGCGGAGGGCGCAGCCCTGTGCTACCGCACGATCTGCACAGAGGGCCCAGAATTCCTCGGCGTGGCGCACGCCCACCCCGAGGTTTCGATGCACACCTACTCGCTCGCGGAATACGTGCGCTGCCTCGACCGCGGCGATTGGCGGGGCGTGGGCGAGCTGATGCTTTCCTCGGCCGACAAGCTTGCAAAGGCGGGCGCCGACTTCCTGATCTGCCCCGACAACACCATTCACCAGGCGCTCCCACACGTCCTGCCGCGCTCGCCGCTGCCCTGGCTACATATCGCCGAGGTAGTCGCGGCACAGGCGGCAGGGCGCGGGTTCCGGCGCCTTGGCCTGACAGGGACGCGCTTGCTCGTTGAAAGCGAAGTGTATCCGGGGAAGCTGGCGACGCACGGGCTGGAGTGCGTGCGTCCGTCCGCCGCCGAGCGCGAAGAGGTCAACCGCATCATCATGGACGAGCTGGTGTGCGGTAGATTTCGGCCAGCGGCGGTCGCTACGTTCCAACGGGTGATCGGCCGGATGCGGGACGAGGAGGGCTGCGACGCGGTGATCCTGGGCTGCACCGAGATCCCGCTGATCATGTCCGACGCGAACTCGCCCTTGCCGACGCTCGCCTCCACCTGCCTAATCGCGCGGGCCGCGCTGCACCAGGCAGCGCAGGCCTGAGTGTCTATCTGGAAGCAGCGCGCGAAGCCGGGCTGCGCTGCGTGCTTGGCTGCATCTGCAACGCCGCGGGCGGCGGCGGACCCGGCACCGACGCCATCTCCCATACGGCACAACGCCACATCGCGCTTTTCAAGCATGACGGCCTGATCCGGCCATCGCTCGCCGTCTCCATCCCGGAAGCCGCGACGGACGCGACTTCGGCCTGGGCACGGACGGCACCCGGTCGGACGCCTTTCACCTGATGAACGCGGCGGAAGCGAGCCAGAGGGTGGCGTTCGGCCGGCCGGCAAGGGACTTCTCCGGCGGGGGTGGCTGGCTGTGGCTGGACCACGCCACGGCGGACGGGGTCGAGGCGGTCGGGCTGGGCGGCGTCACCGGGGCCATCGCGCCGGGGCTGGCGGCGGACTATCTGCTGATCGACCTGGATGTGCCGGAGATGACGCTGTCCTGGGATCTCGGCTGGGAACTGGTGCGCCTGGCCAACCGCGATCAGGACGTGGCGACCGTGGTGGCGGGCCGGCTGCGGCTGTGGCGCGGCCGGCCGGTGGATTGGGACGGGCGCGCGCTGGTGCGGCAGGTCGCGGCGCTGGTCGGCCCGGCGGTGGCAAAGGCGCCGATCCAGCGCATCCCTCCGGTGTCGGCCCGGCACCGCGACGCGACGCTGCGGGGCGCATGAGCCTGCCTCTCGGGGCGGCCATCGCCGTTTCCGTGCTGTTTGGCGGGCTGCTGCAAGGCTCCATCGGGGTGGGCTTCGCCCTGGTGGTGTCCCCCGTGCTGGCCTTGGCGGCGCCCGCGTTGCTGCCGGGCACGGTGCTGATCCTGATGCTGCCGATGAACGCCTTTGTCGCTTGGCGGGAGCGGTGGTCGGTGGACCGCGCCGGCACCGCCTGGATCACGCTGGGCCGCTGCGCCGGCGCGTTCGCCGGGCTGGCGATCCTGGCCGCGCTGCCGGCCGGGTCGCTGCGGGTGTTCATCGGCTTCGCCACGATCCTGACAGTGGGCGCTTCGCTGATGAACGGGTCCTTCAGGCTCGGCCGCCCGGTGCTGCTGAGCGCCGGGCTGATTACGGGGATCACCGAGACCGCGACCGGTATCGGCGGGCCGCCGATGGCGTTGGCCTACCAGCATCAGCCCGGCCCGGTGCTGCGCGCCACCTTGGCTGCGTGCTTCCTCATCGGCGAGGTCGTGTCCCTGGCCTTGCTGGCCGCCACCGAACGGCTGCCCATGGAGCAGGTCGTCGCGGCGGCGTGGCTGCTGCCGGCGCTCGGCCTGGGCGTGGCCGGGACGCGCTGGCTGTATGGCCGGCTGAACGGGCGGCCGTTGCGTGTGGCGATGCTGGCGTTCGCCCTGCTGTCGGGGGTGGTGTGCCTCCTGTGACCGCCTGATCCCAGCCCCGGCGCAGGTCGGCGGCGGGCGCCCTAGAACAACTGGCGG
>CALMVT010000021.1 GCA_937873175.1 uncultured Acetobacteraceae bacterium | reverse complement strand
CGCGTAGGCCGGGCGCCAGGGCAAGGCGGCAGCGGCCATTCCCACGGCGCCGGCGAACGCCCCGGCCAGCACGCCCCACCAGCGCCGCCGCTTCGCAGGCGGCGCAGCGTCCGCGCCTAGCCCGGCCCGCACCCGCTCCGGCGTCAGCGGCAGTTCGCGGAAGCGCACGCCGGTCGCGTCGAACACCGCGTTGGCGATGGCGGCGGCGCTGGGCACGGAGGCAGACTCGCCCGCCCCGAGCGGCACGGTGTCCTGCCGCGGCATCAGCACCACGTCGATCGCCGGCACCTGGGGGAAGGTCAGGATGGGGTAGGCGCCCCATTCGCGGCTGGTCACCCCGGCGCCGTCGAACTGCACCTGCTCAACCAGGGCGCGGCTGGTGGACTGGATGACGTTGCCGTGGATCTGGTGGCGCACCCCGGCCGGGTTGACCATCTGCCCCGTGTCCTGCCCGGCCGTCACCTTGGTGACGGCGACCTCCCCGGTGCGGCGATTCACGGCCACGTCGGCGACCCAGGCGGACCAGGCGGCGGCGGTGCCGGGAAAGCGCCCATGCACATACACGGCGTAAGCGAAGCCGCGGCCAAACAGCAGATCGCCCTCCCCGCCCCCGCTGCCCGGCGCGAAGCGCGGGGTCCACCCGGCCCGCTCCGCCACCGCGCGCACCAGGGCGGCGCCGCGCTCGTCCGGGAGGTGGCGAAGGCGGTATTCCACCGGGTCCGCGTGGGCTTCCGTGGCGCACTCGTCGATCCAGGAGTCATGGGCGAAGCTGTTGGGCAGCGCCGACACGCCGCGCAGCCAGGACGCCCGCACGATGGGCGCCATGTCGTGCACGGTGACGCGCATGGCCGGGTAGGCGTAGGGCGGGATGGCCGTGCGGTCGCCCATCTCGAACACCTGCGGCACAGGCGGGAGCACCCCGGTCAGCAGCAGCGCCAAGGTGGGCGCACCGTTCGATGGGTAGCGGGTGGCGAAATCGTAGCCGGCCACGCCGCCGGCCGCGTCCAGGCCGCCGCGCACGTCCATGACCTGCGCCGCGCCTTTGGGTTCCCAGGCGTGCTCCTGCTCGCGGGACAACTGCACCCGCACCGGGCGGCCCACGGCGCGGGACAGCAGCGCTGCGTCCGCGCTCACGTCATCGGCGCAGTTGCGGCCGTAGCAGCCGGCGGCCTCGTGCCGGATGACCTCGACCTGATGCTCCGGCATGTCCAGCAGCCGCGCCAGGTCGGCGCGCAGCATGTGCGGGTTCTGCGAGCCTGACCACACGGCCAAGCGGTCCGTGCCGTACTCCGCCACCGCGCAGGACGGCCCGATGGCGCCGTGCATCTGGTAGGGCCACACATAGGTGCGCGGCATCGGCGTGGCCGCCCCGGTGATGGCGCCCTCCACGTCGCCGCGGTCGAGCAGCACGCGCGGGCGGGATGGATGGGCGCGTAGGGCCTGCTCCGGGCGCTCCAGGTCCGGCAGGGTGACGCTGCCGCCGCGCCACGACACCTTGAGGCGCCGGGCGGCCTCGATCGCGTGCTCTTCCCGTTCCGCCACCACGCCCACGAAATCGCGGATCACCACGACCGCAATCAGGCCGGGCACGCCGGCCACCGACCCCTCATCGACCGAAAGCAGGCTGCTGCCCACGAACGAGCCGGCGTCCAGGCCGGCATAGGGCGGGCGCACCACCCGGCCATGCAGCATGCCGGGCACGCGCACGTCGTGCACATAGGTGAACTCGCCGGTCGCCTTGGCCGGGATGTCGATGCGGGGGGCGGACTGGCCGACAATGCGGTATTCGGCCGCGGGCTTCAGCGCCGCGGCCTCGTCCAGGACCAGCCGGATGCGCTGGCCCGCCACCAGTTCGCCGTAGCTGAGGTGGCGGTTGCCGCCGGGCCCGCCGACAACGCCGTCTACCACCGCAAGCGTGTCCGGCGCGGCGTCCAGCAGCCCGGCGGCGCGGGCGACCAGCGCGTGCCGGGCCGTCGCCGCCGCCCGGCGCAGCGGGACCGCGGTGACCTGGATCGTCTCGCTCGCGATGGTGGCACCCTGGTTCGGCGTGCGCCCGGTGTGGCCCAGCACGGTCGTGACCCGATGTAGGGGCACGTCCAGTTCCTCCGCGACGATCTGCGACAAGGCGGTGGCGATGCCGGTGCCGAGGTCCGCGTGGCCGTTGAACGCGGTGACGCTGCCGTCCTCCGCCACGGCGATGAAGATCTGCAGGTCCGGGTCGCCCGGCTCGGGGGAGGCCGCCGTCGGCTCCTCCAGCGCCACCGCCGCCGGGCCGCCGCGCAGCACCAGCAGCGTGCCCGGCGCTGCCAGCAGTTCGGATCGGCTCAGGGACGACAAGGGCGTCATGCCGCCAGTACCACCGAGCGCTGCACGGCGCGGAGGATTTCGACGTGGGCGCCGCAGCGGCACAGGTTGTAGCGCAGGGCTTCGCGGATTTCCGCCTCCGTCGGGTGCGGGACGCGGCGGAGCAGAGCCACGGCCGTCACGATCATGCCGTTCACGCAGTAGCCGCATTGCGCCGCCTGCTCGGCGATGAAGGCCTGCTGCACCGGATGCGGCGCGGCGCTCGACCCGAGACCTTCCAGCGTCGTGACCGCCCGCCCTTCCACAGCACCCGCGGACACCACGCAGGACCGGGCGGCGCGGCCGTCCAGCAGCACGGTGCAGGCGCCGCACTCGCCCAGGCCGCAGCCGAACTTCGGCCCGTTCAGGCGGAGGTCGTTGCGCAGAACGTAAAGAAGCGGCGTGGCGCGGGCGGCCGGAACCGTGACCTGCGCGCCGTTTACCGTGAGCCGCAGCGCCTCCCTGCCCAACTCGTCCTGCATCGCCTGCACGGCTCCCTGCCCGATTGCCCGGCGACGCTAACGTTTGCATACAAACGTGCAAGAGGCTCGCTCAACCGGATTATGGGCCGGTTTGGACGTCAGACTCTGGCGGACCGGCATCGCGGGTTGATCCCAGATGCGCGTTCTAATCCCCGGGACGCCGCCGCAAGGCCGATGCTTGAGCGGCAATCAGTTGCATCGCGGCAAATGTATCGTTACTGGAACTATATGCTGGCCCCGGGTCGGTTTGATCCGCCTGCCAAGCGCGAACACGGCCCGCGATGGAGTTTGAATGCCAGCAGATGATTCGGCCGTCACGATCATCACTCAAACAACGGTGCGGCCGGACAGCATGGCTGCGTTCGAGACGTGGCAAACGGAAACCAATCGCATCATAGCCGGCTTTCCCGGCTTCCTGCATCAAACGCTGCTGCCGCCCAGCCCGCCCGCCCAGGACTACTGGGTCGTCATGCAGCGCTTCTCGGATTCCACGACAGCCATCGGCTGGCTGAACTCGTCGCAGCGTCTGGAGCGGCTCACGATGGTGCAGCCGTTGCTGACCGGCCGCGCGGATGTGCACGTGGTCCGCGGCATGGCCGACGCACCGGCCTCCGCGCCGGTTTCGGCCATCATGTCAACGCGCGTGAAGCCCGGCTGCGAACTCGCGTACCGCGCATGGGAGCAGAAGATCGCCGTCGCGCAAACCGCGGCCAAGGGCCTCGTGGGATATCGTTTCGAGCCTCCCATCCCAGGCGTTCAGGCCGATTGGCTGACCATTCTGCGTTTCGACACGCAGGAAAACCTCCAGTCATGGCTCGACTGCCCCACCCGTCGGCAGATCCTCGCGGAAGCGGAGCCGCTGACGGAGGGCTTCGACTACCGCATCACCCGTTCCGGGTTTGACCAATGGTTCCCGGTCGCCGCGACCAACGGGAGCGCTCCGCCGGTCTGGAAGCAGAACATGGTCGTCCTGCTCATGCTGTTCCCGGTGGTGTTCCTGTTCGGCCATTTCGTGCAGGCGCCGATCCTGCAGGAGCGCATAGGCATCCCGTTTGCCGCGGCGCTGCTGATCGGTAACGCCGTTAGCATCGGGCTGCTCAACTGGCTGGTTCCCTGGGCGAGCAACCGCTTCGCCTGGTGGCTTTCACCCGCTTCGGCGGCGTCCGATGCCCGCACCGCCGCAGGCGCGGCCTTCATCGGGCTTACCCTCATCGTGCTGGCCGTCATGTTCCGGCAACTGGGCTGAGTTGTCGGACCCACAAGCAGCCGTTCATTCTCGCACCAAGGAACCCCGTCATGCCCATGGAACTCTACAGCTCAGAGGCATTCGTCCGCGATATCGTGAACGCGATCAGCAAGTCCGAGGGCAAGCCGCTGAACCTCGGCGGCAGCCGCCACCAGGGTATCAATCGCAACTACGCGTTCCAGTTGATCAGCGAAGCAAGGAAGGCGGTTGAGGGCAGCTTTGCCCACTCCGCACCGAGTCCGGCAAGCGAGGCTGCCGCGGCGCGCACTGCGGCGATCAAGAAGCTCATGGCGAAGACCGAGAGTCAGGATGCCACAGCCAAGCCCCGGCGTTCCCCGACCGCAAAAAAAGCGCGTCCTTCGCCCGTGTGACTTCGCCCAAGGTCTGCGTGGCGCCCAGACGCTGGCGCTGTGAGCTGAAGAATTGGGCTTGGGACTACTCGGCCGGGGCCACCTCGGCCTCGTGCTGGCCCGTTGCGTCGAGCGCGGCGCGGACAAAGCCTGACGCCTTCGCCTCCTGCACGAAGCTGCGCAGGAATGGCAGGCCCGCGGCCCGGCTTTTCGGCACCGCCACCGCTTGCCGGATCGCCATGAAGCGGCCGGGCAGCAGCCGCAGCTCCGGATGGGTCCGCACCAGCGCCGCCAACGGCTGCTTCACCCCCGCAAGGGCATCGAAACCCCCGCCCAGGAATGCGGCTTCGGCCTTTCCGCCGCCCGCGAACCGGACGAGTTCGGCATGCTGCAGCGCCCGGCTCAGGAACAGGTCGTAGGCACTGTTGATCGCCACGCAAATGCGGACTCCTGGCTGGTCCACCGTATCGACGCGATCCAACCTGGAGCCTGGCGGCACCACGTAGGCTCCCTCGATCAGCGCGTAGGGATTGGTGAACGCGATCGTGGCGCCACGAAGCGGGTCAACGGCGAGGAAGGCCACGTCCCATGCGTCCTGCTCGGCGGCGGCCGCGACCAGCCCCGCCTCTTCATAAGCCACCAACCGCACGGCTACGCCGAGCCGCTGCCCCAGTTCGCGCGCCAGCGCGACCGAGACGCCCCGAGGCTCTCCGGTGGCCGTGTCCCTCTGCGCCAGCACAGGATTGCCGAAGTTGATGGCGGCCCGCAGCGTGCCGCTGGGCGCCAGCACCCGCGCGGCGTCCGGCTCAGCCGCAACGGCAGCCGGGGCCAGCAGCGTGGCGCCTGCGAGCATCAGGCTGACCAAGGTTTTCATGACGCCCTGCTGCTCCTGTTGCACGATCGCCCGTCGGCAAGCTTTGGCCACTTGGCATTGGCACCTGCCTGCCAACCACGGTTCGAGGGCACGTCGGGTTGACTATCCACGCGCAGCAGCCAGCGCCGCGTTGAACGTTGCGCTCGGACGCATCACTGCCTTGCACTTCTCGGCGTCAGCCAGGTAGTAACCGCCGATGTCGACCGGCTTGCCCTGCACGGCCGACAGCTCCTGAACAATCGTCGCCTCGTTCTCGGTCAGCGCCCGAGCCAGCGGCACGAACTGCGCCTGCAGCGCCGGGTCGTCGGTCTGGCGCGCGAGTTCCTGCGCCCAGTACATAGCGAGGTAGAACTGGCTTCCGCGGTTGTCCAATTCACCGGTGCGCGGCGACGGCGACTTGTTGTTGTCGAGCAGCTTGCCCGTGGCAGCGTCCAGCGTCTTGGCAAGCAGCTTGGCCTTCTCGTTGCCGGTCTTGATGCCGAGTTCCTCCAGCGACACGGCCAGCGCGAGAAACTCGCCCAGCGAGTCCCAGCGCAGGTGGTTCTCCTCGATCAACTGCTGGACGTGCTTCGGCGCGGAGCCGCCAGCACCGGTCTCGTACATGCCCCCGCCCGCCATCAGCGGAACGATCGACAGCATCTTGGCGCTGGTGCCAAGCTCCATGATGGGGAACAGGTCCGTCAGGTAGTCGCGCAGGATGTTGCCGGTCACCGAGATGGTGTCCAGTCCACGCACCACGCGCTCCAGCGTGTAACGCATGGCGCGCACCTGCGACATGATCTGGATGTCGAGGCCGGCGGTGTCGTGATCCTTCAGGTAGGTCTCGACCTTCTTGATCAGCTCGGCCTCGTGCGGGCGGTACGGGTCCAGCCAAAAAAGGGCGGGCATGCCGGAGTTGCGGGCGCGGGTGACGGCCAGCCCGACCCAGTCGCGGATCGGGGCGTCCTTGCACTGGCACATGCGCCAGATATCGCCAGCTTCAACGTTCTGCGCCAGCAGCACTTCGCCCGTGGCAAGGTCGACGACGCGGGCCTCGCCGTCTTCCGGGATTTCAAAGGTCTTGTCGTGCGAGCCGTATTCTTCGGCCTGCTGGGCCATCAGGCCGACATTCGGCACCGTGCCCATGGTCACCGGATCGAAGTTGCCGTTTGTTTTGCAGAAGTTGATCACCTCCTGATAAATCCGGGCGAAGGTGCTTTCCGGGATCACCGCCTTGGTGTCCTTCGGGCGGCCGTCCGGGCCCCACATCTTGCCGCCGCTCCGGATCATGGCGGGCATCGAGGCATCGACGATCACGTTGTTCGGCGCGTGCAGGTTGGTGATGCCCTTGGCCGAATCGACCATCGCCAGCTCCGGACGATGCTCGTGGCAGGCGTGCAGGTCATGGACGATCTCTTCGCGCTTCGATTCCGGCAGGGTGGCAATCTTGTCGTAGAGATCGACCATCCCGTTGTTGACGTTGACGCCCAGCTCGTCGAACAGCGCGCCATGCTTCTCGAAAGCTTCCTTGTAGAAGATGCGGACCGCATGGCCGAAGACGATCGGGTGCGAGATCTTCATCATCGTCGCCTTGACGTGCAGCGAGAACATCACGCCGGTCTTGCGCGCATCCTCCATCTCCCGTTCGTAGAAGTCGCAGAGCGCCTTTCTGCTCATGAACATGATGTCGATGATCTCGCCGGCCAGCAGCGACACCTTGGGCTTGAGCACCAGGGTCTTGCCGCTCTTGGTGACCAAATCCATTTGGACGTCCCGCGCTTTGTCCAGCGTCATCGACTTTTCGCCGTGATAGAAGTCGCCGGTCTTCATGGCGGCCACATGGGTGCGCGACGCCTGGCTCCACTCGCCCATGGGATGGGGGTGCTTGCGGGCATATTGCTTGACCGCCAGTGGCGCGCGGCGGTCGGAGTTGCCTTCGCGCAGCACCGGATTGACGGAACTCCCCAGGCTCTTGGAGTAGCGGGCGCGGATCGCCCTCTCGTCGTCGGTCTTCGGGTTCTCCGGGAAATCGGGAATGTTGAAGCCGCGCGCCTGGAGTTCCTTGATCGCGTCGGTCAACTGGTGCATCGAGGCGCTGATGTTGGGCAGCTTGATGATGTTGGTGCCGGGGTCCAGCGTCAGCCGTCCGAGTTCGGCCAGGTTGTCGGGCACCTTCTGCGCGTCGGTCAGGTACTCGGGGAACTCAGCCAAAATCCGGCCCGCCACCGAAATGTCGCTTGTGGCGATCTTGATGCCCGCGTCCGCCGTGAAGGCGCGGATGATGGGCAAAAAGGCGCAGGTCGCCAGCAGGGGCGCTTCATCGGTCAGGGTGTAGATGATCGTGGGTTGCTCGGCCGTCATTGACATTCCTCCGCGTTAGCTTGAGTCGATTCCCGCCTGCGGCGACCCCAAGCATGGTGCGACCCAAGCAGGGCACTTTGCCATCGATGCCGTAGCTGAGTTGCCCGTGCCGCTCAAGTTGCCCGTGCTGCTCCCGTAAGGTCATTTCGTCTTGATCTCCACCCTTGCGTGGCATCCAGCCCCATCGGCCACGCTTGACACCACCGGCGCGCAAAGCGGACCATCCGTTCGCACACAAACAAAGCCGGCCCTCCCGCGGCCGGCTTGGGAGTTGATCGTGACCGGCACCCCGCCCGCAGACGCGGCGCCACGCGATGACCGCATCCGCTGCGATGCCTGCCCGGTCATGTGCTTCATCCGGCCGGGCCAGGCCGGCGCCTGCGACCGCTACGCCAACCAGGGCGGCACGCTGGTGCGCGTGGACCCGCACGTGATCCTGAGCCGCACGGTGGCCGAGGGCGGCCGGGTCGTCCGGTTCGGAGCGGCGGAATGGGACGGCACGGTGGTGGGCGAGCCGACGGTTGCCGGCGTGCCGCAGGAGTTCGTGACCGCCATCGGCGCCGGCACCACCTACCCCGACTACAAGCCCGCGCCGTTCATCGTATCCTCAACCGTGGACGGCCTGGACATGGTCACGGTCGTGACGGAGGGCATCTTCAGCTATTGCGGCACCAAGGTGAAGATCGACACCGACCGGCACATCGGGCCGGAGCGTGCCCTGGTGCGGGCGGACGGCGAGCCGGTGGGGCACGTGTCCACCGGCGAGTACGGGTCGCAGATGCTGTCCCTGGGCGGCGTGCACCACCTGACCGGGGGCACGAAAAAGGAAGGGCGCGCGACCTGCGACGCCATGCTGGCGCTGTGCAATGGGGCCGCGGTGGAGCTGACCGTTGATGGCGGCGCGGCCGTCGTGGTCCAGGCCGGCCAGCCGCCGCGGGTGAACGGCCAATTGGAAGAAAGAATGCGCGTCGGCTGCGGCTCCGCCACGATCGGCATGTTCGCCAAGCAGTGGGAAGGCCGGGTGGACGAGGTGGTGGTGGTGGACGACCACATCACCGGCGTCTTGTCGGAGCACCAAGCCGGCAAGCTCCTGGGCATCCGGCCCACCGGCATTCGCGTGGAGGGCCGCCGATCCACGCCGGGCCGCTATTTCCAGGTGGCGCAGCCAGGGACGGGCTGGGGCGGCACGGACATTGCCGACCCGCTGGCGATCCTCGGCCCGTTTGACCCGAAGGTGGCGCAGCCGGGCACCACGCTGTTGATGACCTCCACCACCGGGGAGCACCACGCCTTTTTCGTGCTGGACGAGGCGCTGCACCCGGTCGAACAGGAGGCGCCCCCGGCGCTGCGCGCGTCCGTCGCGCTGATCCAGGAGAACTGCGAGCCGGCGCTGGCCACCGTCTTGTTCATGGGCGGCGCCGGCGGCTCGCTGCGCTCCGGGGTGACGGAGAACCCGGTGCGGCTGACCCGCTCGGTCAAGGACGCGTTGACGGTCGTAACCTGCGGCGGCGCCCCGGTGTTCGTGTGGCCCGGCGGCGGCATCACCTTCATGGTGGATGTGAGCCGGGTGCCACAAGGCGCGTTCGGCTCCGTCCCCACCCCCGCGCTGGTGGCACCTGTGGAGTTCACCCTGCGCTTGTCGGACTATGCGGCGCTGGGCGGGCACATGGACCATGTACGGCCCTGGTCCAGCCTGCGCGCCGGGGATGGGGTGCGCCAGGCGCAGCGCGGCGGCAATCCCTGGCCGCTGGTCCGGCGGTGAGGCAAGTCCCGCAGGCGCGGATGCTGCCGGACGGCCGGCTGCACCTGCAGCACGGCCCCATCGACCTGATCCTCGGCGCGGACGCCGACCCGGCGGCGCGGCAGGCGGCGTTCCGGGCGGCCACCACCCGGTTCGCCACGGTGCTGGACGAGCTGTGCGCCGAGCTGGCCGGGCTGCGGGCCGAGGCCGGGCCGGGTG
>CALMVT010000020.1 GCA_937873175.1 uncultured Acetobacteraceae bacterium | reverse complement strand
GGCTGGTGCTGGGCGACGCGCCCGGCCTAGTGATCCAGCTTGCCATGGCGGCGGCCGGCGCCGCCGCCGGGGCGGCCTGGCTGGGCATGGTGGGCGTCCTGCGCGCCCGGCGCGGCATCAACGAGACGGTGGCGAGCCTGGTGATGGCCTACATCGCCATCGCGCTGTTCAATCAGCTTGTGGAGGGGCCGATGCGCGATCCTGCCAGCCTCAACAAGCCCTCCACCTTTGCCATCCCGAAATCCGCGGTGCTGCCGGCGCTGCCGGGCTCGGACGTGCATCCCGGCATCCTGATCGGGGCCGTGGCCTGCGTGCTGTGCTGGCTGCTGATCGCGCGCACCACCACGGGGTTCGCCGCCCGCGTCACCGGCGGCAGCCTGCGCGCGGCGCAGTTGCAGGGCTTGCCGGTGGCGTGGCTCATGGTGGGCGCCTGTGCGTTGGGCGGCGCGTTGGCGGGGCTGGCGGGGTTCGTCGAGGTCGCGGCGGTGCATGGCCGGGCCAATGCGTCCCTGATCGCGGGCTACGGCTATTCCGGCATCCTGATCGCCTTTCTGGCCCGACACAACGCGCTCGCCATCATGCCCATGGCCGTGCTGCTGGGCGGCATCGGCGCGGCGGGCGGGCTGCTGCAGCGGCGCATGGGCCTGCCGGACGCGACGGTGCTGGTGCTGCAGGGCATGATCTTCCTGGCGATCCTGGCCAGCGAAACGCTGTATGGCCGCATGCGCTGGTTCCAGCCCCGGGGTGCCGCATGAGCGCCGTCGAGACCGTGCTGATCGCCATGCTGGCCGGCGCGCTGCGGGTGTCCACGCCGTTCCTGTTCGTGAGCCTGGGCGAATGCCTGACCGAGCGCGCCGGGCGCATCAACCTGGGCAACGAGGGCGTGCTGGTGCTGGGCGCCATGGTGGCCTACGCCACATCCTACCTGACCGGCAGCCCGTGGCTCGGCGTGCTGGCGGCGGCGGGCGCCGGGGCGGCGCTGGGCGGGCTGCATGGCGTGCTGTGCGCGCTGACGCGGGTGAACGACGTGGCCATGGGCATCGCCATCCTGCTGGCCGGCGACGGGATCGCGTTCTTCTTCGGCAAGCCCTTTGTGCAGCCGAGCGCGCCGGGCTTGCCGGGCTTGCCCCTCGGCGGCTGGTCAACCGTGCCGCAGGTGCAGAGCGCCTTGACGGTCAGCCCGCTGTTCCCGCTGGGCGTGGCGGTGGCGTTCGGCATGGCCTGGATGTTCCGGGCGACGCGGCTCGGCCTGCGGCTGCGTATCGTGGGCGACAGCGCGGATGCGGCGCGGGCGCTGGGCCTGCCGATCAACCGCACTCGGCTGCTGGCGACGGCAGCCGGCAGCGCGCTGGCGGGCATCGGCGGCGCGTTCCTGAGCCTGGTATATCCCGGAAGCTGGAACGAAAGCCTGTCGTCCGGGCAGGGGCTGATGGCGGTGGCGCTGGTGGTGTTCGCGCGGTGGAGCCCGGTCGGCTGCCTTGGCGCGTCGCTGCTGTTCGGCGCCGCCGGGGCGCTCGGCCCGTCGCTGCAGACGGTGGGCGTGACCAGCTATTATTACCTGTTCTACGCTGCGCCCTTCGTGCTGACGCTTCTGGTGCTGGTCGCGACGGTGCGCCCGGGCCGGGCGGTGCGCGGAATGCCGGGCGAGTTGTCCATCGCACGCTGAGGAGGAAACCACATGAACGGATTAGGCGGCCTCAACCGATCGCCAAACGGCGTCGTGCTCGGGCTGGTGCAGCTTGCGCTGCCGGCGATCGAGACCCGCGCCGACGTTGCCCGGCAAACGGAGCGCATCGTCGCCATGGTGGCCAAGGCGCGGCGCAACATGGGGACGCTCGACCTGGTGGTGTTCCCGGAATACGCGCTGCACGGCCTGTCGATGGACGTGCGGGACGAGGTGACGTGCGACCTGGACGGTCCGGAGGTCGCGGCCATGCGGCAGGCCTGCGTGGACAACACGGTATGGGGTTGCTTCTCCATCATGGAGCGCAACCCCGGCGGCATGCCGTGGAACAGCGGGATCATTGTTTCCGACACGGGCGAGATCAAGCTGTATTATCGCAAGATGCACCCCTGGGTGCCCGTGGAGCCCTGGGAACCCGGCGACCTCGGCATTCCCGTCATCGAGGGGCCGCGCGGCGTCAAGCTCGCCCTCATCATCTGCCACGACGGCATGTTTCCCGAGATGGCGCGCGAAGCCGCCTACCGCGGGGCGGAGGTCATGCTGCGCACCGCCGGCTACACCGCGCCGATCCGCGACGCGTGGCGCTTCACCAACCAGAGCAACGCCTTCTGCAACCTCATGGTGACAGCCAGCGTGTGCATGTGCGGCAGCGACGGGACGTTCGACTCCATGGGGGAGGCCATGGTGTGCAACTTTGACGGTGCCATCATCGCCCATGGCGCGTCCGGCCGGGCCGACGAAATCATCACCGCCGAGGTCCGCCCGGACCTGGTGCGCGAAGCCCGGGTCCATTGGGGCGTCGAAAACAACATTTATCAGTTCGGCCATCGCGGCTTCTCGGCCGTGGCGGGCGGGGCGACGGACTGCCCCTACACCTACATGCACGACCTGGCTGCCGGGCGCTACCGCCTGCCGTGGGAAGCGGACGTCAAGGTCACCGATGGCACCGGCTGCGGCCTGCCGCCGCCGCGTCGGCTGCTGAAGGCGGCGGAATGATCGCGCAATGATCCCTGCCCACCCCTACGCCTGGCCCTACGACGGCGACCTGTCCGGCACGGCGCTGCTGGTGATCGACATGCAGGCCGACTTCTGCGCGCCCGGCGGCTACGTGGACCGCATGGGCTACGACATCGGCTTGACCCGCGCGCCTATCGGCCCCATCAGCCGCGTGCTGGCGGCCATGCGCGCCCGGGGCGACACAATCGTGCACACCCGCGAAGGGCACCGCCCCGACCTGTCGGACCTGCCGGCCAACAAGCGCTGGCGCTCCCGGCAGGTAGGTGCCGGCATCGGCGATCCCGGCCCGTGCGGGCGCATCCTGGTGCGGGGCGAGCCGGGCTGGGAGATCATCCCGGAACTGGCGCCGCTGCCGGGCGAGGTGGTGATCGACAAGCCCGGCAAGGGCGCGTTCTTTGCTACCGACCTGGAACTGGTGCTGCGCACCCGCGGCGTTCGCAACCTGGTGCTGACCGGGATCACCACGGACGTGTGCGTGCACACCACCATGCGGGAAGCCAACGACCGCGGCTTCGAGTGCCTGCTGCTGTCGGACGGCTGCGGCGCGACTGACGCCGGCAACCACCAAGCCGCCCTCGCCATGGTGGCGATGCAGGGCGGGGTGTTCGGCGCGGTGGCCAGTTCCGGCGCGTTCCTGGACGCCCTGCCGTGACCACGGCCAAGGCGGCGGTTGGCGTGGAGGCCGCGGGCATCGGCAAGCGCTTCGGCGCGTTTACGGCGCTGGCCGGCATCGACATGAAGGTGCGCTCCGGCACTGTGCACGGCCTGCTTGGCGAGAACGGGGCCGGCAAGTCCACACTCGTGAAATGCCTGATGGGCTACTACCGGGCCGACGAGGGCGGTTTCCTGGTGGACGGCAAGGAGGCCGCCATCGCCCGTCCGGCGGACGCCGACGCGCTTGGCCTGGGCATGGTGTACCAGCACTTCACCCTCGTGCCGTCCATGACGGTGGCGGAAAATCTGGTGATTGCTCGCGGACAGGTGCCGGCGGTCATCAACTGGGGGCGGGAGCGCGCGGCGCTGGATGCCTTCATGGCGCGGATGCCGTTCCCGATCCGGCTGGATGCGACCGTGGGCACGCTGTCCGCGGGCGAGCGGCAGAAGACCGAGATCCTGAAGCAGCTTTACCTGCAACGCCGCCTCTTGGTGCTGGACGAGCCGACCTCCGTGCTGACCCCGCGCGAGGCGGAGGAGATGTTGGGGCTGATGCAGGGCCTGGCGCATGGCGGCACGGCGACGGTGGTGGTGATCACGCACAAGCTGTCCGACGTGACGCGCTTCACCGACGAGGTGACGGTGCTGCGCCGGGGCCGTTTGGCCGGGCGCGGCAAGACCGCCGGGCTGAGCCGCGGCGACCTGACTGCCATGATGATCGGCGAGCCGCACGCGCCCACCCGCCCGGAGCGGCAGGGTGGGGCGGAGGCCGCGGTGCGCTTAACGGTCCGCAACCTGCGTGCCGCCGGCGACGCGGGCCAGCCGGTGCTCGACATCGCCGCCCTGGACGTGCGGGCGCATGAGATCGTGGGTGTCGCCGGCGTGTCGGGCAACGGGCAGAAGGAGCTGCTGGAAGCGCTGGGCGGCCAACGCCCCGGCGGCGGGGCCGTGCGCGTGGATGGCACCCCTTACGCCGCGACCCGGCGGCAGTCACAGGCGCTGAGGGTCCGGGTCATCCCGGAGGAGCCGCTGCGCAACGGCTGCGTGCCGGGCATGTCGGTGGTGGACAACTTGAACCTGCGGCTGTTCGACCAGCGCGAAGATGGGGGGCGGCGGTCGTGGCTGGACCTCGGGGGCATGCGCCGCCGGGCCGCGCGGATGATCGCGGGCTACGGCGTGCGCGCGGCCTCGCCGGAGGTGCCGATCGGCGTGCTGTCCGGCGGCAACGTGCAGCGCTGCGTCTTGGCGCGCGAGCTGGACGGGGTGGTTTCGCTGCTGGTGGTGGCCAATCCATGCTTCGGCCTGGACGTGAAGGCGGTGGCGGAGGTGCGCGCCCGGCTGATGGCGGCGCGCAACGCCGGCTGCGCGATCTTGCTGATCAGCGAGGATTTGGACGAAATCCTGGAGCTGGCCGACCGCATCGTGGTGATGCGCCGCGGCCGGGTGGTGCACGAAGCGCCGGCGGCGGGCGCGGACCCGCACGCCATCGGCGCGCACATGCTGGATGCGCAGGCGGCCGGGGGCGCCAGGACCGAGCCAAGCCCGGCGCTGGCGTAACGCTTGCAGCGTCCGGCAAGCACAACCAGGGAATCCCGGATGCGCACCGACCGGATCACCCGATGACGCCCGCGATCCCTGCATCCGGCGACTACTGGCTGTGCCGGGCGCGGCTGCCGGACGCGCCGGCGCTTGTGGACTTGCACATCGCGGGCGGCGCTGTCGCCGCGGTGGCGCCCGCCGGGGCCGCGCCGTCCGGGGTGGACCTGGCGGGCGGCCAAGTGTGGCCCTGCTTCGTGGATGTGCACACCCATCTGGACAAGGGCCACATCTGGCGGCGCACGCCCAACCCGGACGGCACCTTTGCGAGCGCACTTGCGGCCGTGGCCAGGGACCGGCCGCGCTGGACGGAGGCGGACCTGCGGCTGCGCATGGGGTATGGCCTCGCCTGCGCCCATGCGCACGGCACGGCGGCGATCCGCACCCATCTGGACAGCCGGCATTCGACCGAGGGGAACGCTTGGCGCATGTTCCGCGTGCTGCGCGACGAGTGGGCCGGGCGGATCGCGCTGCAGGCCGTGTCGCTGTGTCCGCTTGAAGCCTATGACGGGGAGGAAGGCCGGGCGCTGGCTGACGTGGTGGCCGACACCGGCGGCGTGCTGGGCGGCGCGACCCGGCTCGGTGGCCCGTTCGACGCCCCATTGCCCCCGGAGTTCCAGGACCGGCTGGACCAGCTTTTCGCGCTGGCGGAGGCGCGGGGCCTCGACATCGACCTGCATGTGGACGAAAGCGGCGAGGCCGGCGCCCGCGCGTTGCGTGAGATCGCGCGCACGGCGCTGCGCCGGGGTTTCTGCAACCGCATCCAATGTGGGCATTGCTGCTCGCTTTCCGTGCAGCCGGAGGCGTTCGCGCGGGAGGTCATCGCCGCCGTGGCGGAGGCCGGGATCGCCGTGGTCACGCTGCCGATGTGCAACATGTTTTTGCAGGACCGCGCCCCCGCCCGCACGCCGCGCTGGCGTGGAGTGACGCTGGTGCACGAGCTGCGCACCGCAGGGGTCCCGGTGTCCATTGCCTCCGACAATTGCGGGGACCCGTTCTACCCTTACGGCGACCACGACATGCTGGAAGTGCTGCGGGAAGCGACGCGCATCCTGCATCTGGATAATTCGCCAAGCTGGTCCGCCGCCGTGGGTGCCACGCCGGCCGGGGTCATGGGGCTGGACGCCGGCGGGGTCCGCGTGGGGGCGCCGGCCGACCTCGTGCTGTTCAGCGCGCGCCACCCCCACGAGCTGCTCGCCCGGCCGCAATCGGACCGCATCGTGCTGCGCCGCGGCCGGGTGCTGGATGCCCGCTTGCCCGACCCCGCCGTGCTGGACGGCGTAGCGAAATGAGGAGCGCCGTCCCGGCTACGCCTGCGGCGCCCGGCGCGCGCCGAGCAGGCTGACCAGCCCGGCCGGGCGGGCCAGCGACACCGCGACGATCAGGCCGCCGTAGATCATCAGGTCAACCCCTTGGCCGCCGCCGCCGAGGTAGCTGCGGGACAGCTCGCTCACCGGGATCAGCACCGCCGCGCCCAGCAGCGGTCCCCACAGCGTGCCGACCCCGCCCAGCACCGCCGGCAGCGCGATCAGGATGCTGAGATGCCCGGCAAGCACGCTGTCCGGGTCGATGTAGCCAACATACTGCGCGTAGATCGCCCCGCCCACGCCGGTGAAGAAGCCGCTGATCGCCGCCGCCGCCATCTTGGACGGGAACACCCGCACCGCGAGCGAGCGCGCCGCCACCACGTCGTCCCGCATCGCGCGCCAGGAAAAGCCCCAGCGGCTGCCCTCGATGACCCAGGCGACGGCCCAGGTCGCGGCGGCAAAGGCGAGGGCCACGAAGTGGAACGGCAGCTTGCTGGTGCGGAACTGCAGGTTGACCAGGCTTTCGCCCTTGAACGGCACGAACACGCCGGTGGCTGCGCCCACCAGGTCCCAGTTGAGGAACAGCAGGTAGCCGATCTCCCCCACCACGACGGTCGCGATGGCGTAGTAATGCCCGCTCAGCCGGAAGCACGGCCAGCCGACCAGCAACGCGCACAGCCCGGCCACCAGCCCGGCCGCGAACATGCCAAGCGTCGGCGGCACGCCCGCCTGCACGAACAGCAGCGTCGAGACATACGCGCCGATGCCGAAATACAGCGCGTGGCCCAGCGAAATCTGCCCGCAATAACCGCCCAGGATGTTCCAAGCCTGGCTCAACCCGGCGAACAGGATCGTGATGATGAGCAGGTTCTGCGTGTAAGCGTCGTGGATCGGCAGCGGCAGCGCAGCCAGCGCCAGCAGGACTACGGCGCCCAGCCACAATTCTCCCCGGCGCCGGCGCAGGATGGCGTTGTCGGCTGGTGGCCTCGCCGCCACGGGCGCCGGCGCATCCATCACAGCTTCCCGAACAGGCCACGCGGCCGGACCATCAGCACCAGGAGATACACGGCGAACATGCCGACCTGCTTCAGCGAGGGTTCGAGCACGAGGGCGGTCAGCGCCTCGACCTCGCCGATGACGATGCCGGCCACCAGCGCCCCGAGGATGGAGCCGAAGCCGCCCAGCGCCACCGTCACGTAGGCGATCACCGCGAAGTTCGCGCCGACGGAGGGCGACACGTAGTAAAAGGCGATCAGCATGGCCCCCGCGACGCCCACCGTCGCCGCTCCCAGGCCCCAGCCGATGGCAAAGATGCGATCGCGGTCGATGCCGATCAGCGCCACGGCGTCGCGGTCCTCCCGCGTCGCTTCCAGCGCCCGGCCGAACTCGGTGCGGTTCACCAGCAGCAGCCCGGTGAAAGCCAGCAGGCACACGGCGCTGGCGGCCAACTGTGGCAGCGGCACGTAGATGCCGGCGAGACTCACGGTCTTGTTGCTGAGCCAAGTGCCGGACAAGGAGCGGAAATCGCCGCCGAATGCGAACTGCGCCGCGCCGCGGATGAAGATGGCGAGGCCAAAAGTGGCAAAAATCTGCACCATGCCGCGGTTGAACTGCACGCTGAGCGCGCGGGCGATGATGCCGCGGTAGATCAGCACGCCCCCGCCGAACATCAGGGCGCAGATCAGCGGCAGTTGCAGCACGGGATCAAGGCCCGCCACCCCGAAGATGACCACGGCCGCATACATGGCGAGCATCAGCAGCTCCCCATGGGCGAAGTTCACCACATCCATCAGCCCGAAGATCAGCGATAGCCCGGCCGCCACCAGCGCATAGATCAGCCCCATCAGCAGCCCGCTGACCAGGGATTGGGCGAGGAGCGCCAGAGTCATGCAGCCAACGTCATGCGGCCAACGTCACGCGGGCATGCCGTAGCCGCCGCCGCCCGGCGTCTCGATCACGAAGGCGTCGCCGGGCCGCAGCTCCGCCCGGTCGGTGCCGGTCATCTCATGCCGCACACCGTCGGCACGCTCGACCCATTGCCGCCCCGGCGCCCCGTCGGCGCCGCCATCCAAGCCGAACGGCGGCACGGCGCGGCGGGACGCGACGACAACCGTTGTCATCGGCTCCAGGAAGCGGATGCGGCGGATGCTGCCATCGCCGCCGCGCTGCGCGCCCACGCCGCCGGAGCCGCGGCGGATGGCAAAGGTTTCCAGGCGCACGGGGTAGCGCAGTTCCAGCACTTCCGGGTCGGTCATGCGGGTGTTGGTCATGTGGGTCTGGATCGCCGACGCGCCGGGCCGGTCGGGGCTGGCGCCCATGCCGCCGCAGATCGTCTCGTAGTACTGCCGGGTTTCGTCGCCGAACAGCACGTTGTTCATGGTGGCCTGGCTGCAGGCGAGGGTGCGGAGCGCGCCGAACAGGGCGTTGCAGGCGGCTTGGCTGACCTCCGTGTTGCCCGCCACCACGGCGGCGCCGGGTTCGGGGGACAGGAAGGTGCCGGGCGGCAGCACGATGCGGATCGGCTTCAGGCAGCCGTCGTTGAGCGGGATGTCCTCGCCCACCAGGCAGCGGAACACGTAAAGCACCACGGCGCGGAGCACGGCCGGCGGCGCGTTGAAGTTGCCGGCGTCCTGCGGCCCGGTGCCGGTGAAATCGACGGTCGCCGTGCGCGCTTCCACATCCAGCGTCACCGCCACGCGCAGGGGGGCGCCACCGTCCATCCGGTACTCGAACACGCCGTTGCCCCCCGTCTTCGCCATGATGGGCGCGATACGGGCGATGGCCCGGCGCACGCCCTCTTCCGCGTTGTCCATCACGTGGCGCATGTAGCCCTGCACGGTGTCCCAGCCGTATTGATGCACGACGCGGGCCAGTTCCTGCACGCCGCGCTCGTTGGCGGCGACCTGCGCCTTGATGTCGGCCACGTTCACGTCGGGGCTGCGGGCGGGGTGACGCGCGCCGGACAGCAGGGCGCGGAACTCGGCTTCCCGGAACGCGCCGGCGTCCACCAGCAGGAAATCGTCGATGACGACGCCCTCGTCGTCGAGCGTGCGGCTGTCCGGCGGGGTGCTGCCCGGCGTCGTGCCGCCGATGTCGGCGTGGTGGCCGCGGCTGCCCACAAAGAAGCGGATGGCCTGGCCGGCCTCGTCGAACACCGGGGTGATGACGGTCACGTCCGGCAAATGCGTGCCGCCGTTGAACGGGTTGTTGAGCGCCACGACATCGCCGGGCCGTAGCGCCGAGCCGCGGCTGCGCAGCACGGTGCGCACGCTTTCCCCCATCGCGCCGAGGTGCACGGGGACGTGCGGCGCGTTGGCGACCAGACCGCCCTGCGCGTCGAAGATGGCGCAGGAGAAGTCCAGCCGTTCCTTGATGTTCACGCTCTGCGACGTGTTCTGCAGCACGGCGCCGGTCTGCTCGGCGACGTTCATGAACAGGTTGTTGAACAATTCCAGCAATACGGGGTCGGCCTTCCCACTATCTTCTGCGATCCGGCTGGGCAGCGGCGACGTGCGGCGCAGCAGCATGTGGTTGCGCGCGGTGATCTCGGCGGTCCAGCCGGGTTCGACGGCGGTGGTCGCGTTGGCTTCCCGCACCAAGGCAGGTCCGGGCAGGCGGTCGCCGGCGCGGAGGGCCGGGCGGTCGAACACCGGGGCGCGGTGCTCGGCGCCGCCGCTCCACATGAGGATGTGGTCGATGGGGTCGGGGCCGCCGCCGTCGCGGGCGGCAAGCTCCGGTTCGTCCACGGTTTCGCCCGCGGCGGTCGCTTCCACCGCGACGGTTTCGGCGATCACCGCCCGATCCGGGGTCGCGAAGCCGAAGCGGGCGCGGTGCGCGTCGGTGAAGGCGGCGAGCGTGCCGGGCAGGTCGGTCAAGGGCACGGGCAGCGCGGCCTCGGTGCCGGCGTAGTGCAGGTGGACGGTGCGCTCGATGCCGATGCGCCCGGCGGCGCCCTGTTCCAGAAGCGCGGCGCGGGCGGCGTCAGCGAGCTGGTCGGCCAGGGCGTGCAGGGCCGGCAGCGCCTCGGGCGTGAGCGGCTGCTCCGCCGCCTGCTCGCGCAGCACCGTCTGGTCCGCGAGGCCCATGCCGTAAGCCGACAGCACGCCGGCGTGGGGATGGATGAACACCGTTTCCATGCCCAGCTCGTCCGCCACCAGGCAGGCGTGCTGGCCGCCGGCGCCGCCGAAGCATTGCAGGGCGAAGCGCGTGGCGTCGTGGCCCTTCTGCACGCTAACCTGCTTGATCGCGTTGGCCATGTTGGCGACCGCGACGCGGAGAAAGCCCTCCGCGACCTCGCGCGGGTCCTGCCGGGGTGTGCCGGTCGCACCGGCCACCTCGTCCGAAAGGGCGGCGAACTGCGCCCGGACCGTTTCGGCGTCGAGCGGGGCGTCGGCCTCGGGTCCGAAGATCGGCGGGAAGTGCCGGGGCTGGATCTTGCCCACGCACACGTTGGCATCCGTCACCGTGAGCGGCCCGCCGCGGCGGTAGCAGGCGGGGCCGGGGTTGGCCCCAGCGCTGTCCGGCCCCACCCGGATGCGTGCGCCGTCGAAGTGCAGAATGGAACCGCCGCCGGCCGCAACGGTGTTGATCGCCATCATCGGCGCGCGCATCCGCACGCCGGCGACCTCCGTTTCATACGTGCGCTCGAACGCGCCGTCGTACAACGCTACGTCCGTGCTGGTGCCGCCCATGTCGAAGCCGATGATGCGATGCAGGCCGGCCATCTCCGCGGTGCGCGCGGCGCCGACGATGCCGCCGGCGGGTCCCGACAAGATGGCGTCCTTGCCCCCGAACCGGTCGGCCTGGGCCAGCCCGCCGTTGCTCTGCATGAA
>CALMVT010000019.1 GCA_937873175.1 uncultured Acetobacteraceae bacterium | reverse complement strand
ACCTTGCAGGTCTGGCAGCGCCTCGATCAGGATGTCGGGATGTAGGGCGTGCAAGGCAGCGAAGCAGGGCGCGAGCAGGTGGCTGGTAAGCACCTGTGAGCTGGACACTCGCACCAGCCCTGCCTGGCGCGTGTCCAGCCCGGCGATCGCAGATTCAACCAGGCGGGCTTCGGTTTCGACCCGCTCGACGTGCTCCCGGATGCTTTCGCCGGCCAGGGTCAGGAGATAGCCGTCCGCCGTGCGTTGCAGCAGGCGCACGCCCATGCCCTCCTGCATCGCGGCGATCCGGCGGCTCACGGTGGACTGTGTGACGTGCAGGTGCTTCGCCGCCGCCGCCAGGGTGCGATGCCGGGCCACGGCCAGGAAGAAGCGCAAATCGTCCCAGTCCAGCATCGCTGCCTCCATGTGCGCACGTGCCCGCCGCCACGCGTTCCCGCGCGGCTTGGATTCGGAAACGCTTCTCGCCTGCGACAAGCGAAGGGCACAGGCCCCTTGTCACTACCGTACACCAGCGAACATTGAACAGGCTGGAAAATGCTTTTCGACGCCCTTGGCTGGTCCAATGACCGCACCGGCACCGTTGCCAATCACGGCAGCAGCAGGATGATCCGGCATGACACGCCCGCAGGGGCGTAGTCCAGATGCACCTCGGCACGCAGCTCCTCTACCAGCCCGCGCTGGATCAGCCGGGAGCCAAACCCCTGGCGCGTAGGCGACATCACGGGCGGGCCGCCGCTCTCCTGCCAGCGCAGCCGCACCTTGTTGCCGTCTGGACCAGACTCAAGCGTCCAGTCCACGCTGACGCGACCGGCGTCGGTTGCCAGAGCCCCGTGCTTCGCCGCGTTGGTCGCCAACTCGTGGAACACCATCGCAAGCGTCAGTTCCGCCTGGGGCTGCAACCTGACATCCTCGCCGATGATCGTGAAGCGTGGCACCTGCTGGTCGCGCAAGCCGAAGGGCTGCAATATGCACTCGATCATGTCGCCCAAGCCCACCATCTCCCGGTCTGCGCCGCCGAGCAGGCCGTGCGCCTTGGACAGCGCCAGGATGCGGCCCTCGAACGCTTCGGCCAGGCCCGGGCCGGACGCGCCACGTAGGGTCTGGTTGGCGATCATCAGCACGGTGGCAAGCATGTTCTGCGTACGGTGGTTCACCTCGTCCAGCAGGAGGGCAAGGCGGTCCTCCTCGACCTTGTGCCGGGTGATGTCGATGAAGGATGCGAAGTGCTGCACAACCTGGCCGTCCCTGTCCCGGACGGAGGTTATGTAGATGGCGACCCAGATCAGGCCGCCGTCCTTGCGGCGGAACTGAACCTGCGGCTCCACGCGGACACCGCGGAAGGCCGTCCGGATCTCCGTCAGCGTCTCGGGATCGGTGCCGCGCTCCATCAGGAAGTTGAACTCTTGGGCCAGCACCTCGTCCTCGTCATACCCGGTCAGTGCGAGAAACGACTGGTTGACGAAGATGATCGGGTTGCCCGCTGTCTTAGCGTCCGTGAACACCATGGGCATCCGGGTGGTCTCGGCCGCGACCACGAACGGCCCCAGCTCGTTCCTGAAACTTTGGACCCCGGCCTCGGCGGCCTGTTGTGCTGCGGTACTCAACACCTGGGGCATAGGTTCGGAGGGCCTTCTCAAAGCACCGGCATGGTGCGCCAGTTCGGAAGGCGTTTCGGCAGCAGAGTGCCTGTGACGTGCTGCGCACGAGATCAATGGGATACTGGAGAGCACCACCAGGAGTTAGGAAGGAGCCTCTTGCATTCAGCCTATCGAGCAG
>CALMVT010000018.1 GCA_937873175.1 uncultured Acetobacteraceae bacterium | reverse complement strand
GCCGACCCGCGGCGGCGCAGGAGCGGGTATTCCAGATCGCCCTGTCCAACTCGTATACCGGCAACAAGTGGCGGCTTGAGATGGAGAACGTCCTCAAGGCCGTCCTGTAGATGGAGCCTTTCAAATCCGAGGTCGAAGGCCGCGTATTCAATGCGGACAACGACGTGAGCAAGCAGTCGCAGCAGTTGTCCAACCTGATCTTGCAACGGCCGGACTCGATCCTCATCAACGCGGCTTGCCCACCGGGCTGAACGGCATCATCAACCAGGGTGCCGGGCGGGGGCATCCTGATGATCGCGTTCGGCAACACCGTGACAACGTCGAAGTGCCTGAAGGTGGGCAGGCGCTGCTGGACGGTCGGCCGGTGCGTTTGCGCAGCCCGCGCGACGCCGTGCGCGCCGGCACCGCGCTGGTGCCGGAGGGCCGCAAGACCGAGGGGCTGCTGCTGCCCATGAGCGTGCGGGACAATCTTTCCCTCGCGGTGCTGCGCCGCATCGGCCGCGCCGCGGGCTGGAGCAGCGCGTGGCCCAGGGGGGGCGCCTCAAGGTGCGGACCGCGAGCCTGGCCACGCCGGTCGGCGGGCTCAACGGCGGCAACCCGCAGACGGTGCTGCTCGGCCGCTGGCTGCTGACGGAGCCGCGGGCGCCGCTGCTGTATGACGTGACGCGCGGCGTCGATGTCGCGACCAAGCACGAGATCTACGAGCTGATGATGCGCTTGGCCGCGGAGGGCCGCTCGACCCTATTCCATTCCAGCGACGCGGAGGAGTTGGCGCATTCGTGCCACCGCGTCCTCGTGATGCGGGAGGGCCTAGTGGTCGCGGAACTGCGGGCGCCGGGCATCACGGCAGAGCGTGTCGTGTCCACGGCGGTGCGCGATGCCGCCTGATGTTCCCCGCGATTCTGGGGCGGCCCCGCCCGTGCGTGCCCGGCGTGCGTGGGTCGCCCATGTCCTTGCGCAGAACCTGGGCCTGCTGCTGGCGGTCGCCATGCTCGTGCTGACCCTGGCGGCTTGTTGCGCCATCCTCCTTCCAGGGCGTGGCGATCCGGGTGCTGCCGCAGCCGGGCGGGCAGGTGCCGGAACGCTACACGGCGGCGTTGGCGTTGGCCAACCCGTCCGGCCCGATGTCCCTTCTCTCCGTGGCGCTGCTGGTGCTGCTGTGGCGGGTGCTGCGGCGGCGATCCTGACCGTCACGTCCTCCTTTGGGCCAGGACGGGCGGGCGGCCTACGCGCTCGCCCTCACGCTCCGCATGGGCCTGGGCGGCGGCGCGTTGAGCGGCCTGGGCATCGCGCTGTTCGGCGTTCCCGCCCTGGTGATGACGCTGGCGATGAACGGCACTATGCAGGGGCTGACGCTGGGCCTGAGCGGCGGGATGACCTGCGGCTCCTGCGCGGCCTACGCGCCGCCGGTGGTGCACGCTTCCTTACCCGCGGCGCTTTGGCTGTAGGCTGCCGTGGCGACGACGGTATCGGCGGTGCTCAGCCTGACCGGGTTCGGCCGGCGCACCTACGCCATCGGCATCAGCGCGCGGGCCAGCTTCCTCACCGGGATTAACGTGTCCGCCGTCACCGTGGCGCCGTATGCGCTGAGCAGCCTGTTCTCCGCGGCGGCGGGCGTCATGCTGGTGGGCTTCGGCGGGCAGGCGGCGCTCGGCATGGGCGATCCATACTTGTTCCAGTCCATCGCTGCCGTCGTGATCGGGGGCGTGGCCATCCTGGGCGGGCGGGGCCACGACGTCGGCGTCGCCGCCAGCACAGTCAGCCTGGTCACGCTGGTGGGCGTGCTGATGGCGCTGCACATGCCGGAATACCGGCGCAGCATCATCTACGGCGTGATCATCCTGGCGCTGCTCCTGCCGTATGGCCGGGATGCTGCAAGACCTGATCCGTCAGAACGTGCGGGCGCCGTTGGTGAACAGGAAAACCGCATACAGCGAGGTCGTGGCGCAGATATACAGGCGGTTCCGCTTGGGGCCGCCAAAGCAAACGTTGGCCACCACCTCCGGCACCCGGACCTTGCCGATGGGCGTGCCGTCTGGGTCGTAGCAATGCACGCCGTCGGCGGCGCTGGTCCAGATGCGCCCGGCCTCGTCCAAACGGAACCCGTCGAAAAGCCCGGCGGTGCAGGCGGCGAACTCGCGCCCGTTCGCCAGTCGGGTGTCGTCTTTCACCTCAAACACCCGCATGTGCGCCGGTAACTGCTCGCCGTGGGTGCGCCCGGTATCCACGACGTAAAGCAGCCGCTCGTCGGGTGAGAACGCGATCCCGTTCGGCTTGACGAAGTCGTCCGCGACGACGGTGACGGCGCCGGTCGCCGGGTCGATGCGATACACGTGGGACGCGCCGATCTCGCTTTCGGCGCGATCGCCCTCGTAGTCGCTGTCGATGCCGTAGGTCGGGTCGGTGAACCAGATGCTGCCGTCGCTTTTCACCACCAAATCGTTGGGGCTGTTCAGCCGCTTGCCGTCGTAGCGGTCGGCCAAGGTGACGACCCGGCCGTCATGCTCGGTCCGGCTGACCCGGCGCCCGCCGTGCTCGCAGGTGACAAGGCGGCCTTCCCGATCCACCGTGTTGCCGTTGGCGTTCCCGGACGGCTGCCGGAACGGCCCGGCGTGCCCGGTGCCCTCGTCGTACCGCATCAGCCGGTTGGCGGGAATGTCGGACCAAACCAGGCCGCGGTGGGCCGGGAAATAGGCCGGCCCTTCGGCCCAATGGCAGCCCGTGTAAAGCTGGTGCACATGGGCGGTCGGGTTGAACAGCCGCGAGAACCGCTTGTCCAAGGTTTCGTAGTCCTGCGCAGCCAAGCGATCCTCCCCGTCTCGTTTGAACCGGAACTTAGCCCTCCATGGCCGGGATTGCGAGTTGGGACGGCCCCGCGGTTGCGCCGAGGCCCCGGCCCATGCAACACGGCCTTTGCTGTTCCCGAGGAAATGGATCATGCTTCGCACGCTTGCGCCCTTGCTGATCGCCTGGCTCGCCTGCATGGCCCCGGCGCGGGCGGAGGTGGTGCTGGGCGCGCTGCTGTCCCTCACCGGGCCGGGCGCTGGGCTGGGCATTCCGGAGCGCAACACCATCGACCTGCTGCCGCGCACGGTCGCCGGGGAGCCGGTGCGCTGGGTGGTGATGGACGACGCGACGGACGCCACGGCCGCCGTGCGCTCCGCCCGCAAAATGATCGACGAGGAGCAGGTCGATGCCATCCTGGGCGCTTCCGCCACGCCGGCCTCGGTCGCCATCCTGGACGTGATCGCCGCAGCGGGCGTGCCGGCGATCAGCCTGTCCGGCTCCAGCGCGGTGATCGAGCCGCCGGAGGGGGCGCGGCGCTGGGCCTTCAAGCCGATCCCCGGCGAGCGGATCGCGGCGGCGCAGCTTGCCGACCACATGGCCCGGGCCGGACGCAGGACGGTGGCTCACATCGGGTTCGCCACCAGCCTGGGCGATGGCTACATCGCCGCGCTGAACGCGGAAGCGGCGGCGCGCGGCATCCGCACCGTGGCCGAGCTGCGCTACAACCCCGCGGACAGCAGCGTCACGCCGCAGGTGCTCCGCCTGCTGGCGGCCCGGCCGGATGCGGTGTTCGTCGCCGCCAGCAGCACCCCGGCGGCGACGCCGATCCTCGAACTGCGCGCGCGCGGCTACGCCGGGCCGATCTACACCGTGCAGGGGATCGCCGGGCCGGACACACTGCGGGTTGGAGGCCGCGCGCTGGACGGCGTGATGTTCAGCGCCGTGCCCGTGCTGGTCGCCGAGCAGTTGCCGGACACCAATCCGGTGAAGGCCCCGGCGCTCGCCTTTGTGCGGGCCTACGAGGGCAAATACGGACCCGGCAGCCGCAGCCTGTTCGGCGCGACGCTGTGGGATGCGTTCCTGCTGATAGAGGCCGCAACGCCCCGCGCCCTGGCGGCCGGCCCGCCCGGCACACCCGCCTTCCGCACCGCGCTCCGCGACGGCATGGAAGCCGTGCAGGGCCTGGCGGGGGCGGAAGCCGTGTTCAGCTTGTCCGCCCGGGACCACAGCGGCGCCCAAGCAGACAGCCAGGTGATGGTGGAGATCCGCGGCGGCGCTTACCGTCTCCTGAAAGATGCCCCCTGAATGCAGCCGTTCGACGGTATCGGCGGCTGTCGAATTCCGTAACTTCCCCCGCCACAAGCGGCCGGCGGCCGCAGATCAACCTCTGCAGCCCCGACGCCGTGCCGCCCATCTTGGGGACACCCTGATCGACCAAGCCGCGTGTTCGAACGCTCAAACGGAGGTTCCTGGAATTCTTCTTGTCCTGGTCAACTGAGTGAGAGATTATTATTGAAAAGGCATCCGGCACGACACGAATGCTGGATTGAACATCTCGCGGGAGGCGTTCATGGTCCTCACCCGACGCAGCTTCAGCCTTGCGGCTGCCGGCTTGCTCGTCGCGCCCTGCTACGCGCAGGCCGCAGACCCGATCCTCATCGGCGTAACCCTGCCCATTACGGGTGCTGGGGCAGAAGCTGGCAAGCTCACCGCCAACGGCGTCAATCTCGCGCTGGATGAGGTGAACAAGGAGGGCGTGCTCGGCCGGCCGCTGCAGATCGTCGCCGAAGACGACCAGACCTCGAACCCAGGCTCGGTGCTCGCCTTTTCACGGCTTGCAAGACGGTCGGAGATCGTGGCCTTCGTCGGCTCGGTCCGGTCCACCCAGGTGAACAGCATGGCGCCGGACGTGCTCAAGACCGGCAAGCCTTCGGCTCGAACGGCTCCAAAGCGCTTGAGGCTGAACTCAAAGCGCGTGGCGTAGTCCCCATGCTGATGCAGGGCTACACGAACCAGGTAACGGACTTCTCGGCCGTGGTGTTGGCGGTGCGCCAGTCGGGCGCGGACGTGCTGGCCACGTATTTCTCGCTCGATACCGATCTTGGAATCTTCGCGCGCCAACTCCGCCAGCTTGGCGCGACCATGCCTTGGATCGGCTCCGCATCCATAGCCAACGTCACCACGCGGAACCTGGCAGGTTCGGCGCTGCACGGCACCTTTGGCGTCGCCGACTTTGCTGTGGAAGCAAACCCGGTGAGCAAGGCATTTGCCGAGTGTTATCAGACTGCTTACAAGGTGATGCCGTAACCGGGGCAGATTCCCGGGCGAGGCGGTTGCGCTGAGGGTGGTGGCATG
>CALMVT010000017.1 GCA_937873175.1 uncultured Acetobacteraceae bacterium | reverse complement strand
AGGCATCACCTACGCGCTCTGCAATGCCGCATGATGGCCAAAGCCAAGCTTAGTCTGATGAACCAACCGCATCTGCCCGGGCAAGAAGCTATTCAACACGGATTGGGAAAGCCCGCCCGACCCGAGACAGTATTCAGGCCGCTTTCGCCGTCGGCGCGCGGCCCGGGAGGCTACTGATGCAGCCACGCACGGTTCCCGCCCGCGATCTCCGCTACGAGACGCTGCACGGTGACGCATTACGCCCCTTGCTGCCCACTCTCGGCGAGCTCGTCTTCGCCGTGTTCCGGGGCTGGCCCTACCTGTACGGCGGCGATCAAGCGGAGGCGCGGGGCTACCTGGCCTCCTACGCCGACGGGAGCAGCCCGGGTGCTGCGGTCGTGGTCGTCTTCGACGGCGACCAGCCGGTCGGGGCGGCAACGTGCCAGCCGATGTCGAAGGCGAGCCCGGGCGTGCCCAAGGCTTTCGCCGCGCGCGGGCTGGACCCGGCGCGGTTCTGCTACTTCGGCGAGGCGGTGCTCCTGGCCCCCTACCGTGGGCGGGGGGCGGGGGCGCGGTTCTTCGAGGAGCGCGAGGGGTATGCGCGCGAGCTTGGGCTCGACTTCGCCGCCTTCTGCGCCGTCCGGCGCGACCCAGCTGACCCACGCAAGCCGGCCGGCCACACGCCCCTGGACGCGTTCTGGCGCAAGCGCGGCTACACGCCCTACCCAGATTTGGTCTGCCGCCTCGAGTGGCGGGACGTCGGTGCCATGGAGGCCGCGCCGCACGAGCTCTCCTTCTGGCTCAAGTCGCTGTCGGGGGCGGAGCTGCCCTGAGGTCCTGTCGCGCCCGGGAGCGGACGGGGCGCGCCACCCCGGCCGCCTTGGTGCTCATGCCGCCATGTGACGATGGCCGTTTTTCTCAATTATTGATACGCAGTCACCCGCATCGCCGGTCCCGTGCTGCCATGACTGCGTCCGATCCTACCGTGACTTGCTCCAAATCTTCCAAACCTGCTTGCAACTCCGGAAGGGGCTCCGCGCTTCTTAGAATGAGGAGCGAACCGTCCTAGAAGGAAACCAAGTTATGCAGAAACGCACCCTCGTCCTTATCCTGCTCACATCAGCGATTTCCCTGCCGGTGGCGTTGGTCGTTGCCACTGATGCTGCCCGACCGGCGCTTGCCGACGAGGCGGCGTTGCCCGGGGTGGACACCCAGTTCCTTGCGAAAGCGATCGTTGGCGGGCGCAACGAAATCGAACTCAGCCAAGTGGCCGCCAGGAAAGCCTCGCAGGCGGAGGTCAAACACTTCGCTGAGCAAATGGTTCGGGACCATACGGCGGCAAATGACAAGCTGATGAAAGAAGCCGACCGTCACAAGATCAAAACCTCAGGCACGTACGGCACACCGCCGCTTGAGCCAAGCGAGCAAGCTAGTATGACCAAGCAACAGCTTGAAGCTTTGTCTGGCACCCAATTCGACAAAGCCTACATGCAGCGCATGATCCAAGATCACACGGAAGCCGTCGCCCTGTTTAAAGAAGAAGCCAAGAACGGGAAGGATAAGCAGATGAACGAACTTGCTGCGGCTATCTTGCCCACTCTCGAAGAGCACCTTAAGCAAGCGCGCGAGATTGGGGGGCAGGTCGGCATCCAAAGCTGAGTCGAGAGGGTTCTGTTGCAAACCCTAGGACGGGCCGCGATGGGGTAGAACGTCGCCAGGCGATGCGATGGGATCGGTATGACGGCGGCGGCGACTTTGGGCAACTGGTTATCTCCTTTCAGCCGCCGCCAGGTCTTCGAAGCCGCCATAATCAACTTGAACACCATGAGCCGGGCGGTGTCCTGCGACAGCGCGCCCTTGGTCCGCACCGTCCGGTGCCTGACGGTTGCGAACACACTCTCGATCGGGTTGGACGTGCGTAGGTGATCCCAGTGCTCGGCCGGGAAGTCGTAGAACGTCAGTAGCCCGTCGCGGTCCTTGACCAGGCACGCAACGGCCTTCTCGTACTTGGCCCCATACTTCCCGGCGAATATGCCGATCGCCGCTTCAGCCGTGGCCCGGTCCGGCGCCGTCCAGACCTCGCGCAGGTCGGCTTTGGCCGCCGGCTGGACGGACTTGGGCAGCTTGTCCATGATGTTGATGGTCTTGTGCACTGTGCAGCGCTGCTGCCGGGTCGCGGGCGACACCGCGTCCAGTGCCTTCCAAAAGCCGAGCGCCCCGTCGCCGGTCGCCAGCTCCGGCGCGATGACCAGGCCGCGGGCCTTGAGGTCGACCAGCAGCTCCCGCCAGTTCTGCGCGCTTTCCCGCACGCCTACCTGGAAGCCAAGCACCTCCTTTCTGCCCTCGGGCGTGGCCCCGATCAGCACCAGCATGTCCCCGCGACGCCTTCGTCGTCGGGCACTCGGCCTGCGGCTCCATGCGGGCCTGCAGGTAGATGCCGTCCGCCCACACGTAGACATACCGCCGGGCCGACAAGTCGCGCTTTTGCCAGCGCTTGTAGTCTGCTTCCCATTCGTCCCGCAGCCGTGCGATCACCGACGGCGATAAGTTCGGGGCCTCCTTGCCCAGCAACGCCCCGAGCGCCTCCTGGAAGTCACCCATCGAAATCCCGCGCAGGTAAAGGACCGGCAGCAAGGCATCCAGGCTCCGTGTCCGCCTGGCCCAGCGCGGCAGGATCGTAGACGTGAAGCGGATGTGCTCGCCTTCATCGCTGGCACCACGGTCGCGCAGCTTGACTCGCTGCACCGCAACCGGGCCGATCCCGGTCTGCACCAGGCGCTCCGGGCCGTGGCCGTGCCGCACGACGCGCTCGCGCCCGTCCGGCAGCCGCTCGCCTTTCATCGCTGCCAGGAACGCCTCGGCTTCCGCCTCGATGGCCTGGGCCAGCAGGCGACGGGCACCACTCCTCAGAACCGCCGTCAGCGGATCGTCGACCTCATCGGGCTGACGGAAGGAAACAACGGTGGTAGTGCTTGTCATGGCGTATCGCTCCTTCGGGAGTTCAGGCAGGCTCACACCCACCTCGATACGCCGCCTTTCTCACTCAGCCATCACCCATTCTCCAGCATAGCTCGTGGTACAGCCAGGCCGGATGCCCTGCCGCCGGGCCGGCACGCGATGCCGCCGGG
>CALMVT010000016.1 GCA_937873175.1 uncultured Acetobacteraceae bacterium | reverse complement strand
TGCGCGCGTTAGCGCGGCGAGAGACCGCGAGCCGCGTTGAACGCGCTGCACCCGCTGTCCAACGTGGCGATTGGGCTGGGTTGGACGCTGGCTCTGGTCGGGTTGGCGGTGGCAGGGGCGGAGGGCGCGGTGGTCGCGGCGCTGCTGCACAATCTCGGCACGTTTCTGGGCCTGGGCAATGCCGGGCGGCCGCTGCTGTTCAACGAGGCCCGGGGCCGCGGCGCGCGCCGGGCGAAAGCCGCCGCGGCGCCCCGGTCAGTGCTTCATACTGTCCGGAACCGTGCCGCCGTTCTCCGCCAGCTTCTGCACCACGGCCTTGTGCAGCGCGATGTTCTGCTCGGCGCTGCCGTCCGCCCCGGCGTGCACGCCGAGTTCCTGGCCCAACTGCTTGCGGGCATCAAGGCTGGAATCCAGGTCGAGCAGCTTCAGCAGATCGACGATGGAGGTTTGGTAGTTTCCGCCGCCGCCCTTCTGCGACGCCATCTGGCTCAGCACCGCGCCGATATCCACCGCCGGCGCGCCCGCGCCGCCGCCCGAGGTGGGAGCGGGGCTGTCCGCCGTGGGCGCGGGCGAGGCAGGGTCCGCGGCCGGGGCGGCGCTGGCGCGGTTGAAAATCTTGTCCATGATGCTGCCGAAAATGCTCACGGGTCGTCTCCGTTGAAGTTTGGGGCCGGGCGCCATGCGTAGGTCAAACGGGTCCGCAATGGAAGTGTGCCCCACGGTTCAAGGGGGAACACCCTGGCGGAAGCGCCGGCAATCGTTAAGGTCGCGTGCAAGACGTTGAGCGGGAGGACGCTTTGGAATTCGAGCACTCGGCGAAGGTGCAGGAGCTGCGGCGGCGGCTGCAGGCTTTCATGGACACGCACATCCACCCGAACGAGGAAACCTACCTCGCCCAGCACGCGGCCCAGCAGGACCGCTGGCAGCCGGTGCGGGTGTTGGAGGAGCTTAAGGACGTGGCCCGCCGGGCGGACCTGTGGAACCTGTTCCTGCCGCACTCGGAGCGCGGGGCCGGGCTGACCAACCTGGAATACGCGCCGCTGGCCGAGATCATGGGCGCCGTGTCCTGGGCGTCGGAAGTGTTCAACTGCTCCGCGCCCGACACCGGCAACATGGAGACGCTTGACCGCTACGGCACGGATGCGCAGAAGCAGGAATGGCTGGAGCCGCTGCTCCGGGGCGAGATCCGCTCGGCGTTCTGCATGACGGAGCCGGAGGTCGCCTCTTCCGACGCCACCAACATCCAGTGCCGGATCGAGCGCCGGGGCGGCGACTACGTCATCAACGGGCGCAAGTGGTGGTCGTCGGGCGCCAACGACCCGCGCTGCCGGCTCTTAATCGTCATGGGCAAGACCGACCCCGACGGCCCCGACCGCCACCGCCAGCAAAGCATGGTGCTGGTGCCGCGCGACGCGCCCGGCGTGCAGGTGCTGCGCCACCTGCCGGTGTTCGGCTACGACGATGCGCCCCACGGCCATGCCGAAATCCTGTTCGAGGACGTGCGGGTGCCCGTGGAAAGCGTGCTGCTCGGCGAGGGCCGCGGCTTCGAGATCGCGCAGGGGCGATTGGGGCCGGGCCGCATCCACCATTGCATGCGCGCCATCGGCATGGCGGAGCGCGCGCTGGAGATGACCTGCAAGCGGGCGCTGAGCCGCCGCCCGTTCGGCAAGCCCTTGGCCGATCAGGGCGTCATGATCGAGCGCATCGCCGAGAGCCGTATCAAGATCGACCAGGCCCGCCTTTTGGTGCTGCACGCCGCCTGGCGCATGGACGAGGTGGGCAACAAGGAAGCCCGGCGCGATATCGCCGCGATCAAGGTCGCCGTGCCCGCCATGGTCTGCGCGGTGATCGATTGGGCGATCCAGGCGCACGGCGCGGGCGGGGTGTCCGACGATTTCGCGCTGGCGTCCATGTACAAGATCGCCCGGACGCTGCGCATTGTGGACGGGCCAGACGAGGTACACCGCCACCAGCTCGGCCGGCTGGAGCTGGCCAAGTACAAGCCCGAGCGGCCCAACGCATGACGGAGGCGGCGACCGGGGCGGCTGACGGCTCGCCGGTGCTGGTGCCGGTGCTGCCGAACCACCGCTTCGACGAGGCGGCGCTGGAACGCTATTTGGCCGGGCGCCTGCCGGGCTTCGCCGGGCCGTGCGCGGTGCGGCAGTTCCAGGGCGGGCAGTCCAACCCGACGTTCCACCTGCAGGCCGCGTCCGGGGAGTACGTGCTGCGGAAAAAGCCGCCCGGCCCGCTGCTGCCCTCGGCGCACGCGGTGGACCGGGAGTACCGCATCCTGGGCGCCTTGCGAAACAGCGGCGTGCCGGTGCCGGTCGTGCATCTGCTGTGCGACGACGAAAGCGTGATCGGGACGATCTTCTTCGTCATGGACTACCAGCCGGGCCGTGTCTTTCCCGACCGCGCCTTGCCCGGCGTCGCTCCCGCCGACCGGGCCGCGATCTACGGTGACATGGGCCGCGTCCTGGCCCTGCTGCACGGCGTCGATTGGTGGCAGGCCGGGCTGGAAGGCTTTGGCCGGCCGGAGAACTACATCGGGCGTCAGATCGACCGCTGGTCCAAGCAGTACGTGGGCGCGCGAGTGGGCGAGGAGCCGGCCATGGACCGGCTGACAGCGTGGCTCAAGGCGCACGCGCCCGTGCCGGACGAGACGGCCATCGCGCATGGCGATTACCGCCTCGGCAACCTCATCATCCACCCAAACGAGCCGCGCGTAGTGGCGGTGCTGGATTGGGAATTGGCGACGCTCGGGCACCCGCTGGCGGATTTGGCGTATAGCTGCCTGGCCTGGCGCCTGCCGCCGGATTTGCAGGGCATCCAGGGGCTGGATGTGCCGGGGCTGCCGACGGAGGCCGAATACGTGCAGGCTTATTGCCGCCGGACCGGCCGCGCCGGGACGCCCGACATGGAGTTCTTCATCGCGTTCTCGCTGTTCCGCTGGGCGGCGATTGCGGCGGGGGTGTATCGCCGGGCGCTCGACGGCACGGCGGCGGACGCGCGGGGGCGGGAAGCGGGGGAAAAATTCCGGACCCTGGCGGAGTACGGGTGGAACGTGGCGCGGGCGGCATGAGCATCGCCTGACGGCTGGCCGTTGCTGGTAGGGCAGAGGGCAAGCTAGAAGCGGCGGCGGCCGTGCCGCCCTGCCGAGACCGATTGATGAACATCCTTCTGACTGGCTCCTCCGGTTGGCTCGGCCGGTTCCTTGCGCCCCGGCTCCGGCAGGCGGGCCATGCCGTAACTGGGCTTGACGTGGCGCGCGGACCTGACACGGCGGTCATCGGCTCGGTGGCCGACAAGGGGGTTGTGGAACGGGCCTTTCGGGACCACGGCATCGAGGCGGTCATCCATGCGGGCGCGCTGCACAAGCCGGACATCGCGCGTGTTCCGGCGCAGGCCTTCATTGAGGTCAACGTGACGGGCACGCTGAACTTGCTGCAGCAGGCCGTGGCCGCAGGCCATGACCGGTTCGTCTTCACCTCCACCACGTCGCTCATGATTTCCCAGGCGATCCGGCGGGAAACGGGCCAGGCCGCCGCCTGGATCGACGAGGCGACGGGGCCGCTGGAGCCGCGGAACATCTACGGCGTAACCAAGCTCGCGGCCGAAGGGCTGTGCCGCCTGCATCACATCGAGCACGGGCTGAACTGCGTCATCCTCCGGACGGGCCGGTTCTTCCCCGAGGACGACGACACGCATCGCGACCTGACCGGGCCGAACCTCAAGGCCAACGAGTTCCTGAACCGGCGGCTCACGGTGGAGGACGCGGCCGAGGCGCACCTTGCGGCCCTGGAGCGGGCGCCTGAAATCGGTTGCGACGCCTTCATCATTGCGGCGCCGACGCCCTTTTCACCATCCGACGCGACGATGCTCAAGACCGACGCCGCGGCCGTCGTGTCGCGCTGCTTTCCCGATGCGCGGGCGCTTTACGCGCGGCAGAGCTGGCACCTGCCGGCGAGCATCGGGCGGGTTTATGACGCCAGCAAGGCGGAACGGATGCTCGGCTTCCGGTGCCAGGTCGATTTCGGCCGGATCTTGGAGTCGCTGCGCACGGGGCGGCCGCTGCCGTTCACGCATGACCCGACCTACCTGTCACCGGCCAGGGGCGTGCCACAGCGGGATGGCTGGACGGCTTAAGGCCGGAGCAAGCGAAAGCCTGACGGCCCCGCCTCGCACGGTTCCCTGAATTTGGCTGGACCTGCAACGACATTGCCGCCGATAAGGCGTTTCGAGAAACGGATGCGCAAATGGCCGAAAACGCAGCACATGAGATCACGGCCCTGGAGTCGAGGGTGGTCTACCAGAACCGCTGGATGACGGTCCGGGAAGATGCGATCCGACGCCAGGACGGCTCGGAGGGCATCTATGGCGTCGTCGAGAAACCCAACTTCGTGGTGGTTGTCCCGATGGGGGACGACGGTTCGCTGCACCTGGTCGAGCAACATCGGTATCCGGTCGCAGCCCGCTTTTGGGAGTTTCCGCAAGGGGCTTGGGAGCAGCAGCCGGACGCCGATCCGCTTGAGGTCGCGCGCGGCGAGCTGCGGGAGGAGACGGGCCTGCTTGCGGAGGAGATGACGTGTGTGGGGCAGCTTTTCCAAGGATACGGCTACGCCACGCAGGGCTGCCGAATCTTCCTGGCCCGGCGCCTGCAGCGAACCACGGTGCAGCTCGATCCCGAGGAGCAGGGCCTTATCACCCGCGACTTCCCGCTGCCCGAAGTGGTCAAGATGATCGAGAACGGGCAGATCAAGGACGCCATGACGATTGCGGCGCTCGCGCTGCTTCGGTTGAAGAACCTGCTGGATTTCTAGCACAGCCCCGGCGGTTGATCGCATGCGAAGGCCGCCCGAGGGTTTGCGGACGAAAGAACCGGCCACAGCCGGACATAGGGAGCGAGGCGATGCACGCCAATACGGAGGGAACCCGCCGGGCCTTGCTGGCCGCCGCCGGGGTGCTGGCGGCGCCCGCGATCATCGGCCGGGCAGGGGCGGCGCCGCTCCGGATGCGGCTGTCCTCCTCGCTGCCGAACGACCCGAAATACGCCAACGGCCGCACCTTCTCCGACCGGCTGCAGCAGGCCTTGGCGGAGAACGGCCTGTCCGACCGGATCGCCCTGCAGTTCTTCCCCGACAACCAGTTGGGCCAGGAGATCGACGTCATCAACTCGGTGAAGCTCGGGGTCATCGACATGATGGTGTCGGGCACGTCCATCTCTGCCAACCTGGTGCCGCTGGTGGGGGTGCTGGACCTCGGCTACCTGTTCCAAAGCTTTCCGCAGCAGACCCGGGCCATCGAGGCGGGCGCGGGCAAGCCGATCGAGGACGCGCTGCTGAAGGGTGCCGGCATCCGCGTGATCGCCTGGTCCTACAATTTCGGGGGGCGCAGTGTGCTGGCGAAGAAGCCGGTGCACACGCCGGAGGACCTGGCCGGCCTCAAGATCCGCACCCTGCCCAACCCGGTGATCACCGAATGCCTGCGCATGATGGGCGCCGCCGCCACGCCGCTGGCGTTCGGTGAAATCTACACGGCGCTGCAGGCCGGAGTGCTGGACGGGCTGGAGCACGACCCGCCGACCGTGCTGGCCAGCAAGTTCTATGAAACCGCCAAGTTCTACGCGCTGACGGAACACATCTGCTCGCCGCTGGTGCTGTATTTCAGCGACGCCACCTTCAAGCGGATGGACCCGAAGCTGCGGGATGGGTTCCTTGACGCCGCGCAACGCGCCGCGGCAGCGCACCGGGCATATGGGCTTGCGGCCGAGCAGGAAGCGCTCGGCGTGCTGAAATCAAGCGGCGTCATGGTGATCCCTTGCGACAAGGCGGCGGTCCGCAAGCGGGTGCTGCCGCAGACCAAGGCGTTTCTCCGCCGCATGCCGGAGGCGAAGCCGGTGGTGGACCGCATCCAGGATACGGCCGCCTAGCCGGGTGTCCAACCTGGGCCGGGCGTTCGACCGCGGCGCCGGCGTCCTGCTGGCCGCGGTGGATGGTGTTGCTGCCGGGCTGCTGTTTCTGGACCGCGTGGTGGTATCCGCTTCCGTGCTGTCCCGCTACGCGCTGAACAGCCCCATCGAGTGGTCCGACGACGTGGCGCGCGCCTTGATGGTGGCATCGAGCTTCTTCGGCGCGGCCGGCGCCATCGCCCGGGGCGAGAACGTCGGCGTGTCGTTCTTCATCGAGCGGCTCCGCCCGGCGGCGCAGCGGGCGGCGGCAGCGGCGGGCGGCTTGGCCGTTGCGCTGACCGCGGCGGCGGTGGCGCTCTATGCGCTGCGGCTCGCGGTGCTCACCACGGGGCAGACCACCGGGTCGGGCTTGCCGCTGGAGTGGGGATTCTACCCCATGGGCGCCGCCGGGGTGTGCATGGCGCTGTTCAGCCTGCACCGGCTGGCTGGGCTGCGCCCTCGCGACCTGCTGGCCGGCGTCGCCATCGTGGTTGCGGCGGCGCTCTTCCTGTTCGCCTGGGGCCTGCTCGTCGAGGAGCCGAACGCTGCGCTCGCCATGCTGGGGGGTTTCATCGTTTGCCTGGTAGGCGGCATGCCCATCGGCTTCGTGCTGGCGCTGTCGGCCCTGCTGTTCGTTTGGGTGGACGGCTCGCTGCCCGGCGTCATCTTCGCGCAGCAGCTTGCCCGGGGCATCGACAACTTCGTGCTGCTCGCCATCCCGTTCTTCATCCTGGTCGGCTACGTGATGGAGGCGAACGGCATGTCCGTCCGCATCATCGCCCTGCTGGAACGGCTGGTGGGCCGGGTGCGCGGCGGGCTGGACGTGGTGATGGTGCTGGCGATGGTGGTGTTCTCCGGCATCTCGGGGTCGAAGATGGCGGACGTGGCGGCGGTCGGCTCCGTGCTGATCCCGGCCGCCCGGCGGTCCCGGCAGGACCCGGGGCGGGCCGTGGCCCTGTTGGCGGCCTCCGCGGTGATGGCGGAGACCATTCCGCCCTGCATCAACCTGATCATCCTGGGCTTCGTCGCCAGCCTGTCCATCGGCGGGCTGTTCATGGCCGGGCTGGTGCCGGCGGCGCTGATGGCGGCGGCGTTGGTGGCCGTGTCCGTGGTGCGCGGCCGGCCTACGAGCCGGGCGGAGTGGGACGCCGTGCCCCGGCCGGCGTTGCGCGACCTTTGGGGCGGCGGCGCGGGGGCCGTGGGCCTGCTCGTCATCATCTTCGGCGGCTTCCGGTCGGGCTTCGCCACGGCGACCGAGATTTCGGCGTTCGCCGCGATTTACGCGCTGCTGGCCGGCGGCGTCGCGTTTCGGGAACTCGGTCCGCGCGCCGCGGCGCGGTGCTTCATGCACGCGGCGACGCGCTCCGGCTTGGTGCTGTTCATCGTCGCGGCGGCGCAGGCGATGGCGTTCACCCTGACCATCCAGCAGATCCCGCACGCCCTGGCGGACGCGATGATCGCGCTGTCCCAGGGCCATGGCACTTGGGCGTTCATGCTGCTCAGCATCGGCATCCTGGTGATCATGGAATCGGTGCTGGAAGGGGCGGCGGCGCTGATCATCTTCGGGCCGCTGCTGGTGCCGGTGGCGGGGCAGCTCGGAATCGCGCCGCTGCATTACGGGGTGGTGCTGGTGGTCGCCATGGGCATCGGCCTGTTCGCGCCGCCGCTGGGCCTTGGGCTGTATGGCGCGTGCCTGATCGGCGGCGTGCCGGTGGAGGCGACGGTGCGGCCCATGCTGGCCTACCTGTTCCTGCTGCTCGCCTGCCTGCTGGTGATCGCCTTCGTGCCCGCGCTCGCCCTGTGGCTGCCGCACGCGATGGGGTACTGAGGTCCGGGCGGGACCGGCCCGGCTTGGCGCCGTGTTGCAACAAGCTGCAAACCATTGTTGCCTTGACACAGAAAGCGTTGGGAAAACAAATCAACTCCAACCGAAGCCAATGCCGTGGTCATCAACAATCTGGCGATTCAGGAGTTGCTGAACGTCGCGAGAGTCTGTGGGCCGAATGGCCTTGCCCGGTTTACAAACAACGAGCTCGACGTGGCGCCGCCGGCCGACTTCATCGTTACTCTGGAACAATTGGAAACAGCAACGGTTGATGCGGCTTTGCTGACCGGCAACCAAACGGTTGCCTCGGTCGAGGCGCAAACAATCGCTGACCTGACCGAGCTTTACGACACCACCCGCGATCAATTGAATGCAGTTGCTGGACTGGGCGGGCACATCGCAAACGAGGTCGTGGCGTTTGGAAACTTCAACTTCCCAGCCAACGCCGCCAGGCTGGAAGCGGATGCCAAACTGTTCACGCCTAAGGTGTCAAACCCGCCCGTCACGGTGATCAGCCCGCCTCCGCCGCCGGCCAGCGGCGTCGAGCAATACCTCGTCGAGAACATGACAACCGGCGTGGTTGATTGGCAAGACGGCCAAGCCTACGCCACGCCCCGTGGCGAACCTGCAGAACCAGTTCCTTGCCATCACCACGGACAGCCTGAGCATCACAGCGACCAAGCCGAACAACTTCATCCACACCGGGGCCGGCAACGATGCGGTTGACCTCAGCCTGTTCGGGCCAAGCGGCGGGGGCACCAACGTCGTGGATTGCGGCGGCGGCTCCAACTTCGTGATTGCCAGCATTTCCCCCATCACCATCGGCACGGTCTTCATCGACATCCGTGCGGCGGCTGCCGATACTTGGACCACGGTGGCAAATTTCCACAAGGGCGATGCCGTCACGATCTATGGCGTGACGCCCGCGGCGGCGTTGGACTGGCAGGACGGCCAGGGCGCGGCCGGGTTCGCCGGCCTGACGCTGCATGCGATCGCGCCGGGCAAGCCGGTTGCCTCGCTCACTTTGGCATCCGGCTACTTCGAGCACGCCAAAGCGGACCTCGGCAACGGGCGCCTGGCGGTGTCGTTCGGCGACGATCCCGCCAGCGGCAGCAGCTACCTGCACATTCAGCAGATAGGCTAGCAACCGTCAGGCCCGGGCAAGCTACCGCTTGTGATGCACCGACCCTTGCCCGATCACCGGCGTCGGGATGCCCTCCATCCGCGCCTTGAGCTGCAAGGCCAGGTATAGCGAGTAGTGCCGCGACTGGTGCAGGTTGCCGCCGTGGAACCACAGGCCGGGCTGCGCGGTCGGCTTCCACATGTTGCGCAGCTCGCCCTCCCACGGCCCGGGGTCCTTGGTAGTGCCGGACCCCAGGCCCCAGCACTTGCCGACCTGGTCCGCCACCTCCTGCGACACCAGCTTCGCCACCCAGCCGTTCATCGAGCCGTAGCCGGTGGCATACACGATCAAATCCGCCGGCAACTCGCTGCCGTCGCTGAGCCGGACCGCGTTCTCGGTGATCTCCGCCACGTCCACGCCGCTGCGCAGCTTGATGCGCCCGTCGGCCACCATCTCCGACGCGCCCACGTCGATGTAGTAGCCGGAGCCGCGGCGCAGGTATTTCATGAACAGGCCGGAGCCGTCATCGCCCCAATCCAGCATGAACCCGGCCTTCTCCAACTGCCTGTAGAACGGCGCGTCCTGCTCGGCGATCTTCCCATACATCGGGATCTGAAGCTCGTGCATGATGCGATACGGGGTGGAGGCGAAGACCATGTCCGCCTTGTCCGTCGTCATGCCGGACGCCACGGCCCTCTCCGAGTACAGCTCGCCCAGCCCATGCTCCATGAGCGTGTCGGACTTCACGATGTGGGTGGAGGACCGCTGCACCATGGTGACATCAGCGCCGTTCTCCCACAGGTCGGCGCAGATATCGTGCGACGAGTTGTTGGAGCCGATCACGACGCACCGCTTGCCCGCCCATTCTGCGCCGCCAGGGTGGCGGCTGCTGTGGTGCTGCGTGCCCCGGAAGCGGTCCATACCGGGGTAATCCGGCAGGTTCGGCACGCCGGACACGCCGGTTGCCATGACTAGGTGCTTTGGGCGCAGCGTGACCGGCTGGCCGTCGCGCACGACCTCGACGAGCCATTCTCCGGCGGCCTCGTCGTAGCGCGCGCTGCTGGCCTCGGTGCGCGTCCAGTAGTTCAGCTCCATGACCTTGGTGTACATTTCCAGCCAGTCGCCGATCTTGTCCTTGGGCGAGAACACCGGCCAATGGTCGGGGAACGGCAGGTAGGGCAGGTGGTCGTACCACACCGGGTCATGCAGGCAGAGCGACTTGTAGCGTTTGCGCCAGGAATCGCCGGGCCGGTCGTTCTTGTCGATGATGATGGCCGGCACGCCGAGCCGCCGCAAGCGCGCGCCCAGGCCGATGCCGCCCTGGCCGCCGCCGACCACCAGCACGTAGGGCTGCACGGTGGCGCCCAGCTCGGCTTCCTCCTGCGCCCGGCGCTCCGCCCAGCTTCGACGGCCCAGCGTGCTTCCGTGCTCGGCGCCCATCTCCCGGGTTGGACCCCGGCGCTCCTCGTGGCCTTTCAGCTCGGTGATGGTGGTCAGTAGCGTCCAGCACTTGCCGTCCTTCAGCCGCAGGTGCCCGCGCCCGCGGGCCGTGTCCGTTTCAAAACTGATCCAGGCCTCGATCACGCCGTCAGTGCTGCTCGCCTCGCCGTCCACCGCCCAACCGCTCGGCCGGGTGCGCGGCAGCGAGTCCTGCAGCATGGCGGCGATGGCGTCTCGCCCTTCAAAGGTCACGATGTTCCAACTGAAGGCCACCAGGTCTCGCCAGAAGCACGTTTCGGCGAAGTGCTTGGCGGCCTCCTGCGCGTCGCCGCGCGACATGGCGTCCGCGAACCCGGAAAGCCAGAGCGCCGCTTTCTGCGACGCCGATTGATCGAGCATGCCTGCTTCCCCCATTCGCATTCGTGTTGCGGGCAGGCTATCGAGGGCACCGTTCGCCCGTCAACGAAGGATCACACACCCCATGGCAGCAACCTACCCAGACCTTGCCAACAAGGCCGTGCTCATCACCGGCGGCGCGTCCGGGATCGGGGAGGCCATCGTCCGGCGCTTCGCGGCCCAGGGTTCGCAGGTCGGCTTCCTCGACATCAAGGACGCGGAAGGCCGCGCCCTGGCCGAGGAGCTGGGACCGAACGTGCGCTATGCCCACGCCGACCTGACCGACATCGCCGCCCTGCGCGCCGCCATCGCCGGGCTGCGCGACGCGATGGGGCCAATCACCGTGCTGGTGAACAACGCCGCCCACGACGAGCGCCACCGCACGGAGGACGTGACCCCCGAGTACTGGGACGGTCGCGTGGCCGTGAACCTGCGCCACCAGTTCTTCGCCGCCCAGGCCGTGCTGCCGGACATGAAAGCGGCGGGCGGCGGCGCCATCATCAACTTCGGCTCGGTCTCATGGATGATCGGGCAGGGCGGCATGGCGGCATACACCGCCAGCAAGAGCGCCGTGCTCGGCCTGACGCGCTCGCTCGCCCGGGATTTCGGGCCGGACAACATCCGGGTCAACGCCATCGCCCCCGGCTGGATCATGACCCGGCGGCAAAAGGAACTGTGGCTGACCCCGGACGGCGAGCGGGAGCTGATGGAACGGCAATGCCTCAAGCGCCAGCTCCAGCCGGACGAGATCGCCCGGGTGGTGCTGTTCCTCGCCTCGGAGGAAGCGTC
>CALMVT010000015.1 GCA_937873175.1 uncultured Acetobacteraceae bacterium | reverse complement strand
CACGATGGCGCGCCACGGAGACGGTTGAGGCGATCAACGCCCGGGCCAGCGCAGGAGACTTTTTGCCGCCGATCACTTCCAGTGACGAGGCACGACCGGAAAAGGCGCTCGTCGAACGAATGGTCCGTGTTGGTGTTCTAATGACGCGTGCCGATGGCCGCTACGATATGCCCGACTTGTTCCGCGTCGCGGCACGGTTGCTGAAGAAGGGCGGTGTCTCACCGACGGGATGCGCTTCTGTTGCAATTGTGACGGTATCGCGGCCCAAATGCCACCGAGGCGAACAGGCTTCAGTTTCAATGCATGGTCTTCCTGCTCTGACGAGGTTACCTGCGCGCTTACAACTAAACGACCGGTCTTGAGTTTGATCGCATCAGCATCCAGCGTCTCGTTGGGGCGCATGACAGAAAGTCGTTCCCACGCGGCTGTTCCTCCCATCCCGTTCAGGGTGACACTGGTTCCAGTCAGCGACCGAGCCTGCGAGTGACGGCGACACGTTCGGGACCGAGGGCCGCGAGGCGGGCGGGATCGAACGGTGAAAGGTCAACGGTCCGAGCCTTCCCGTCCAGGATCAACTCGGTCATTGCCTCGCCCGTGGCCGGCGCATTGAGGATGCCCCAGACGCTGTGACCCGTCGCCACATGGGCACCCTTCGCGCCCGGGACGGCGCCGATCAAGGGCAGTCCGTCCCCTGTCACCGGGCGGTAGCAGGCCTGGCTCGCAAGGACCCGCGACCGGGCCAGGACCGGCGACACGCGGGCGCACAACGCCTTCAGCCGGTCGATCGCGCCGTTGTCGGGGGCGACGCGGCCAGGGTCGACCGGGATGGGAGACTCGCTCGAAATCCCGCACACGTAGGTCGTGCCGTCGGCGCGCGGAAACACCTCGGGCGAGAGCATTGACCCGGCAGGCTCGGCATACTCAAGGAACAAGGCTTCCGGCGCGAGCGCCGCCCCGGTCTCGAACATCAGGCTATGCCCCTTTAGGCCGTAGACCGGCGGCAGCGGCAGCCATCCCGATGCCAGCACGGACCACGGCCCCATCGCGATCACGACGGCATCGCCTTCCAGCGCCTCGCCCTCGAGCTGCACGCCGGTCACGCTCCCACCCCGGCGCAGCAGCCCCGTGGCCTGGCCCAACCGTAGCTCGGCGCCCCGCTCCTCCGCGGCGCGCATCATCGCCAAAGTGAAGGCACCCGGATGCACCTGGGCCGTAGTGCCGACCGAGCCAAGCTGGCGGTCGATCGTGACCTCCGGCGACACCCACCCAGGCCCTGCGCCGCGCGGCGTCCGGGCCGCAAAATGGCCCACGGTGCCGGCGTAGGTGGTCATCCGGCGATAACCCCAGTCGCCACCCAGCTCTTCCGCCAGCTTGGCATGCAGCGCGAAGCTCCGGCGGGCGAGGGCCTCGAGCGGCGTGCCGTCGCACCAGTCCAAGGCCAGGAACCCGCCCGACTTGCCGGATGCGGCGCACGCGACCGCGCTGCGCTCGATGACGACCGCGTCCGCGCCCCGCGCGGCGAGGTGGTAGGCGATGGAGGTCCCGACGACGCCCCCGCCTAAGATCAGAACTCGCATGCTCGCTCCGTATCGGCTCGATCATTCGAACCAGCGGCGTGCGCAGCTGGCCCCGTGTCGATTGACGGGACGGGATGTGGTGCGTGGGACGCGCTTGTCAGGCGGCCCGGTCGCCTCATGATCGGCGCCGACGACGGCACGAGAAGCCTCGCCTCAATCAGCAGCAAGCTCCTGAAGTCCGTGGCCAGGAGCTGCCTGTCTGCTGACGGGCGATGGAAGGACCAAGGCGGTCGTCGGAAGCAGTGTAGCACCCAGCAACTTGCAATCTGCAGAAGGCACACCGCGGATCAGCGGGGTCGGGCAGGTGCCCGCCGGATGCCTGTTCAGCTCGCGCAAAACCGCCTATGGCTTGGCCGCACCGGCAAGGTCCGGTTTGTCCGGTCGCCGGCTGTGCCGCAAGAGGAGGGCAAGCGTGTCAGACACTCGCAGCGAAGGACGCGCGCAGGCGCCCGGTTTCTTTCGCTTCGGCCTGGGCTCGTTCGAGGTCGTCCCGCTGCACGACGGCGTGCTGAGTCGCGACCGTCCCGCCGGCTTCGTCCGCAACGCGTCCGACGCGGAGGTGGGCGAGGCCTTTGCCACGGCCGGCATGCCGCGCGACAAGCTGACCCTGACCTTCACCCCGCTGCTGGTGCACACCGGCCGGCAGGCCGTGCTGATCGACACCGGCCTCGGCACGGCGGGCCCCGCCGGCACTGGCCGGCTCGCCGCCAACCTGGCCGCGGCGGGTGTGTCGCCGGAGGCAGTCGGCACCGTGGTGATCAGCCACTTCCATTCCGACCACATCATGGGCCTCCTCAAGGCCGACGGCACCTCCGCCTTCCCTAATGCCGAGGTTCTGGTGCCGGAGAAGGAATGGGAGTTCTGGATGGACGAAGGGCGGGCCGCCTCGGCGCCGGAAGCGCTCCAGGCCCAGTTCGCGGGGGCGCGCAAGGTGTTCGGCGACCGCGGCGACGCGGTGCGCCGCTACGGCTGGGGTGAGGAGGTGCTGCCTGGCATCACCGCGGTGAAGGCGAGCGGCCACACTCCGGGCATGTCGGCGCTGGAGATCGCGTCGGGCGACGAGGCGATGATGTTCGTCGCCGACATCACCAACAACCCGGTGATCTTCGCGCGCCATCCTGAGTGGCAGGCCATGTTCGACATGGACCCGGAGGACGCGACCGCGACCCGCAGGTCGATCCTGGATCGAGCCGCGAGCGACAGGCTGCGTCTCCACTTCTTCCACGCCCCCTTCCCGGCGACGGGGTTCGTCGCGAAGAACAGGGCGGGGTACGAGTTCCTGCCTGCGCTGTGGGAGTGAGCGGAGGCGCCCCCGTGGCGCCCCGTCCGGGTTTGAGCCTGACCGACGCATGAAGGGAATTCGGAACAGGCCCTGGCAGGGTTTTCGCATCCGATCCATCCCGGTCATCGGGACCGAACCGTGTGTCATTCGCCCTTGGAAAACTGCGCGTTGGTGCTGGTAGTCGGAAGGGCACAACACGGGATGCGTGCTGAAGTCGGGAGCAGGCTGACCGCTCTGGCCAACACCGCCCGTGGCACGGCCTTGAGCATGGCCTCGTTCTTGCTGCGCCCTGGCCGACACTGAACCGAGGCTGCCCGATGATGAGACGCCGCACCCTGCTCGCCACCGGCGCCGCAGCACTTGCCGCACCGCATGTGGCCCGGTCGCAGGCCGCCAGGACGTTGAAGTTCGTCCCGCAGATCGACGTCCCGCTGCTCGATCCCGTCGTTACCAGCGCCTACATTTCGCGCAATCATGGCTTCGTCGTCTTCGACACGCTGTTCGGCCAGGACGACGCGTTCAAGGCGCAGCCGCAAATGGTGGACGGCTTCACCACCGAGGCTGAAGGCAAAACCTGGCGGCTCACGCTACGCGACGGCCTCAAGTTCCACGACGGCACCCCCGTGCTCGCCCGCGACTGCGTCGCCAGCGTCGGCCGCTGGGGCAAGCGGGACGCGTTCGGCCAGGCGCTGATGGCGGCCACCGACGAGCTTTCAGCCGCCGACGACAAGACGCTGGTTTTCCGCCTCAAGCGTCCTTTCCCCCTGCTGCCGGACGCGCTGGGCAAGGTCGCCGGCGTCATGTGCGCTATCATGCCGGAGCGGCTGGCCAGCACCGATCCATTCAAGCCGATCACCGAGATGGTCGGCAGTGGCCCGTTCCGCTACGCAGCCCCCGAGCGGGTGCCGGGGGCGCTCAGCGTCTATACGCGGTTCGAGGGCTACGTGCCGCGGCCGAGCGGCACGCCGAGTTGGACCGCAGGACCCAAGATCGCCTACCTGGACCGCATCGAGTGGAGCGCCATCCCTGACCCGGCGACCGCCATGGCCGCGTTGCAGCAGGGCCAGGTCGATTGGTGGCAAGAGCCGTCGCTCGACCTGTTCCCGGTGTTGCGGCAGGACCGCAACCTGACCACCGACACGCTGGACCCCACGGGGCTGCCGGGCATGGTGCGGTTCAACCACTTGCAGCCGCCGTTCGACAACCCGGCGATCCGGCGTGCGTTGCTGGGTGCGGTGAACCAGGCCGACTTCATGCAGGCGGTGGCGGGGACCGACCATTCGCTGTGGAAAGACGGCGTCGGCTACTTCGCCGCCGCCTCGCCGCTGGCCAGCGGCGCCGGGGTGTCGGCGTTGGCAGGCAAGCGCGACATGGCTCGCGTAAAGGCGGACCTCGCCGTAGCCGGCTACAAGGGCGAGCGCGCCGTGGTGATGGTCGCGACCGACCTGCCGGCTTTGCAGGCGCTGGGCGAGGTGGGTGCCGACATGCTGAAGCAGGCAGGCATCAACGTGGACGTGCAGAGCACGGACTGGGGCACGGTCATCCAGCGCCGGGCCAGCAAGGCCCCGGTCGACAAGGGCGGGTGGAGCGTGTTCTTCACCAGCTTCTTCGGCGCGGACCAGTTCACCCCGGCGACGCATCTCGGCCTGCGCGGCAACGGCGAGGCCGGGTGGTTCGGCTGGTGCAGCTCTCCGGAGCTCGAGCGGTTGCGGGATGCCTGGTTCCAGGCGCCGGACATGACGGCCCAGAAGGCGATCGCGGTGCGGATCCAGGAGCAGGCGTTCCAGGACGTGCCCTACCTGCCGACGGGGGAGTACTATCAGCCGACCGCCTATCGCAAGGCGGTGAGCGGCGTGCTGAAAGGCCTGCCGCTGATGTGGAACGTGAGGAAGGAAGCGTAACCGCGGCCGGTCCGCTGCTTCTTGAACCCGACAGGGCCAAGCGCAAGCCAGCCGCCAAAAGCGCAGGTCTCGCAACGTTCGTTGTCCGCCACCTCCGGTGACCGCCAACCTGGGAGAGTGACATCACGGAGCGAGCAGGCCGAGATCGATGCTGTTCGCCATGGCGCGATAGCCGGCGCGATTGGGGTGCAGCTTGTCGCCAGGGCCGCCAACCGTGTTGTCCGGAACGAACTCAGCTTTCATCTCGCCGCTGGCGGGGTCGAGCGTCACCTTGTTGAAATCCACCACGGCGTCGAACAGCCTCGTTTTCCGCACGAAGTCGTTGTAGGAAAGGACCTTCGCGTTCTCCTCGTCGGATCCGTGCTCGGGGTTGGTGCTGTGCAGGTTGGGCGTGAGCGTCGCGCCAATGATTCTCACACGGGGTAGCCGGGCGCGCATCCGCTCCACAACATCCTTGACGCCGGCCTCGACCTGCTCGGGGGTGGCGCCCTCACCGCCTTTGCCGAAATCGTTGGTGCCCTCCATCCAGATCACCGCTGACACCCCCGACAGCTGCAGGACGTCCCGGTCCAGACGCTGCTGCGCCGCGGGACCGCCGGCGAACGGCTTTTCAGGCGTGTAGGAGGCCGGGCCGACGATCCGGTTGCCGCCGATACCCTGGTTCACCACCACCACGCGGCTGCCATACTGCGCCTGGAGCCGCCGCGCGAGGACGTCGGGCCAGCGGTCATCGCCGTTCAGCGTGGAGGCGGTCCCGTCAGTGATCGAATCTCCGAATGCGACCGCAAGCCTCGTGCCCGCCGGCGCGTCCATGTCCACCGCGTCGAGGAAGTACCAGGACGCGGTGGCGAACGGGAATGCGTCGTCCCCCTCAACGGCGGCTGCCGTAGCGCCCGAGTCCGGCGCGGTCACGTAGGAGGTGGTGAGTGCCTTCGCATGCCAGGTCATCGGCCCGCTCTGCCCGGCGACATGGAGGCTGATGGCAAGCTTGCGGCCCGTCAGGGTGGGGTCCGCCGGGTCATGGACGAATGGCAAGCTGACAGGGTCGCTCCAGACGCTCTGTCCCGGCTGCACCGTCACGCTGGCTTGCCTACCAAATGCCACCGGGGCGTTGCTCCCTTTAACGAGCGTGCCGGCGATCGCCTGTTCGCCGACAAAGACATGGTCGAAGGTGACGGGCTGGGTGCCATAAGCATTCGAGAAACGCAGCCGGGCGCTCCGGCCCCACAGGCCGGGATGCACGATCAGCCGAAAGGTCTGGTCACGCGCGCCCGCGGCCGGGTTTGGGAACGCAAAGCTGAGGTTCGGCTGCGTGCTGGCATTGCCGATCGGATAAGGTCCTTGGGCGGAGCCGGTCCAGCTGGTCACCCAGTTCGGCGTCTGAGCGCGTGCGCACGGGGCGCACGCAACTATTGCAGCGAGCAAGCTAACGAGTTGAACGGGGCGCATGGACGATATTCCCTCGGTTGCCGCCTAGTGCGACTTGATATTGAGCGTGCCACCTGCTCCCGTTTCGGGCAACGCTGCGCGGTTGGGCGAGAGAAGTATCCGCAGGATAGCGTGGCGCTGCATTCATCGCCGACGCCACACCGGCAATCCTGTGTCGCCGCGCCTTGAAGAGCCGCGGCTGGCCGAAATCAACGGTCCACTTCGGAGCAAGAAGCTCGTGGAAGCAGGCAGTCCTTACAGCATGGGCATGCCGCCGGTGACCGGTATCAGCGCGCCGGACATGTAGCTGCCTTCCCGCGCGGCAAGAAGGACGAAGGCACCTGCCAGCTCGGCTGGCTGCCCGGCACGGCCGAGCGGGGTCTTCTGTCCCAGCACCTCCATCTCCTCCGGCGACTTCGCGATCGGCTGGATGGGTGTCCAGACTGGCCCGGGAGCGACGCAGTTCACCCGGATCCCGCTGGGGGCAAGGAGGTTCGACAGCCCGATGGTGAGGCTCGCGACCGCGCCTTTGGTGGCCGAGTAGACGATCATTCCCTTGCTCGCGACCTTGGCCTGCACGCTTGTCGTGTTGATGATGCAAGCACCGGGCTTCATGTGCTTGGCAGCGGCTTGGGCAAGCCAAATGGGCGCGAAGACGTTGGCTCGGAACGCGCCCTCGACATCGGCGACGGCGATGTCAGCGAGGCTCTCGTTCGTGGTTTGGGCGGCGGCATTGTTGACCAAGACATCAAGGCGACCGAACGCCTCTACGGTCTCTCCAACCAGCGCCTGGCACCAGACGGGGTCGCGGATGTCGCCTGGCAGGAGCAGGCATCGCCGCCCTGCGTCCTCCACCCAGCGCCGGGTTTCGTCCGCGTCCGCCTGCTCGTCCGGCAGGTACGAGATGGCGACGTCCGCGCCCTCGCGGGCATAAGCGATCGCGACGGCACGGCCGATCCCGCTGTCGCCCCCGGTGATCAGCGTTGCCAGGCCGGTCAGCAGGCCCTTGCCGACATAGCTTTCCTCGCCGTGGTCCGGCTTGGTCCGCATGTCGGCCTCGAGGCCTGGCCGTGGCTGATGCGGCTCGTTGGGAAAGCGGGTTGGGGCGCTTGTCCGGGGATCTTGGGTCATGGGGAAGGGACGCGCGAGCGGGACGGACGTTTCATGATGGCGGCAGGTTTGCGGCCTTTGGTTCAGGCCCCTTGCGATGAGGCCGGTGCGACGTGGAGGTTCCCGGAAACAGTCCGAAGACGTGTCCACCAAGGCGCGGTGTTGCTGCCGACCGCAAAAGATCGTCTATGCTGACCGCTGTGCATGATTGATACCGCTACGCACGCAGCTCCTGGCCGAGAGCGGCCTGTCCGGTTTGGAGCAACCGGCAGCGGGAACCGGACGTTCATTGATGGTCGGGTAAGCGGTAGTCTGCTCTGGTTTAGTTGGTCCGATGTGGAGTCAACGGCCACCCGAAACAGTCACGACGCTGCCGGTCATGTAGGCGGCGGCTGGAGACAGCAGGAAGGCGACCGCCTCTGCGATCTCCTCGGGCTGACCAAGCCGGCCAATAGGGATGCCGCCTTTAGCGCTTTCGGCCAGCGCTGAGCTGACCATGTCGGTCTGGATCAGACCGGGGGAGACGGCGTTGACACGAATGCCCTCGAGAGCGACCTCGTTGGCGACGCCGCGGGTGAAGGTTTCGATGGCGCCCTTGGTGGCTGCATAGGGGATGATGCCGGGGAGGCCGCCGGTGCGGGCTGCGACGGAGGCGAGATTGACGATTGCGCCGCCTGGTCCGCCGTGCCGGGTCGACAGGCGGCGGATGGCTGCGCCGGTGCAGAGCATGGTGCCCACGACGTTGACGGCGAAGAGGCGAGTGAGGTCGGCTGCCTGCTGCTCGGCGACCCGGGCCTGCGTGCCAGTGATGCCCGCGTTATTGACGAGGCCGGCGAGTGGGCCGAGTGCCGCGATGGCTTTTTCGAACAGCACCTCGATGGCGGCCGGATCGCCCACGTCGCCCTGGATCACCTCGGCAGTGCCCCCGGCCGTGCGGATGGTCGTGACCACGGCGGCGGCGGCCTTGGCGTTGCCGGCGTAGTTGACTGCGACGGGGTGGCCGAGGCTGCCGAGCTTGCGGGCCACTGCCGCACCGATGCCACGGCCGCCGCCGGTAACGAGGATCATGCCAGGTGGTGACATCATGCGCTCCGTTCGTGGGCCGCTCATGTATGCCCGGAGCCGGCCGCCACCGCCAGGGTCCCTGCTCCATCTTTCCAGCTTTGGATCACTGCGGTGATCGTGACGTTGAGCGTGGCGAACAGGACGCTGGTCAGTGACGCGGCAGGGTCCGCGCCTGTTGCATCTTCTCGACATGGATGAGCGCCGTACCGCGCTGGACGCGGCGCCCCGCGATGGGAACTGGCCGAAGGCGGAATGGCAGCTATGAGCAGAAAGTGCGGGTAAGCGGGCGCCGACCAGACGGTCAGAACCAGCGGCATCCGACTTCTTGCACTGGATGACTTCCAAAACCGCCTGTTGCCAACCGAACAGCCCAACGTTGCCGACACAAAGCCGCCCGCTTACTCGCACAGCACGGGCATAGCCATATGCATCCTTGAAGGGTCGCTGGAAACACGCTCGTTCCGTGCACCCCAACGCCTTTCCTCTGGCGTCGTCGTGCTATTGCGACGACACCGGGCGCCAAATCTGGCTAGCACAGTGGTTTGAGCGGCAGTTCCTCGCCCGGGGGAAGCTGCACGCGGTCCGGTTCTGTCAGGGCTCGCGCCAGAGCCCCTGGTCAGGTGAGGCTTGGCTAGCTACAAACCTGACCCTGACGAGGGGCAGGCGGGATGCGGTGCATAGGGTGCGGGTCGGATGCAGCAACGGAGCGGCCCGAGCGCACGGCACAGGGCTACAAGCGCTTTCGCTGCCGGACCTGCGGCAAGCAGTGGAACGAGCGCACCGGCACGGTGCTGAACCGGGCGCAGTATCCGTCCGACGTCATCGCACTCGTGGTGCTCTGGCGGCTGCGCTACAAGCTTGCTCTCCGCGACTTGCCCGAGATGTTTGCCGTGCGCGGCATGGTGTTCAGCCACGAGGCTGTCCGCGAATGGGAGGCCAAGCTCACGCCTGTGCTGGCCGACGATCTCCGGCGTCGTCGGCACGGCCAGGCGGGCTGCAGCTGGTACGTGGATGAGACGTATCTGAAGGTGCATGGGCGTTGGTGCTATCTGTATCGCGCCATCGACCGCGCCGGCGCGCTGGTGGACGTGATGTTCAGCGAGCACCGCGACACGGCCGCCGCCCGCGCGTTCTTCCGCTCGGCCAAGGCGACCACCGGGGTGACGCCGGACCGGGTCACGACCGACGGCCACGACAGCTACCCGCGCGCCATCCGCACCGAGCTGGGCAAAGAGGTGCGGCACCGGACCAGCGCCTACCTGAACAACAGGCTCGAGCAGGATCACCGGGGCATCAAAGGCCGCTACCGGTCCATGCGGGGCTTCAAGTGCCCGAGATCAGCCGCCCGGTTCTGCGGTGCCTACGACGAGCTGCGCAACTTTCTTCGCCTCCGCACCCGCCACAGCCAACACGTTTCTGCTGACCGCCGCCAACTGCAGTTTCTCCGTCGCAAGAAGACCGTGCTGGGCATCATGGAAGCCGCGTAATCACACGTTGCCGCTCGCCCGAAAACGCAGACTATGCTTGGTGGCGCGAGCCCTGAC
>CALMVT010000014.1:1667-1969 GCA_937873175.1 uncultured Acetobacteraceae bacterium | reverse complement strand
GCGTGGCCCTGCCCGATGTCGTCGGCTTCGAGCCTGCGTCCGCGTTCCTGCTGGCATACGGGACCGCTTGGCACGCCCTTCGCGACCGTGCGGGCCTGCAGCCCGGCGAAACCCTGCTCGTGCTGGGCGCGGCCGGGGGTGTGGGGCTGGCCGCAATAGACATCGGCAAGGCGATGGGAGCGCGCGTGATCGCGGCCGCGTCGTCGGCGGACAAGCTCGCCGTCTGCCGCTCCTACGGGGCCGACGAGGTGCTGGATTATGAGGCGGAGGACCTGCGGGACGGCATCGCCAGGCTGACGGAC
>CALMVT010000014.1:0-1657 GCA_937873175.1 uncultured Acetobacteraceae bacterium | reverse complement strand
GGGGGCCTGATGTCGTGTTCGACCCGGTGGGCGGCCGGTTCGCCGAGCCGGCGTCCCGGTCCATCGCCTGGGGCGGACGCTACCTGGTGATCGGCTTCGCCGCTGGCGGCATCCCTGCATTGCCGTTCAACCTGCCATTGCTGAAGGGCGCCTCCATCATCGGCGTTTTCTGGGGCGGCTACAGGAAACGCGAACCGGAGCGGAACCGGGAGGCCGTCGCGCAGATGCTGGCGTGGATCGGCGAGGGCCGGCTCCGGCCGCTGGTGTCGCGGACCTACACGCTCGATGAGGTGCCGCAAGCCCTGGAGGACATGGCTGCGCGCCGGGTCGTGGGGAAGATCGTCGTGGTGCCCTAGGCAGACCACTGGAGGTTTCGCATGGATGAAAAGCCAAGCAGCCTGGCATGGCCGCAGGCCACCCGTGTGACAGGCTACGCAAGACCGATGATGGCACGCTCGTTCCTGACGGGATCGAGCCTCCGTTTGGCCGCGTGATGTGGTTCAAGCTGCGGGCTGGGTTGGAGGCCGGCGTGCATGACGCGCCCGTATCCTGACGACCTGCGTGCCCGCGTCGCTGCCGCGGTTATGGCCGGGCAAACCTGCCGGGCGGCGGCGGCGCTGTTCGGCGTCAGCGTGTCCGCTGCAAGTGGTCGGCCCGGCTGCGGGCAGCCAGTAGGGCCGGCGTAGCTTGGATTGGCGGACGTTGTCATTGTGCCCGGCCACCCAGCCCAGCCCAAGCCCAGCCTTATCCCGCAAGCCGGCCAACCGCCAAGTTGACGGTGCCCTTGGACATGTTTGTGAGCTATTGAATCCCGTATGATGGACGGGCAGCTATGAGCAGCATACTCTGGTCGATCCCCTTATGCATGCGCGACCAACACGATCATCATTTAATGCTGATTGCTGCCGTTGTTTGCGCGATGGGGGTATATGCCTGCTTCGCACTTGGCATTCATGCGGCGCGATCTACCGGTAAAACGCGAAAATTCTGGGGATTGGTGAGCGTTGTCGCCAGCGGGTGCACGGCCTGGGCAACCCACTTCATCGTATTGCTCGCTTTCAAGCCGGGCATGGCCGCAGCCTTCGCCCCTGTGCTGACTGCAACGTCGCTGCTTTGCGCCACCATTGGCATTGGCGCCGGCGTGACGCTCTCCCTAGGCACGCGAAACAAAATTCGGCGCTTCGTCGCCGGCCTGATCATCGGCTTGGGCATTGCGCTGCTGCACTATGTGGGCCAGGCGGCATACCTTGTTCAGGGAACGACCAGTTGGGATTTTCGGCTTGTCGTCCCATCCATCCTCATCAGCCTGCCCATTTCCGGCTTGGCTCTGCTGGCGGCGGCGCATCGCGACCGCTGGTTTCGCAAAGCCGCCGCGCCCCTGCTGCTGTTCTCCATAGCCTTGCTCCATTTCTCCGGCATGGCAGCGATGACGCTGCACTTCGATCCGAGCCGAACCCTGCCGAACCACGCGGTTTCGCCCGAGGTGATCACGCCGGCGGCTGCGGGCGTCTGCCTCGGGCTCTTGGCACTTGCTGTCACCGGTTGGCGGTTTGAACTTGCGGCCAAAGTCCGCTTGCGTCGGGACCGGCAACGGCTGCAAGAACTCGCAAACGTCGCGTTGGAGGGGCTGCTCGTCTGCCAAGGCGATGTCATCGTG
>CALMVT010000013.1 GCA_937873175.1 uncultured Acetobacteraceae bacterium | reverse complement strand
CGTGTTCCCACCGAAGTCTCATCCCCGGCGGAGCACTCCTAGGGGGTCACGTCAAGTGAGCTTTGGTGTTACATTTCCCACGGGTTGGTCTCGCACGGGCTGTCGCATGCGCGTCGGAGCCAAGGCTTTCTTATGGACCGATGGAGGTTCGGTGGTGAGCAATCGCGAGGTCGATGTGATCCGGGACATGCTGCGCTCGCGGCCCCGTCCAGCCGGGCTGGCGGAGCGGCGCGAGCGCCTTGACCGGCTTGGGGCCGCCTTCGACCTGCCCCCCGACGTGCGGGTCCAGAGCGTGCAGCCCGGCGGCGTGGCGGCGGAATGGACCGACACGCCGGACGTGGACCCCGGCCGCGTCATCCTGTTCTTGCACGGGGGCGGTTATGTTTCCGGCTCGATCAAAAGTCACCGGCACATGATCGCCGAAGCGGGGCGGCAGTCGAAGGCGCGGACGCTTGCGCTCGCGTATCGGCTCGCGCCCGAGCATCCGTTTCCCGCGGCGCTGGAGGATGCGCTCGCCGGATACCGGTTCCTCCTCTCGTCTGGCTTCGACCCGGCGGGCATCACACTCGCCGGTGAGAGCGCCGGCGGCGGGCTCGCGGTGGCCACGCTGGTCTCGTTGCGCGACGCGGGCGACCCTCTGCCCGCGCGGGCTTGGTGCAGCTCGCCCTGGGTCGACTTGACGATGAGCGGATCGACCATGACGAGCAAGGCGGCCGTCGACCCGCTGATCCAGCGCGACTACCTGACGGAGCTGGCCGGGGCCTATCTGCACGGCGCCGATCCGCTCAGCCCGCTCGTCTCGCCGATCCACGCCGACCTACGCGGGCTTCCGCCCATGCTGATTCAGGTTGGCTCGGCGGAGACGCTGCTGAGCGACTCGATGGCGCTTGCGTCGCGCGCGGGCGAAACGGACGTGCGCGTCACTCTGCAGGTGTGGCCGGAGATGATCCACGCCTGGCACCTCTTCCATCCTCAGCTGGCCGCCGGCCGTGAAGCGCTGGCGGAGGTCGGACGCTTCGTCCGCGCCGGGTCATGAGCGCGGCGGTCCCGGCACGACGTCCCGAGCGTTCGTTTCTGGCGGCGGTGCACGTCGGCATGTTGACGCTCGGCGTGCTGGCTGCCTGCTGCCTTGCCGACGCTTGCTGTGGCGCCTGTCACGCTGCCGCGGCTGAGTCTAGCCCGAGATGCGCTGGGACCGACGACCGTCCGCGTCCCCTACCGCCGGGCTGGATTGCGGCAGCACAGGCCGCGTTCGGCCTGAGCGCGGCGCCGCCTGAGATGGTCGGGCGCGGCACCGTTTGGCGGTGTGAGGAGAGAAGGACGATGGCCTGCTTCGTTGGCGCCAACCTGCCCTGCGGCAAGCTCGACCGGCGCGCCGTGATCCCGGCCATCGCACGCTGGTGCCGCGGACGCCCGGACGGGCTGGTTCCGGCCAACGTGAGCGGCCATGCATCCGTTTGGCGCTGGGCATGCAGCGCCGACCGAGCGGTGCATCTCGGGGCTGCTTGGCAGGTCGACAGACGGGGTTTCGCCCGCGAGACATGGAAGCCGTTGGATGTCCCACATGACTGACCTGCTTGCAGAGTGCTTGGCCTTCCGCTCGTCCGGGAAGGCGGCCACAATCCACGGTCCACGGTTTCATGGCTGTCGAAAGGGCACCCGGTGGCGCACAGCCCGGCCAGGGCCACGTGCAGGGTGGGCTGGTTAAGCTTGACGCGGACCAGCAGGGCATTGCCGGTCGCGGCAGCCCAGCAAGCGGCGACCAACCCGATCAATGTCCCCGGAACACCTGATACCCTCCATGGCCCAGGGGCTGCGCATGACGTCTCATTCCGGCTTTGCGCGAAGCGCCGTCGGGATCTTGCACTGCTGGAACCGGAGATGGCTCGTGACGAAGGAAGAGATCAACGCCGAGGTCAAGGCGATCATCAAACGTTCTGATCGCTGGAGCCCTACGGACAGCCCGGAAACGGTTGCGGCCCCGATGGTGGTGACAGTCCTCAGTTCCCTGGGCATCCCCCGCGAGCAAGACCCGGACGTGATGCTCAAGGCCCTGGCCAGGCTCAACCCTCCTGCCTGAGCATCACTCGTCAGGCAGGATT
>CALMVT010000012.1 GCA_937873175.1 uncultured Acetobacteraceae bacterium | reverse complement strand
GAGCAGCGCCAGCCGGGCGTTCCTACAGCTCCGCGTCGTAGTACGTCGTCGCGTCCCGCATGATCCGGTTGTGGGCGGCTCCTGCGGCGATCATCGGGAAGCAGTTGCTCAGCTCGGCCACGGCGACGTCGAGGAAGAATGGGCCGTCGCTGTCCAGGCACTCGCGCAGCGCACCCGGCAGGTCCGTCGGGTCGGTCACCCGACGGGCACCCCAGCCGTATGCCTTGGCGACCGCGACGAAGTCCGGCAGGGCCGCCGTGTAGCTGTGGCTGTACCGGCTGCCGTGGTTCAGCTCCTGCCACTGCCTGACCATGCCCATGTAGCCGTTGTTGCTGAGGATGAGCTTCACCGGCAGCCTGTGCTGCACCGCGGTGGACAGTTCCTGGATGTTCATCTGCACGGACGCGTCGCCGCTCACGCACACCACCAGATGGTCCGGGTGCGCCACCTGCGCCCCGAGTGCCGCGGGAAGGCCGTAGCCCATGGTGCCCGCGCCGCCGGAGGTCAGCCAGCGGTTCGGGCGCTCGAACGCCAGGTATTGCGCGCACCACATCTGGTGCTGCCCGACGTCGGTGGAGATGATCGCGTCCCGCCCCGCCACCATGCCGTCCAGCGTTCGCATGAGGTGCTGCGGGAGGATCACGTCCGTCTGCGCCTCGAAGTGCAGGCAGTTCTGAGCCTTCCACCGTTCAATCGAGGCCCACCACGCAGTCAGGTCCGCGGGCCCGGCCGGCCCCTCATCCATCGCCCGCTCAAGCCCGGCGAGCAATGCGGCGCAATCCCCGATCAACGGCACGTCCACCTGCACCAGGCGGTTGATGGAAGACGGGTCGATGTCGAGGTGTATCTTGCGCGCGTTCGGGCTGAACCGGGCCAGATCGCCGGTGACCCGGTCGTCGAACCGCGCGCCCACGCAGACGATCACGTCCGCATAATGCATGGCGAGGTTCGCCTCGGCCGTTCCGTGCATGCCGAGCATGCCGAGGAAGGCCGGGTCGGAGGCGGGCAGCGCGCCAAGCCCCATGAGTGTCAGCGTGCAGGGGGCGCCGGTGCGCCGCACCAGCCGGGTGAAGGCGTCGCATGCGGCCAACCCGGAGTTGACCAGTCCGCCGCCGCCATAGAACACCGGGCGCCGCGCCCCGCTGATAAGGGCGGCCGCCGCTCGCAACTGCTCCAGCGGCAAGACGGCGGGCGCGGCGCCCGGACCGTGCGCCGCTTCCGCCTGGCGCGTGTGCAGGCGCACAGGGGCAAGCTGCACATCCTTGGGGAACTCAAGCAACACCGGCCCGGGACGGCCTCCCAGGGCGTCGGCGGCGGCCCGGCGCACGGTTCCAGCCACGGCATCCGGGTCTTCAAGGCGGCAGCTCCACTTGGTCACCGGGCGGGCGATCCCGACGCCGTCGCACTCCTGGAACGCGCCGGTGCCGATCAGCGGCGTCACCACCTGGCCTGCGATGCAGAGGACCGGCACGGAATCGCACATCGCGTCCAGCAGGCCGGTCACCGTGTTGGTCATGCCGGGTCCGGACGTGACGAACACGACGCCCAGCCGCCCGGTGGAGCGCGCATACCCTTCGGCGGCGTGAACTGCAGCCTGCTCATGGCGCACCAGCACGTGGCGCAGCCGAGGCTCGCCGTGCAGGGCGTCATACAGCGGCAGCACGGCTCCCCCGGGGTAGCCGAAGATCACCTCCACCCCGCACGCGACCAGCGCGTCGAGCAAGGCGACAGCGCCAGTGGCAGGGCGCGCGGCTGCATCGGACTCTGGGTCCATAACGTCGAGCAAGGCTTCCATGACGGACAACATAGCGCTGGGCTGGCAAAAATGTTTTCCGTCTTTCTGCGAATCTGCCGTAAGGCCAGAATGGCTTTCTATGTAGACGGGCGTTGACAGAAAATGGACCTTGACCGCCTCGACCGCCAGATCCTGGCGTGCCTTCAGGCCGACGCCCGCCAGAGCCTGGCGGAGATCGGTGCCCGCGTCGGCCTGTCCACCACGCCGTGCTGGAACCGCATCAAGCGCATGGAAGAGGCAGGCATCATCACCGGCTACACCGTCCGCATCGACCCGGCGGCGATCGGCTTCGCGGAAACCGTCATTGTCCAAGTCGTCCTGGAAAGCCACACCGACGAGGTGCTGGCCGCGTTCGGGCAGGCGCTCGCCCAGATCCCGGAAGTGCTGGAGGCATTCCTGATCTCCGGCGACTACGACTACCACATCCGCATCGCGGTGCGGGACACGCGCGACTACGAGCGGCTGCTGCGCGAGCGGCTGTACCGCATCCCGGGCATCCGGCACTCGAAATCCAGCTTCGTCCTGCGCAAGCTGAAGGAGACGCTCGGCCCCTGGGATGTGCAGACAGGTGCGGCGCCTACGCCGGCGCGCCGTTCCCGCCGCCCACCCTCTGCCTGACTGCGTGCTGCACAGGCTCCGTTCGGCCCAGCACACTA
>CALMVT010000011.1 GCA_937873175.1 uncultured Acetobacteraceae bacterium | reverse complement strand
GCAACGCGCGTCCGGTGTTCATCACCCCCGGGTTTTGTCCTGACCTTCTCTGCGGCGGCGTTGGTGTTCGGCGCGTTTGCGGAACGCTTGAGAGCTTCGGAAAAGGTGTTGCGGGAGGTGGCCATCGCGTTGCTGCTTGTCTTCGGTGCGCTCACGACCTTCCTCCACCCGTTCCGGCGTTTCGCCGCACGCGTGCATTGGGTGGTCAACCGTGCCGATGCCGCCGGGCAAAGCGCCGGCTCGGGCAATACGACGGCCATTCATACCGGCCGTCCTTCCTCCAGGGGCGCCGACCGCCCCGTCCGGAGCACCGGCACACAAGCGTGCTGCACCCCCTGCGACGTCCGCAAGACACCCACGGCCGTCTCGATGCCATACATCAAACGGAGGGACTGGGCCGTGATCAGCGCGTCCGGTGCGCCCGGGCCGATCAGGGTCCCGTCTCGCGGCAACAGCGCCACTTGGTCCGCCACCAGGAACGCGTGATCCGGATGGTGCGTCGTCAGCAGCACCGCCAGCCCGTTCTGCGCCAGCCCGCGCACCTGCTCCAACACCAATGCCTGATTGCCGAAGTCCAAGCTCGCCGTCGGTTCGTCCATCACGATGCAGGCAGCTTCCTGCACCAGCGCGCGGGCGATCAGCACGAGCTGGCGCTCGCCGCCCGACAGCGTCGTCACCGGCCGGTCCGCAAGGTGCCCGACGCCCAGCCGCCCCAGCGCCGCTTCGGCCAGCTCCTGGTCACGGCGACCCGGCGCGGCGAGCAGGGGAAGCTGCGCCGCCCGGCCCATCGCCACGACCTCCCGCGCTTTGAAGGCGAAGCCGCCGCTGGCGGCCTGCGGCACGTAGGCCAGCCGCCGGGCGACCACGGCGCGCGGCAGGCGGGCGAGGTCGCGACCATCCAGCAGCACCCGGCCGGCGAGCGGCGGCAGCAGGCCGAGCAGCGTGCGCAGCAACGTCGTCTTGCCGCCGCCATTCGGGCCCAGCAGCACGGTCACGGTGCCGGGCCGGAGCGCGAGGCGGATGCCACGCGACACGGTGCGGCTGCCGTGGCCGATCACCAGGTCCTCGGCGGCCAGCAGCGGGGTCACTCTTCCCGGCCGCGCCGGGCGATCAGCAATAGGAACACGGGCGTGCCGACCGCGGCGGTCAGGATGCCGAGCGGGATCTCGATCCGCGCCACGTTGCGCGCCAGCGTGTCCACAGCCAACAGGAACGCCGCGCCAAGCAGCATCGACAGCGGCACCAGCCGGCGCAGGTCCGGCCCCCCGAGCAGCCGCGCCGCATGCGGCACCACCAGCCCGACCCAGCCCACGGCGCCGGCCATCGCCGTCACGGCGGCGGTCGCAAGCGTCGCGCCGAGGATCGCCGCCCCGCGCAGGGGGCCAGTCGGTGCGCCGAGCGCCCGCGCTTCGTCCTCGCCGAGGGTCAGCAGGTTCAAGCGCCAGCGCAGCAGGAACAGCAGCAGCAACCCGGCCCCTGCCGGCACCGCCGCCGCGAGAAGGTCGCCGCGCGTCACCGCCGAAAGCGAGCCCAGCAGCCAGAAGGTGATCGCCGGAAGCTGGTTGTAAGGATCGGCCAACACCTTCAGCAACGAGATCGCCGCGCCAAGCAACGCGCCGAGCGCGATCCCTGCCAGCACCAGCAGCAGCACAGGGTCGCCTCCGGCGCTGCGCCGCACCGCACCCATCAGCAGCGCCACCGCTGCCACCGCGCCCAGCCCGCCGAGGAATGCCGCCGCCTGCACGCCCACGACCGGCAGGCCAAAAAAGATGCCGAGCACCGCCCCGAGCGAAGCGCCGACCGAAACGCCAAGCAGGTCGGGGCTTGCCAGCGGGTTGCGGAACATGCCCTGAAAGGCCGCCCCGGCGCCTGCCAGGGCGGCGCCCACCAGCGTTGCCGCCAGCACGCGCGGCAGCCGCACGTTCCACAGCACGGTCGCCATGGCAGGGTCCATGGCGCCGAGGCCGGACAGCACGGAGAGCGGGACGGGGTACCGGCCCAGCGCCAGCGCTGCCAACACGGCACCCCCGAGTGCCGCGACGGCGATGCCCCAGGACCATCCGCCGTGCCGCATCCGGCGCTCAGCGCCGAGGCATGGCGTCGCGCAGCAACGGCGCGAGCTGCGCCGGGCCGGGCCGGCGGCCGAACAGCAGGCCATAAAGGTCAGTGAGTCGCACTTCCAGCGTGTCCGCCGGCTGCGCCCCGAACAGCACCGGCAACCAGACCAGGCCGAGCAGGCGGTTCACCGAAGGGGGCGCGTCGATCCAGCCGTACGGCACGCCGGGCGCCAGCACGATCCGGCCGGCGCGCACCGCGCGCAGGGCACCCCAGACCGGATCGGCCGGCGCCGTGGCGAAGAAGCCGGGATCGGCCGCGACCACCCAGTCGGGGTCCCAGGCGAGCACCTGCTCGGCGGACACCTGCGCCAGCCCGCCCGCACCCAGGCTGCGGGCGGCGACGTTCTCGGCCCCGGCGGACTCCAGGATCTCCGTGTTGATCGAGCCGGTGAGGCCGGTCTCCACGCCGCGCGGGCCGCGGGCGTAGTACACGCTCGGCCGTCCCCTGGATCGCAGCATGTCCGCGGCGGCCCGCGCTTCGGCAAGGATGGTGCGGGCGGCATCGGCGCGGACCGCGGCTGCTTCCCGGCGATCCAGGATCTCCCCTAGCAGGGCATAGGTTTCGGGAATGCGGGCCAGCGTGCCGTCGAGCAGCAAGTCGGGCAGGCCGGTCTGTTGCTGCACCCGGTCAGCCAACGACACGTAGGTCGCGCCGAGCGATCCGTAATCCAGGACGAGGTCGGGCCGCTGCGCCAGCACGGCCTCGACATTCGCGGTGTTGTCGCGCCCGGTGAGGCGGCCGGCCTCCGGCAGCGCGGCAGCTTCTGGCGGCAGGAACGCCAGCTCTGCCTGGCTCGGGCGCCGCACCCAGCCGGTCATCAGGTCGGGCGCCAGGCTCCAGAGCAGGATGGATGCCGGGGGGCCTGCCGGCAGGACGCGCCTCACTGGGCCGGGGAGAAGCACGCTGCGGCCCGCGCCATCGCGCACCGTGCTGCCCGTCGCCTGCGCCCTGGCCTGGCGAGACAGCACCGTCGTGGAGATGGCCAAGGCGGAGCGCAGGAGGGTGCGGCGGGATGGCGTGTTCATAGTCGGCATGGCAGCCACCTTACCGGCTAACCCATCACGGGCGGAATGCCTCAGGTTCAAACTGCAACCACCGCCGACACGGTTCGGCGGACAAAAACCGGGCCCACGATTTGGCGCTGCAGATGGAGGCCGGAACCGTGTGGGGGAACCAGCACCTGCAGCTTATGCCGAATGTGCCGTTCGGGGGCGCCAAGTCCTCCGGCGTCGGGCATGAGCTTGGCGAGGAGGGGCTAGCCGAGTTCACGCAGCCCCAAATGATCAACGTCGCCGCTTGATGGTGAAGCGCCACCCGCCGGCATGCAGCCGGCGCATGGTTCTCCCGGTCAAGATCATGGGACGTTTACGCCCGCCCTTGGCCTTATTTCTGGCGGGACACGAAGCGGGCCAGCACCGGGATGTGGTCGGGCTGAATCTCCTTTGACGCTTCGCTCATCGCCGGGCTGTAGCCGGGGCGGGCGCCGGATTTGTAGTCGGTCAGCGACTTCAGCAGGTAGTCCTCGCGTTGCCCGGCGATGCGCGGAATGTTGTCGTGCCCGGCCAAGTCCGCGCCGTGGCAGGAGTTGCAATGATAGCGGTTCACCAACGCGCTGCCGTGGTCCGCGTCTGCCGCCGCCAATGCCTCGCCAGCAGGTTGCGGCGGCGGCAGCTTGCTGATCGCGTCGCCCAGGTCGCGCAGGTCGTCGTCGCTCAGCGGCTCGGCCAGCGCGTTCATCGGCGCCGCGACGCGCATCTTCTCGCGGAACATGTAAAGCTGGGTCAAAACATAGTCCGCCGGCATTGCGCCGAGCGACGGCACGCCCGGCAGCTTGGCTATGCCGTTCGTCCCGTGGCACGCCAGGCAAGCCGGCAGCCTCTGCTCCGCTGTCTGGGCAGAGGCCGCCGGCACGGCTGCGGCGATTGCCAGGACAGTCAGCCCCGCCAAGGTGTTCTTCAAACCGCTCTCCACCCGGCAAGCGGCGGGGCGCGGCTGCAACCCCGCCATCAACGCTCGCGCCAACGCTTATTGCGCCTTGCTGACGCGCCAAACGGCACCGTTCCAATCGTCCGACACCAACAAAGACCCGTCGGGCATCGGCAGCACGTCCACCGGGCGGGCGACATACTTGTTGTCCTGCAGGAAGCCGGTCATGAACGGCTGCATGGACTTGAACGAGCCGTCGTCGTTCAGCTTCACCAGCACCACGTCACCCCCGTTCTTGGTTGTGCGATTCCAGGACCCGTGCCGAGCCACGAAGATCCCGCCGGCGGCCTCGGGGATCATGCTGCCGGTATAGAACCGCATGCCGAGTGTTGCCGCATGAGCGCCCAGCAGGGCGGTGGGCGCCGCAAACTCGTCGCACTTGTGGCCCCAGCCGAACTCTGGGTCGGTGAAGTTGCCCTGGTGGCAGTAGGGGTAGCCGAAGTTGGGCGGCGTCCCGGTGCCGGCCTTCACCTCGTGCAGGGTGTCGTTCGGAATGTCCTCCGACAGCCAGTCGCGCGCGTTGTTGGTGAAGTAGAAGTCCTTGGTCTTGGGGTTCCAGTCGAAACCGACCGAGTTGCGCACGCCCGTGGCGACCGTTTCCACGTTCTTGCCATCCAGGTCCATCCGCCGGATCTGCGCATGGGTCGGCGGCGGCACGAGGATGTTGCCCGGCGCGCCGATGGGCACGTAGAGCTTGTTGTCCGGGCCGATGCCGATGAACTTCCAGCCGTGCGGCTCGTCGCTTGGCAGGTCATCGTAGATCAGGGTCGGCTTGGGCGGGTTGTCGAGGTTGGCCTCGATGTTGTCGTAGCGCCAAACCTTGTTCAACTCCGCGACATACAGGTTGCCGTCCTTGAAGGCGAGGCCGTTCGGGCGGTGCAGGCCGCGGGCGAGGATCTTCACCACCGGCTTTCCGTCCACCTGTGTGACCGCATACACCTTGTCGTTCAGGCGGGAGCCGACGAACAGCGTGCCCTTGTCGCCGAGCCGCATGGAACGGGCATCGGGCATGCCGCTGGCATACACTTCGACTTTGTAGCCCTCCGGCACCTTGAGCATGGCCGTCGGCAGCTTCGCGGCCGGGGTCGGCAACGGCGGCCCGTCCACCGGAGCGAGCTTGGCAGCCTCGGTGTTGCTGGGGCGGCCCTCCAAGGGGTCGCCCTTGGGGGTGGGCGGCGTTGTTTGGGCAAGCGCAGTGCCGGCAAGCAAAGCCGTGGCGAGCGCAGCTACGGCGAACTGGGTTGGGCGTGGCATTATTTGCATTCTCCGCTTTTATTGTCACGTTATGCTGAACGCGGCATGCCGGGTTGTCCAGCTACAAAGTGCTCGTCCGATGGACAATCAGTTTCGCCGAGACGCTGCCAGTGGGCAAGCAGGAGGGCGCGACGGCCCTGGTCGGTGGCCTTCACGCGCAACTCGGCGGCGATCTGCATGGCGGCTACCACGTTCAACCGACGATCCTGGAGGGCCACGAGATGCAGGTGTTCCAGGAGGAGATGTTCGGCCCCGTCGTTTCGGCGACGAAGTTCACGGACGCCGAGCAAGCGGCAAAGCTGAAACGCTCAGGCCGGCCCGTCGCCCGTCACGCGCCAGATCACATTGCCCACGTCATCCGCCATCAGCAAGGAGCGGCAGTCTGAACCAAGGGCGACGCCGACCGGCCGCCCGTAGGACACGCGTTCGTCGGGACTGAGAAACCCCGACAGGACGTCGCGCGGCGGACCGGACGGACGCCCATCCTTGAACGGCACGAAGACAAGCTTGTAGCCGCTCAGCGTGCTGCGGTTCCACGACCCGTGCTGCCCGATCGCCATGCCGTCCGGAAAGCCCGGCAACGTGCCGGCCGGGACCCAGCACAAGCCCAACGACGCGGTATGCCCACCCAGCGCGTAGTCCGGCGTCAGCGCGCCTGCGACCGCCTTTGCATCCTGCGACACCCGGCCGTCCACGGTCTGGCCCCAATAGCAATAAGGCCAGCCATAGAAGCCCCCGTCGCGCACCGACGTCAGGTAATCGGGCGGCGTCTCGTCGCCGAGGCCGTCGCGCTCATTGACCACCGTCCAAAGCACGCCAGTGGACGGCTCCCATGCCAGGCCCACCGGGTTGCGCAGGCCGCTGGCGAAGATGCGGCTGCCGCCCGTTGCGAGGTCGAGCTCATAGATGGCGGCACGCCCCTCCTCGGCCTCCAAGCCATCGTCGCCGATGTTGCTGAGCGAGCCGACGCCGGCATACAGCTTCTGGCCGTCGGGGCTTGGCAGTAGGCTGCGTGTCCAATGGCCGCCGGGCTTGAAGTCAATCAGCTTCCGGCCCGGCGCCGTGATCCGGCTTGCCCCCCCGGCGTAAGGAAAGGCGACCACGCCATCGGTGTTGCCCACGTAAAAATTGCTGCCGAGCACGGCCATGCCGAATGGCTGGTTCAATCCCTCCATGAACACGTCCTGAGTTTCGGCAACGCCGTCGCCGTCCGCGTCGCGCAGCAGGGTGATGCGGTTGGCGCTCTCGCCCATCGCCGCGGCGCGCCGCATCGTGCTGATCATGGCATAGTCGAACACGTCCTTGGCGGGCCTACTCATCTCCATGGCCTCGGCAACCAAGACGTCGCCGCCCGGCAGCACGAGAAGCCACCGCGGATGCTTAAGGCCCGAAGCGAACGCATGGACCTTGAGGCCCGGCGCCGCCACAGGCGTCTGCCCTGGGTCCCATCCTCGTGCCGTCGGCATTTTCAGCGTCGGGATGCTGCCCTGCGGCTTCGCCTCTGGGATCGCCGGGGCACCTCCCCAGGCCGGTTCGGGCGCCCCATGCCGCAACCGCCGCATCGCTAGCGCCCCGCCGCCGACCAGCGACACGCCCCGCGCGAAGATACCCGAGAAATCCAATGCGCTGCACTCCTTGAAAGCATTAACGGTAGCCGAGGCCGCACGGGCTTGGAACTGCCTGCGCGTGAGGATCGGGTCTCGGCTCTGCCTCCATACGCGCAATTCGGCGGCAAGTGCCGAGTAGGCATCGTGAGACATGCCAAGGAGCGCTGGTCCCGAGCCTCCGAACATTCGGCGCTCCGCCAGGACGAAACTGACGAGAACGCCGATGCATGATCCTCTACGTGCCCGTTTCTCTGTCGCAAGCCAAGGTGCCACCGCGGATCTGGTGGGAATAAGTTGGTGAAGCATTCTCTGGCTTGTTCAACGAACTGTTCCCGGCGTTGGCGCGCCGGCGGAGATCACGCCATGGAGCAGGGCAGCACGAAGACGCATGCGAACAGCACGGCGCTGTTTGCGAGGAAGCCCGATTTGACCCGGCTGAGCCTGCGGGTCCGAGCCGCCATCGCCCATCTGCGCCCCGGCGCGGGCCGGTCAGGTCATCCCGCATTGAGATGATACGCCCGCTCAATGGCCCGCAGTTCCACCGCTTGATGCGTTGCATCCTTGTTCACGCTTGTCACTCCGGCTTTTTTGCAAACAACCCCTGCGCCGCGGTCACGTCGCGATCCCGCACCGGCCTGCTCCCCGCCAGATTCGGGGCCACGATGGAGGCTGGGACCGGCCCAAGCGGCATATCCGTCCGCAGCATCATGTCCCGGGCAAACAGGGCATCCATTTCCCTTGCGTCACATGAGGCGCGCATGGCGCTGGCCAGATTGGATCGGGATCGGCCTACACCATGGGCAGCAGCGGTCAGCCGCGGCATTTCGTGCCGCCCACGCCTTTGGATGGCGGCATGGTCTCGCACTGGAGCGCGTCGGCCGGCAGCCGATTGCGCACGATATCGCTTCAATCAGCCACGCCAGCCCCCAGGAGACATCGATGCGCCTGACCGACTTCAAAGTACTCACCTTCGACTGCTACGGCACGCTCATTGATTGGGAAAGCGGCATGGTCGAGGCGCTCCGGCCCTTGACCGGCCGGGTCGGCCGGCCGCTGACCCGGAACGAGATCCTGGAGGCGCACGCCTTCCATGAAGCCTCGCAACAGCGGCAAACGCCCGCGAAGCGCTACCGGGACCTGCTGCCGATCGTGTTCAAGCGCCTCGCCGAGCAGTGGGGCGTGTGCGTCGCCCACGAGGAGTGCGCCGCCTACGGCCGCTCGGTCGGGGATTGGCCGGCCTTCCAGGACTCGCCCGGCGCCCTGCGATACCTGAAAACGTTCTACAAGCTCGTGATCCTTTCCAACGTGGACAACGAGAGCTTCGAGGGCAGCAGGAAGCGCCTGCAAGTCGAGTTCGATGCGGTGGTCACTGCCGAGGACACAGGCTCCTACAAGCCGGACATGCGCAACTTTGAATGCATGATGGAGCGGCTGAGCGCCGGGCTGGGCGGTGTGAAGTTCGGCAAGCAGGACATCCTGCACATCGCCGAAAGCCTGTTCCACGATCACAAGCCTGCCAACGAGTTCGGGCTTGCCTCCTGCTGGATCCACCGCCGGCATCAGGATCAGGGCTTCGGCGCGACCATGGACCCGGGCGGCATGCCGCGGTTCGACTTCAAGTTCACCAGCGTGGCGGGGCTGGCCCAGGCCCACCAAGAGCAGCGGCGCGCATAACCGAAGCGATCGAGGACCTACAACCTTGTCAAATTCGTTCGCACGTCGCGCGCTTAGCCGCACTCCGACTTCGCCGAACATTGTCGCAACCTGACGCGAGCGCCAATCCTTGACATGGCAGCTTGCCCGGCAACGCGCGCATGCCGGCCGCATCAGCCTCTGGACACGTCCGTTCCCCACCCTCCACCGGCATCAGGCAAACCGATCAGCCAGCCCATGGAAAGCAGGCTGCCTCAGGCTTTTGGCACTCCCCTGGCCCACGTCCAGGAGGTCAGGTCAAAACTGCTTTCTTGAATCGTTAAAAAGTGCCATACATGAGTCGTGATGGATGTCGTCGCTCAGAATCCTGAGAAACAGATCCGGGCGGCCGGATCGCGGGTCACGCGTCAGCGTGTCGCGGTGCTCCATGCGGTCAAGACGACGCCGCATATCAACGCGGCGACCGTGCTGGCCATCGTTTCAACCGTTCTGCCGGGCGTATCGCATCAAGCCGTTTATGACTGCCTGGCCCATCTGACCGAGGCCGGGTTGCTGCGGCGCCTGACCATGGACGGCGGACCGGCAATCTACGAAGCGCGGACGCACGACAACCATCATCACTGCGTATGCCGGGCATGCGGGCTGGTCGTCGACATTGACTGCGCGGTCGGTGCCGCGCCGTGCCTCGATCCCGCCGAGGCGGCGGGTTTCGTCATCGACGAGGCCGAAGTGATTTACCGCGGGCTTTGCCGGTCGTGCTCTGTTGCGCGATCCACGGCCCATCCCACCTCCGACGCCAAACCTTTAGGAGAAGATCGTAATGGCTGAAGTGAAGCACGGTGATGCCGTCGAGGCGGAGATGAACACCGACGGCGCAGTCGCCGCCGGGCAGAAGTGCCCGGTCGCGCACGGCAGCGTCGCGCATCCCACCCAAGGCCGGCCGAACCAGGAATGGTGGCCAAAGCGGCTGAACCTCAAGATCCTGGCGAAGAACCCGGCGGTGGCCAACCCGCTGCCCGAGGACTTCGACTACGTGAAGGCGTTTGAGGCGCTCGACCTCGATGCGGTGAAGGCCGACATCGCGACCATGCTGACAACGTCGCAGCCGTGGTGGCCGGCGGACTTCGGCCATTACGGCCCGTTCATGATCCGCATGGCTTGGCACAGCGCCGGAACCTACCGCGTGGCGGACGGACGCGGCGGCGCGGGCGCCGGGCAACAGCGGTTTGCCCCGCTCAACAGTTGGCCGGACAATGCGAACCTGGACAAGGCCAGGCGCCTGCTTTGGCCGATCAAGCAGAAGTACGGCCAGTCGATCTCCTGGGCGGACCTGATCGTGCTGACGGGCAACGTCGCGCTGGAATCCATGGGGCTGAAGACGTTCGGCTTCTCGGGCGGCCGCATCGACGTTTGGGAGCCTGATGAGGATGTTTACTGGGGTCCGGAGAACGAGTGGCTCGGCGACGAGCGCTACAAGGGCGACCGCGAGCTTGAGACGCCGCTCGCCGCGGTGCAGATGGGCCTGATCTACGTCAACCCCGAGGGCCCGAACGCGAACCCCGATCCGGCCGCTTCGGCGCGCGACATCCGCGAAACCTTTGGCCGGATGGCGATGAACGACGAGGAAACCGTCGCGCTGATCGCGGGCGGCCACACGTTCGGCAAGACGCACGGCGCGGCCAATCCCGCCGACCATGTCGCGCCCGAGCCTGAGGGCGCTCCGTTGGAGGAGATGGGGCTGGGCTGGAAGAACAGCTTCGGCACCGGCCATGGCGGCGACACGATCACGAGCGGCCTGGAGGTCACCTGGACGGCGACGCCGATCACGTGGGACAACAGCTACTTCGAGACGCTGTTCCGCCATGACTGGGAGCTGACCAAGAGCCCGGCAGGCGCACACCAGTGGAAGCCGAAGGACGGCGCGGCCGCGGACACCGTGCCGGACGCGCACGATGCATCCAAGCGGCACCCGCCGCAGATGCTGACCACCGACCTGGCGCTTCGCGTGGACCCAGCGTACGAGGAAATCTCGCGCCGTTTCCTGGCCGATGTTGACGGCTTTTCGGACGCGTTCGCCCGCGCCTGGTTCAAGCTCACGCACCGCGACATGGGGCCCAAGGCGCGCTACGTGGGCAAGGAAGTGCCGGAAGAAGTGCTGCTGTGGCAAGACCCGCTGCCGGCGCCCACCGGACCCGCGATCGACGCAAGCGACGTCGCCACCCTCAAGCAGCGCATCGCCGACAGCGGCCTGACGGTCACACAACTGGTGACGGCCGCTTGGGCGTCGGCCTCGTCCTACCGCCACAGCGACAAGCGCGGCGGCGCGAACGGCGCGCGCATCCGGCTGGAGCCGCAGCGCAACTGGCCGAGCAATGATTGGACGGTGATCGGCCCCGTCTTGACCACGCTGGAAGGCATCGCCGCCGACTTCAACGGCGGCGCTGCCGGGGGGAAGACGGTCTCGCTCGCCGACCTGATCGTTCTGGCCGGTGGCGTCGGCATCGAGCAGGCGGCCAAGGCGGCGGGACGCGCGCTCACGGTGCCCTTCACCCCCGGCCGCGTGGACGCGACGCAGGAGCAGACGGACGTCGAATCCTTCGCGCACATGGAGCAGCGCGCCGACGCCTTCCGCAACTACAAGAGCCCGGACAGCAGGCTTCCCGCCGAATACCTGCTAATCGACCGCGCCAACCTGCTCAACCTCAGCGCACCCGAGATGACGGCGCTGATTGGTGGATTGCGTGTGCTGGGCGTGACGCATAAGGGCACCAAGCATGGCGTGCTGACTGACCGCGTGGGCACGCTGACCAACGACTTCTTCGTGAACCTGCTTGCGCTCGGAACGACGTGGCGGTCGACGGATCGGCAATCGGAGATGTTCGCGGCGACGGTCGACGGGCAGGCGAAGTGGACGGGCACGCGCGCGGACCTCGTCTTTGGTTCCAACTCCGAGCTGCGTGCCTTGGCCGAGGTTTATGCCAGCAGCGACGGGGAGGACAGGTTCGTGGACAGGTTCGTCCGTGCATGGGTCAAGGTGATGGAAGCCGATCGCTTCGATCTTCACCATTGAAGGGAGGCGGGGGGCCGTATCTACGGCCTCCCACGTCTCGTCCTATGAGCGGCAACTTCAATTTGCCTTGGCGCAGCATGGCGTCAAAGCGTCGCCCGAGAAGCTACGGGCCGTGCTGGCCGCACCCATCACCGAGCGGCGCCGCTTCCTGCTGCGCTTGCACCTGCGCCAGTTCGACGCGGAGGTGGACTGCGATCTCGACCTTGGCGAAGCGGTGTGCCCGTTTGCGCCGATCCCGCCGGGCGGTCCGCCTGTTGCGGACCGTTCCCGGCGTCAGTGACCTGACCGCGCAGGTCATCGTTTCCGAGGTCGGCATCCCGCGCAAGCCACTTGGTTTCGCTGACATGAACCGGTTCCCCCGCGAGGCACCTGACTTCCTGGGCCGGGCTATGTCCGCGCAATGACGAGAGCGCGGGCAAGCGACCGTCCACGCGGCTGCGCAAGGGGTGGCTTGATCGAAAACCACGCTGGTGCAATCTGCCTGTTCAGGCCGTCGCGCGGTGTGTTTAAACGCGCAGGCCGTGAACGGCTTAGCTCGAACCGGCCGCATCACGCGAAGCCGATGCGCTTCGCGCCTTCCCGAAACAGTTTCTCCCCTTCCGGCGTGGGCCGCATGGCGGTGACGAGATCATCGACGCGGTAGCGCGGCAGCGCCCGGCGGATGGCAGCGACGTGGGCGCGCGCCTCGTCGAGCCGGCCGGAGAGCGCGAGGGAAACGGCGGCGACCGCCATGATGTGCAAGTGGGCGTTCGGGCGGGCGGCCGCCTTTACGCCAGCATCGGCCGCCTCCTCGAACCGACGAAGGCGCACAAGCGCCATGGCGCGCGCGCCGAGCATGGCGAAAAGCATCGGGTCGAATGGGCTGAGGCGGCGCGAGATGTCGGAAGCCACGATGGCGGTGCCGGGATCGCCGGTCAGCGAGTGGACAAAGGCAAGCGTGTAATGACCAAGCGCGAAGTTGGGGCTTAGCTCCACCGCCCGCTCCAACTCGTCCACGGAACCGTCGTGGCGGCCGCGCAGCCAGAGCGCCCGGCCCATCGCCCAATGCGCGGCGGGGTCGCGGTCGTCGGCCATCAAGCCCTGCCCGGCGGCCGCGTAGGCCCGCTCGATCTCCCCATCGCGCTCCGCCCAGCCCTGGAACGCGTTCTGCCAATGCGTGAAGGACAGGCCGGCGTAGGCGCGCGAGAAGGTCGGGTCGAGACGTGTGGCCATCTCGAAGAAGTGCCGGGCCTGCTCGTTGTCCGGCCGGTTGAACCGGTACATGTGCCACAGGCCGCGGTGATGCGCTTCCCACGCGCCGAGCGAGTCCGGCGGTTTGAGGACAGCGCGGCTGCGCTCAATGGCTTCGATCTCACCGGCGACCGACGCGACCGTCCGGTTGCCGATCTCGTCCAGCACCAGGAAAGCGTCGTCCGCCTTGTGGTCGAAGGTCTCCGCCCAGACGATGCGGGCGGTCTGCACTTCGGCAAGCTCGACCGCGACGGCGAGGCGCTTGCCGCGGTGCTGCACCGATCCGCTGACGACGTAATCGACGCCGAGCATCCGGCCTGCCTCATCCGGGGCGACGTGCCGGTCCCGGAGGGCAAACATCGTGCCCTGTGCGATCACGAATAGGCTGCGCAGCTTGGCCAGCTGCGTGATAACGTCGTGCACGAGGGCGTCGGCCGGGCCGCCGGGCAGGCATGGCACGCCCGTCAGGTCAACAAACGGCATCACCGCAACGGAGGTCCGGCGGGCCGCGGCGGGGGCGCTTTCCGCGGCGGCGGCCGCCGGGGAGGGCGCCGCCGTCGCGACTGGCCGGCAGCAGGCCTTCGGTCCGCAGCACGGCGATGGTGGCGCCCAGGGCTATCCGGGCTGCCGCCTTGGCCAGCGGGACGGACGTCGCCTTGGACACGAACGGAACCGTGCG
>CALMVT010000010.1 GCA_937873175.1 uncultured Acetobacteraceae bacterium | reverse complement strand
TTTCCTTGGATCGTGCGGCACCGGCCCGTGCCGGCGCCAGGTGGGGGCGGGACCCGCAGGCGCGGCGTCACGACCTTTGCAGCAGGCCCCGCAGGTCGCGGACGTTCGCCAGGCCTTCAAGGGCGAACACCCGGGTGACGAGGGCCTCCGTCTGGCCCTTGCCGATGATGGGCTCGCACAAGTCGCGGGCCTTGCGGATGATCTCGTCGCGCGGCATCGGGTTGTCCACGGTGCCGCGCACGGCGGAAACGCGGTCGCTGAGCACAATGCCGTCGTTCAGGGTGATCTTGACGATCGCCTGGCGTGTCGGCTCCAGCTCCTCGCTCTCGACCAGCTGGACCTTGGCCCGTTGGCGCAGCACCGCCGGGTCGCTCATGCGGGGCTGGTCATGCGCGGCCTTGAACGACGCCGTCTTGTCCAGCAACATCACGGCGATCATGGGCTGTAGGCAGATATCCGGCATGTCGCGGTTGTTTACCGTGCGCACCTCGGTGTGCGCCAAGCGGACAATGATCGTTTTCACCTCGTCGACATCGACCGGGCGTTTGGCGAAGATGTTGGACATGGCGTCCAGTGGTGCCTGGATGGGCGAGCCCACGGTCCACTTCTTGACGTTGGTGCGGGCAATCTCGAAGCGTTGGCCGAGCTGCTCGATCATCAGCTCCGGCCGGGCACCCGGGGCATAGGCCTCGAAGTAGTTGTCGGGCCCGGAGAAGATGTCGTCCACACCGGTGAAGCCCGATCGCACCGCGAGGGCTGCGGTGACGCCGCCGCGCGCCGGCATGCCCGCGAACACGAAGGACTTCTCGATGTGGGAGGTGTCGCGGGCTCAGGCGCCGATGCCGGAGGATTGCTGGGATGTGTAGTCCAGCAGCCAACGCATCTGCTGCGCGTCCAGCCGGGCCAGCGACCCGGCGACGGCAACGGCCGCGAAGATCCCGGCGATGGAGTGGGTCGCCTTGTGGCTGGTGTTGCGGAAGGGCACGGCGCCGAAGCTGATGGTGACGCGCGGGCCGATGTCGTAGCCCAGCGTCACGGCCCGCAGGAAGCGCGTGCCGTCCGTGCCGAACTTCTCGCCCACTGCCAGGGCCGCGGGGATCACGGCGCAGCCGGGATGCGACTGCGAGAACTCGTTGGAGTCGTCCGTCTCGTCGGAATGCGCCAGCATGCCGTTCACCAGCGCCGCTTCCAGCGGGTTCGCCGTCAGCCTGGACGCGGCAACCGTCGCCGTGCTGTCCGCCGTGTAGTCGCGGGCGAATTTCAGCGCAGCCTGCGCCGGCGGCAGCTCCGAGCCCGAGATCATGGCCGCGAAGGTGTCGAGGATGTGGTGCTTGGCCTTCTCGACGACCTCCTCGGGCAGGGCCCGGTCGCCCGCCGCCGCCATGTAGCGGCTCAGCGTATCCATCATCGGGCTGACCGGCACAGCGGCGGCGAAGGCTCGCAGTGACAGAACGGACGCCCCCAGAACCGTGCCGCCGCCGGCGAGCAGGGCGCGTCGGTTCAGTGCTGTGTGATGGCGCAATCGCATCATGCTGTCCTCCCATGCCACCCTCTTCGCACCGGGGCGGCACGGCGTGCAGTTATGGAGAGAACGCCGCGGAAGTCGAGATCAGGGCTCATCATGTCGGCGAGCCGGGATGACCACGCCCATATGCCACCGCATCTTTCACATGGCCTTCCTCAACAGCCCAGGCTGACGCCGAAGCGCCCAGGAAGGAATGGCCGCTTGCCGACTAGCAGCTTTCGGGATGAAGGCACTGTGAAGCTGCCGTTCTCGAAACGCCGTGCAAGGGCAGTGCCGATTCATTTGGCTGGTTCCAATCGCGCCGTCCTCTTGCCACCTTTCGCAAATGCCGTATCCCGGTAACAGGCTGCGGCGCCCTCTACGCGCAGGCGCTGGAGGCGAACCTTCTCGACCTCCTCGACCGCATCAAGTCGGGACGCTACCAAGCCCCGCCGGTGCGGCGCAGCTACATACCGAAGGCGGACGGATCGCGGCGGCCTCTCGGCATCCCGACGTTCGAGGACAAGGTGGCGCAGCGGGCGATCGCGATGCTGCTGGAAGCCATCTACGAGCAGGACTTCTTGCCCTGCTCGTATGGCTTTCGGCCGGGCCGGTCGGCGCATGATGCCGTGCACGACCTGCGCACGGCGCTCATGACCCAAGGCATGCGGTGGGTGTTGGATATCGACATCAAGCGGTATTTCGACACCATCCCGCATGACCAGCTCCGGAGCTTCCTCGACCAACGAGTGACGGACGGCGTGGTCCGGAGGATGATCGACAAATGGCTGAAGGCCGGGGTGCTGGAAAGCGGCTCCCTGACCTACGCGACCGAAGGAACACCCCAGGGTGGCGTGATCTCGCCGCTGCTCGCGAACATCTACCTGCACCATGTGCTGGACGAGTGGGTCGCGACGGTGGTGGGCGAGCGCCTGAAGGGGCAATACGTCCTGGTCCGGTATGCGGACGACTTCGTGATGGCGTTCGAGGACCATCTCGACGCCAAGCGGGTGTTCCGCGTCCTGGGTCGGCGACTGGCCCGGTATGGCCTCACCCTCCATCCGGACAAGTCGCGGTTCATCGACTTCCGTTTCCGCCGCCCGGGTGGCGCGTGCCATCCGGCGACGAGCGGGACCACGTTCGACTTCCTGGGCTTCACCCACGTCTGGGGCAGGTCCTTGAAGGGCAAGAACGTGGTGCGGCAGGTGACGGCAAAGGGCCGGTTTGCCCGCGCCCTGTCGGCGGTGACGGACTGGTGCCAGCGTAACCGGCACCAGCCGATCCGCCAGCAGCATGCCCATCTGTCCGCGATGCTGCGGGGCCACTATGGCTACTACGGCATCACCGGCAACGGGCGTCGGCTCCGGTGGTATCTCTATCAGGTCGAGCGGGTATGGAAGAAGTAGCTATCGCGCAGAGGGCGACACGGGAACTTCCGGTGGGACCGCCTGCGTGAGCTGCTGAGCCGACATCCCCTGCCGCCAGCTCGGATCATCCGCCAATACACCGTCCCAAGCGAAGCTCTCCCGTGAAGAACCGGATGCGGGAAACCTGCACGTCCGGGTCTGTGAGGGGTGGGGGCAGCAATGTTCCCACCTACTCGGCAGCCGGCTTCGGTCAGCGGTCCAGCCGCAAACGCTGCGCGTTTCGGCGGGCTT
>CALMVT010000009.1:2286-4274 GCA_937873175.1 uncultured Acetobacteraceae bacterium | reverse complement strand
TGCTAAGGCGTCCGGTAGCAAAGAACCGGAAGTTCGATTCAGGGATTGTTGCTGACCTGGAGGAAGTCGATCAGGGCACGCAGTGCCGTCGGCACTTGGCGCCGCCCGGGGTAGTAAAGGAAGAAGCCCGGGAAAGGCTGGCACCACTCCTCCAGCACGCGCACGAGGCGCCCGGCCGCGACGTGGCCGGCAACAGCACTTTCAAGGGTGCAGGCCAGGCCCACTCCATCCAGCGCCGCCGCGAGGATCAGGTCGGTGTCATTCAGCGTCAGCGGTCCCTCGACCGCAACTTCGAGCGCCTCACCTGCCCTCCCGAACGGCCACCGGTAGAGCGCGCCGCTTCCCGCCCACCGGTAGTTGATGCAGGCGTGGCCGCGCAGGTCGCGCGGCGTGTGCGGCCGTGGCCGGGACGCCAGGTAGCCGGGCGAACCCACGACCGCCGTGCGCAAGTCCGGCGTCACGCGCACAGCCACCATGTCGCGCTGCACGCGCTCACCCAGGCGTATGCCGGCGTTGAAGCCGCCCGCGACGATGTCGGTCAGCCCGTCATCCACCGTCAGCTCGAGGCGCACGTCCGGGTAGGTCTGTGCGAAGCGGCCGAATGCCGGAGCGAGCGCCATCTGCGCCGCCAGCTTCGGCAGGTTGAGCCGCACGGTGCCGGAAGGCCGGTCCCGAAAGGCGCTCACCGCCTCGACCGCGCCCGCGATGTCGGCGAAGGCGGGCGCGAGGCGATCAAGAAGGCCCAGGCCGGCGTCGGTCGGGGCGACGCTGCGGGTCGTGCGGTTGAGCAGCTTGGCCCCGAGCCGCTCTTCCAGCTCGCGAATGGTGTGGCTCAGGGCGGAAGGCGACAGGCCGAGGCGCACGGAAGCCCGCCGGAAGCTGCGCTCCTGCGCCACCGCCAGGAAGGCGACCAGCTCCGCATACTCCGCTCCGCGCATGATTGATGCATCCTGCTCACCAAGCCATGCCGATCATAGAGGATTGTCCGGCACAATGAACGGCCCGATCCTCCATGTCTCGAAATAGCAGATGGAGGCCACGATGCCCGATACCTTTGAAGGGACTGCCTTGCAGAATCGAACTTCCGCCGGCCAGGGCCGATTAGTGGGCAAGGTGGCGCTCGTGACCGGCGCCGGCACCGGCATCGGCCGCGCAGCGGCGCTGGCCTTCGCACGGGAGGGAGCGGCCGTCGTTCTGGCCGGCCGGCGTGAGGCCGAGTTGCAGGCCGTCGCGGGGGAGATCACCGCGGCGGACGGCCGTGCCGCCGCGATCCCGACCAACGTGTCTGACGAGGTGGCGGTCGCAGCCCTCATCAAGGGCACCCTTGACCGTTTTGGGCAGATCGACGCCGCGTTCAACAACGCGGGCGTGACATCCTACAAGCCGATCACCCAGCTCACGGCGGCTGACTTCGACCAAGTGATGGCCACCAACGTCCGGGGTGTCTGGCTTCTGATGAAGCACGAAGTCGAGGCCATGCTGGCCCAAGGCCATGGCGGCGCGATCGTCAACACTTCCTCGATTGCAGCGACGGGCGGGACCGCCGGCCTGTCTGCCTACGCAGCCAGCAAGGGCGCGCTCGACGCCATGATCCGCGCCGTGGCGTTGGAGGTCGGGGCCGGAGGCATTCGGATCAACAACGTGAGCCCAGGCGTCATTAAGACGCCGATGACTGCGGTGCTCCCTAACGAGGCATTGGCGCCAATCGCGGCCCACGCAGCCCTTAAGCGCCTGGGCGAGCCGGAAGATGTGGGCGACGTGGCGGTTTGGTTGTGCACTGATGAGGCGCGCTTCATCACCGGGCAGAGCATCCTCGTCGATGGCGGCTTTAACATCGCTGGGCTGCGCTAGAACAGGAAACCACCATTTGATGCGGAGCAGCCTGCGGCCGCAAGCTGGTGGCCGAGCCGCGCGCGATGGCGGTAGGCCAATTCGCAGACGGTTAAGGCGACTTGTGCTGCTTGCCTGAGATTTTACCAGGCCCCCTG
>CALMVT010000009.1:223-2276 GCA_937873175.1 uncultured Acetobacteraceae bacterium | reverse complement strand
GTCCGTCAGGGTTCATTGACGGACAGGCACCTCGTATTGCATCAGGCACCACTTGGACTGCATCGGATGGAAACCAGGCCTCCCATGTTGGGTCTGTCCTGAGGCGACATGCGCGGTCCAGTCACTGGTCCACCCCCATGCGTTCCTGGACAGCCTCGTCAGGACCCGCGTGTTGCTGGCGCAAGAGCGTTGGCTACGAGGGATAGTGTGCGGCACTCTTCTCCCTTCGTTCCGACAAGACGTTCGCCAGCCCTTTCGTTAGAAGCTGACGGGTGCGGCTGAGCCGTCCATTGGCAACAAGGTTCGACTTTGCACCCACCATTCCATGCCGCGCTTTACCAGGTACCAACGGTTCACCACGACGCGGTAGCCATGCGATGACCCATGGTTCGGCAGGCATGGCATGGTCGTCTCCCCGATGGGGTGAACGGACCATCCCGTTCCGAGGGCAGCTAATCCAGGAGCCGACGGCGCAACTGGGGAGGCCGACATGTGCGCCTTCATAATGGCCATGGCCTGCCTGCCATCTGCGATCTGAATGGCCCGGTCGTCCTGATCATCGGAATGGTGGAACAAAGGGCTGGACGGCGCCACGCAGGAAGCATTGATCGCGCTTCTGTGGGCCTGGCGTACGGCGATTGTTCCTGCTCATGGGACGGCACCGCTCCTACACGACGCCCTGGGACACGACCAATACCAGTCCTTCTTGTGCCTGCGAAGCTCTTCCATCCTGAAGTCCTTCACCCTTGGACTGCCCTCGCCATGAAAGCTGCCACCCTGCTCGCGTTCGGTTCTCCCCTGGCCACTGGCGCCGTGCCCGATCCGGTTCCGGGCACCGGCGAGGTCATGGCAACTGGCTTCCTGCCCTACGCCGCGGGCGTGTTCAGTGACGCGCGCAAGTACCCGCTGGAGCTGCCCGTGGTGCCGGACTGCGAGGCGGTCGGCCGTGTGCGCACGACCGGACCGGACACAACGCGCCTTCTGCCCGGCGATTGGATGTTCTGCGATCCTACCGTGCGGTCGCGCGATGGCGGCCTTGCCCCTGACATCACGCTGCAGGGCTGGAATTCGCGTGGCGATGGGGGGCATGTGATTTCAGAAGCACTTCAACGACGGCCCATTTGCTGAAGGGATGATGGTGCCGACCGAGAACGCCATCCCGCTGGGTGCGATCGACCAGGCGGACGCGGGGCGCTGGTGCGCAGCAGGCATAGCGCTCGTGCGCTATGGCGGCCTTCTCGCGATGGGTCTGCAAGCCGCGGAAACGCTCCTGGTCAGCGGTGCCACCGGCAACTACGGCAGCGCCGCCATGGCGACCTCGCTGGCGATGGATGCGGGCTGCGTGGTAGCGCCTAGCCGCAACGAACAGGTGCTTGCCGACGTGGTGCGCCGCTTCGGTTCGCGCGTGCGCCCAACTCGCTCCCTACGCGATTATGGCCTATGCCGTTCCCATGCCGGAGGAAGCAGTCAGGCGAGCACCGGGGCGGCCACGAAACCCTGCGAAACGGGCGGCGCTGCTCGGCGCGGCCCGAACGCTGTTCCTGGAACGCGGTAGCGAGGCCGTGACGCTGGATCAGGTGCTGGCACGCGCTAGCGTGTCACGCGCCACCCTCTACAGCAACTTCAGCGACAAGGGCGAGCTGCTCGCGGCCGTCATCGCCGCGGAGGCGGACCGGTTCCTGACAGGAGAGTGGGCACAACACGCGTTCGATCAGCCGATCGAGCCGACACTCATCCGTTTCGGCGACAGCCTGCTCGCCTTCATAGCCGAAGCCGACACGTTGGCATTCGAGCGGCTGATCGCCCAGGCGGCGCTTGCCGATCCGGAGCACGGCACACGCTTCTTTGCGGCGGGGCCTGGCAGGGCGCGCGGCATCCTTATTGCCATCATACGTGCTGCCCAGGACCGACTGGAACTGGAACAATGCGATGCCGAGCAGGCGGCGAACGACCTGTTTGGGCTGTGGCAAGGCATGTGGCGGTTGGAGGTCCAGTATGGCCAGCGTGCCGGTGCGAACCGGGCGGAACTAAACCGCTTGGCACGGCACGGAGT
>CALMVT010000009.1:0-213 GCA_937873175.1 uncultured Acetobacteraceae bacterium | reverse complement strand
TCCTCCGGCTGTACGCTGCGCGGGAATAATAGACGGGTCCGTCTGGAAACCTACCAATAGCAGCGGCGTTCGTCTGGTAATTGTCGCTTGACGGAGTTCACCATGCCTGAATCACACAGCGGCACCGGCTACGATGTCGATGTGATCGTCGTCGGGGCAGGCCCGATCGGCCTGACTACGGCCTGCGCGCTCGGCCATCACGGAGTCCGGGCC
>CALMVT010000008.1 GCA_937873175.1 uncultured Acetobacteraceae bacterium | reverse complement strand
TCCGGCCAGCGGTGCTGGCGCACAAAGGCGAAGCACTTGGCGTCGTCCATCAGGCCAGAAAGATTGACCAGGTCGGGTGCATCCATGAACGCCGGAGCTCCTCAAATGAAAACGGGCGGTCGATCATCCCGCCGCTTTCATCACATCAGAAGCTCGCCGGAACCACCAGACTCTCCTCCCCTGGCAACACCCCGGAACCCGACAAGAGCCAGATGAGTTTGGCCTCGACCACAACGAGAGCCGCTCTTGGCACGGCTGGCATCACGACGTCAGCCTAGTCGTGCTGGCGTTTGCCGTGACGGCAACCGTCAGCCACCACGCGAACAGGTTGACCGTTTCGGAAAGGACATGTCGACCGACGCATGCGCGCCAACTCTGATCCATGTGAAATGGATTGCGCAGCTGCAATGCTGGGTTTCAAGCCAGGGATGCAAGGGGCCGCATCGTGGGTATTATTCCGGCCCGCATCGATGGACAGGAACGAGCTTGCCATGCTGGATGACTACAACCTCCTGACCACGCAGCTCGTGACCCTCTGGGCCGTGCTTGATCCGATTGGCCACCTGTCGCTGTTTCTCGGCGCCACAACGGCGCTGGGCCAGACCGAACGGCGCCGCGCCGCTCTCTTGAGCGTCATGTTTGCCTTCTGCATCCTTGCGGCGTTCTCAGTGGCCGGGCAGTTCCTGCTCCACGCCATGGGCGTGTCGCTGCTGTCGTTCCAGATTGCCGGCGGGATCATCGTGTTCCTGTTCGCCGTGTCGATGGTGCTGGGTGACGGGGCGCCCACGCGGCCGGAAGTGCACCAGGACAGTGTCCTGGCGCTCGCCATCCATCCGCTGGCCACGCCGATCATCGCCGGCCCCGGTTCCATGTTGACCATGGTCCTGCTGATGAACAACAACCGCTATTCACCAGCCCAGCAGGCGATCACGCTCGCCGCGCTCGCCCTGGTTCTGGTCGTGATGCTCGGCGTCTTCCTGTTCGGCGAGGTGATCCGCCGCCTCATTGGGGAAGGCGGGACCAATGTGCTGCGCCGGGTTATGGGCCTGGTACTGGCGGCTCTCGCGGTCAACATGGTGTTAAGTGCCACGGCGCTGTGGCTGCATTTGCCGGAGATATAGTGACACGTGCGCGCGGATAGGTCTGGACGCGGCCTGGGCACCTGTTCGAGTGACCCGTTTATGCCTCGATCCTATTTCACTTTCAGATGATCACGAGTGTCCGCCTGGCCGAGGGAGGGGTGGAGCAGAGATGTAGACCGAAGCGCGTCGGGCAAGGCACGAAGCGGGCTTGAAGGAAGAGGCTCTTGCTGAGTTCCAAGGCAGTGACAGGGCACGTTGTACGGACCAAGCGCTCTGGCTGCGAAGGTAGCGGTCGACCGCCAACAACGCTCGTTTCAGCTTGCGGACAGGCTCGGTTCGAAGGCAGGCGCTTGAGGGTGATCCGGGGCGTTGATGGAGTGGACGCCCGGTGACCGGGGCAGATTCCCGGGCACGCAGGTGCAGCAGAACAAACCTTGTCATGGGTGGATCGCGCGATCGCATTGAAATCGCACGCTCTGTTCCTTTGCAGCTGCGATATGGAACGACCAAAGCAACGTCTTTGCCCGGGAATCTGCCCCGGTTACTGGACACCCCCTGACGGCAACTCCGATTGTGATAGCCTGTCCCACGGACGTCTCCTCCGGCGGTCAGTCAACACCTCCACCTTGGCACGTAGCTGCCGTCAGGGGGCGTCCACTCCATCAACGCCACGAGCAGAACTGGTCGTATGTGCACAAGCCCGCACGATGCATCTATTGTCCCATGGTAGCCGCCCCGAGGGCCGTCACAACGGAGATCAGGATGCCCGATCCCTTCGCGTCCACCAAACCGGCCGAGATCGCCGCCTTTGTCGGGAAACATTATATCTACACCTACGACAATGGTTGGCAGTACGAGACATACATCAAGAACGAGCGCCAACTGGAATACCGCGTGCACAGCGGCGTCGTCGGCGGACGTTGGGTGAAAAACCAGGAAGCGCATATCGTCAGGCTAACCGAAGGTGTTTTCAGGGCCTCTTGGGTCGAGCCGACCGGAACCGGGGTGAGCGTGGTCGTCAACCTTGTCGAACGGCGCGTTCACGGGACCATCTTCTTCCCGCGTTGGGTGGTAGAAGTGCCGCAGAATATTGCCATCTTCCAGAACCCGCACATCGACCGGATGCTCGCCTACCGCGATGCCGGACCGATCTACCCGATCGAGCTGGTCAACTCATTCGCCGAGATCACCTTCGTGGAGGATTGCGCCCGCGACGACGAAGCCGTGATCGCGTGCGGGCCCGAGGCGCTGCCGACCGGCTTTGCGGCGAGGCGCAACTGATGCTCGCACGAATACTACCGTCACAACGTCAATCAGCGTCGTCATGGCTGAGCCGGTCTTTTCCGCAAAGCGCTGCTTGGTTGGTGCGGTGTGCAGCAGGAGCGCCCTGCCGGTCTGCCTTCGGCGGCGCGCACCCGGCTCACCGCGCCCGCACGCCCACGAGCCTGGCACGCAACCGGGCCGGAAGGCCCCGCACTCCGCCCTGAGCGCGGGTGCCGGGCCGGGCGGGGTGGGCCTCCTGCGACGGAGCCGGCCCGAGGAACAGCGTCGCAGCCAGCAGCATGACCAAGGCCCCAAGCATGCCCGCTAGCCGTTCCAGCGCTGGCGTCAGGCTGGTCGGCGGCCCCTGGCCCTGCACAAGCGTCAGGATGAACGCAACCACCGCCTGCCCGGCAGCAACCCCGACGCCGTGCCGCCCCGACTGCACGAGCATGCCGAGCCAGGCGCCCGCCATCAAGGTCAACAGCCATGGCACCAAGCTGTCCATCGGCAGCGACAGCAACAGCAGCCCGGCGCCGCTGCCCAGCCCGCAGCCGGCAATCCTTTGCGCGCCCCGTTGCAGCAGGGCCGCCTCGTCCTGCGCGGCGTCGCCCGACAACTGGGGAACGGCCATCACAGCCGTAACCGAGATGGCCATCTGGCTCAGGTTCGGGATCTCCAGCACGCGCCACACCACGGGCACCGCGGCGACCACCAGGCCGCTGCGGACGGCGTGGCCCAGCACGTGCCAGTTGCGGTCGAACAGGCTCGACCAGCCCGGTGCGTCCGCCTTGCCGCCATCGCCTGGCTCGGCCAGCGCCTGCGCGACAAGGAGGGCTGCAAGCACGCCCAACACGATCTCGGCCGTGCGGTAAACCGCGACCGTCAGCGCCAGCTCCGGCCGGTCAAGCGAGCCGAGCGCCACCATAACGGTGGTCACGCCGCCCAGCAGCCAGGCGTAGCCGTGCTTGCTCAGCAAGGACCCGGCGATGGCAAGCGTGCCGGCCGTGAACAGGAGCAGCAGCGTCGCCGGGGCGTCGTAAACGAACCACGGCGCGAACACAAAACCGGCCGCCGCTCCCGCAACCGTTCCCGCGATCCGCAACAGGCCCTTGGCGCCCGACTGCGGCCGGCTGGCCTGCGTGCAGGTGAAGGCGCTGATC
>CALMVT010000007.1 GCA_937873175.1 uncultured Acetobacteraceae bacterium | reverse complement strand
CAATGCCCTTGCTGTCGGCACCAGTTCCAACCGCCGCCTGACCTGAAAGTGCCAAAGTAGTAATAGGAGGTCCAAAGCCGTGCACAAGGAAAGACACGACGATGCTTTTGATCAAGAATGAGACGGACACGGACGCGGGCAAATCCTCTCCCGACCCGAACGGGCCGTACATACTCTACGCGATCCGGCATCGCCCGTCGGGACGGCTGCTGAAGTTGCTCGCCAGTACGAAAATGACCGCCGAAGTCGAAGAAGGTGAAAACACCAGCCTTTTCCGGCTGCAAATCGATCGCAGCATGCATGTGGCCAACCAGGCAGGAGGCAATCCGGTTTTCATTTGTCAGGACAAGGTCATGGTGGAAAATTTGCTGCACCTCGGCTACGCCCAGGATGGACCGAACCGCATGCTTCGCGACGCTCTGGCCGAAGATCTCGAACTGGTCACGCTGAGCGCGATGGTGGTGGAGGACGTACCACCAGAGGCGCCCCTGACGGTGGAGCAGGAGCCGAAGCGACCTTGGTGGCGGAGACGGCGCGGCTAATTGTTCAGCAGGTGCCAAGCTGCCGGCTGGTTATCGGAGTCGCCTAGTTGGAATGATTATTCCGTAATACGGGATGGGTTGGCTTGGCTCGTCGATCGCGTCCACGTGCCGGTCGAAGCAGTCGTTCACCGCCTGGCTCGTGCCGCACACCAACGGCCCCGCCAACGCCACCCCGGCCAGCACCAGCGCCCACCGCCCGCCGACTGGCCGTCCGGACGACACGACGCCGCAGCCGAAGGCCCACATCGGCGCGAACCAGGTGATCGGCTTCAGCAGCTCCAGCACCGCCGCCGGGTGGCGCCGTGCGGGCTGGGCGGGGATGACGAGGGCCGGCATCAACTCGGCTCCGCGGCGGTGAGGTCGCCAAGGCCGTAGCGGCGCAGCTTCACGTAAAGGCTCTGCCGGCTCAGCCCAAGCATCTCGGCCGCCGAAGCCCGGTTGTCGTTGGTCAGCTCCAGCGCTGCCTCGATCGCCAACCGCTCGATCACCTCCGTCGCTTCCCGCACCAGGTCCTTCAGCGCCACCCGACCGATCAGCTCGGTGAGCTGTTCCACCGAGCGCGGCAACTGCTGGGCCGCCCGGGTGTCCGTGTGCAGCCTTGGCCCGACGTTGCGGATCGCATAGCCATATGACGGCTGGCCGCCCTTGCGAACCGCCACTGCCGAGATCTCGACCTGGGTCACCAACCCCACCTCCCCACGCATCGTCGTGGTGAAGAACCGCACGGAGCCGCGGCCGCGCAGGTTCGCCATCAGCACATCGAGGTCCACGCCGCTGGCGCCCACCCAGCGGTCGAGCGGCTGCCCGCGCGCCTGGTGCTCGTCCAGCAGTTGCGCCATGTCCAGGAACGCCGCGTTGGCGGTGATCACCGCGCCGTGGTGATCGGTCACCACAAAGCCGTCCGGCGCGCTTTCCACGGCACGGAGCAGCTTGGTCTTCACGTCCGGCAGCGCGGGCACGGCGGACTGCACAGGGGAGATCCGCATCAGGAACAGCGCCGCGTTCTCCTGCCGGAACAGCGACACCTTGACGGTCACCGGCTGGCTGCCGCGCGCGAGCCGGGCCGGCGTGTCTTCCGGCTTGGCGCCGGCGCGGATGGCCGTGAGGTGCGCTTGCAGCGCCGGCAGGCTGTCGGGACCGAAGATGTCGGCCATCGCGCGGCCGACCACGTCTTCGGAGCCGGCGCCGAACAGGTCCTGCGCCGCCGCGTTCGCTTCCAGCACGCGCCCCTTGGCGGGATCAAGGATCAGCACGGCCTCGGACGACAGCTGGAACAGCAGGCGGTAGCGCATCTCCACGTCGCGCAGCTTGGAATAATCACGCTCCATCGACTGCTGCGCGTTCATCAGGCGCTGCTGCAAGGCGGACATGACGCGCAGGTCGCGGCCGAACATCACGATGCGGCCCTCCGCGCCGATCTGCACGCCGCAGTACAGCACCGGCACGGACCGGCCCTCGGGGGTGATGTGGTTGATGTGGCGCCACTTCGGCTCGGCCGCGGTCGTTGCTTCACGCAACAAGGCCTCGACTTTCGGCCGGCTGTCAGGCGACACGGTTGTCGCCAGCGCGCGGCCAACCCAATCGGCGCTTTCGCTCAGGTCGTCCAACAGTTCTGTGTTCTGAAAAGCCGTGTCGCGGACGGTGCCGTGCGCATCGACGATCAGGGTCACGTCGGAGGACGCCGCGATGAGCGATGCCGCCGAGCCGGCATCGAGGTCCCCCAGCGACGTTTGCGGCGATACGAAAGTCTTCACGAGTGCCGAGATCCCCCAGTGCACGCCTCGTTTCCCCGCCCCAGCCTTATTCTCGTTGCTGCATGCCATTACAGGCATGCAGGTCATTAGAGCGTTTTCAGCCTGACGGACATAGCCGCAATGCCGAAAGTAGTTGATGCGGCGTGGGAAGCGCTGCTGCATGGATCGGGCCGGTGACATTGCGGGCTGGTCCGCCGTAGGAGGCTTGCTCCTTGCATGATCGCTGGGTGCCCACCTTGCCGTTCAAGCTGAATCAGGAAGCCGATAAGGGCAGGCACCGGGGCGATGGCGATCCACTCGGCCGCGTCGACGGCCCCGTGGCCCCTGTGCCGCTGCGGCCCGCGGGCAGCAGGGCAGAGCGGCGCCGCCCGGCAGGGCGTGCGCGGACACGGTTGGCAAAGATCTGGCCGAGGTAGGTCGGGTTGGTCAGCGCGCCGTGCAGGGCCGAGCCGTTACAGGTTCGGTATCCCCGGGGCGAGAGGATGCCGAGCTGATCGAGGCGCTGGCGCAGTCCATGGATCGTGGCGCCCTCGTCGGCGAACCAGGCGAACAGGTCGCGCACCACCGCCGCCTCGGCCTCGTCGACACGCACTCCGGCCGGGTCGCGCAGCCGATCGGGTGATTTGCTTCGCAAACACCGGGGTCGAGCCGATAGCCGTGGGGCGGCTGCGTCCAGGGCAGGAGCGTGCCGGCCCGCAGCTTGCGCAAGCGGCCGCGACGCATGCGCTCCGCGATCTCGGCGTTTCCGCGCAGCGGAAATCGCCTGGGTGCGTTCATGCTCTGCCACGGCTCTGCCACGGCTCTGCGGATCTGCAGCAGCAGCTGGTCGTGCGGGTCGCGGCCCATCGGCCGGTCGAGAAACTCCACCTCCGCCCCGTGCTTCTGCAACTCCTCGACCAGGAGGACCTGGTATACGTAGTTGCGCGCCAGCCGGTCCGGCTCGGTGATCAGGATGCAATCCAGCCGGGCAGCCGCGGCAGCGTCGCGCAGGCGGTCGAGGCCGGGCCGCCTCAGGCTGGCGCCGCTGTGGCCGTCGTCACGGAACACGCGATCTGCCGACACGCTCCAACCCCAGGGGCTACGCATGAAATCTTGTGTTGGTCCTGCACGGAATATGTTGGCTACCCGACCAGAAGCTGGAGCATGTAGGCGTCGTTCCAGGCAGCTTTTTTGCGCCGGGCGCGCACGCTGGCCTTCGAGGTCGTGTCGCGGCCGACGATGTTGAGCGCGATCTTGCGCAAAAGGGACAGGTTTCGTGCGGCCGTGCGGTCACGCACGCGGCTGTCATCCTCGCGAAACGTCACATCCAGCACCCAATGGAGCGCGTTTTCTACGGCCCAATGCGAGCGGATTGCCTGGCCCAAAACGGCTGGGTCGTCAGGGCAGCTCGACAGGAAGTAGCGGATCTCGCTTTCCACTTTGGTGGGCGCGCTGTTGACGCTGCGGATGCTTTCGACCGCGAGCACGGTGCGCAGGCCCGGCCACCCACGCAGGGCATCCAGGCTCACCGCTTCCGTGCTGGCGAACACTCGGCGCCGGACCAGGCGGCCATGCGTTTCGTCAAAGGCGTCGCAAGCGGCACGGCAGGGTGCGCCCACGCGGAAGCAGTGCTGATCGAAGTGCGCCACCACGGCCGCGTGTGCCAACGGGTGATTGCCCTTGAGCGTCAGCAGGTAGTCGCCTCCGCGCACCAGGATCCTCTCGGCAATCTCGCCGAAACGCGAAGCGTTTGCGGCGGGGTCTGGCATCCCATGGCGTCCAAGGTGACGATGCTGTTCTCAAGCGCAAGCTGGTCCAGCAGCTCCGGCACGGCGGTGATCACAGCCGCAAACCAAGCGGTTTCGGCGAGTTCGACTTGCCATCCACGCAACGCTGGCCCAGCACCAGGCCCTACTCGCTGGCCCACGCGCTCACCACGTGCAAAGGCGACTGTGCCCGCCCGTGGTCGAACGAGCGCCGGACCGTCTTGCCGTCGATGGCGACCACCTCACGCTCGAACTTGTCCGCAAGCGAGCCAACCCACTTCGCGAACCCGGCCTCGAACGCATCGGGGTCGATTAGCATGAACACGCGCCGGAACGTGTCGTGCGACGGGATGCCGTTTGCCAGATCCAGGAACGTCCTGAGCCATACGAGCTTGCTGCGGCCATACAGCGCAATGTCGTCCCAGCTTTCGGCGCAGGCGATCACGGCACACACCGCGACCACCAGCACCTCGACCAAGCGGTGCTCGATCTTGCCGGAACAGCGCGGGTCCTCAACGGCGACGAAATACTGCCCCAGCTTCTCGACCGACATGCCCTGCTTCCCCGCAATCGCGAGGGCGCGTCATCGTGCCTCAGCTCCCAGCAGGCCAGGGAAATTTCATGCGTAGCCCCTGGCTCCAACCCTGGCCCTCGGCGTGGGCACGCAGGCGGTCGAGCCGCTGGTCAGTCGACTGTGCTTCGGCTTGGCGCTGGGTCGATACCCAGGCGTAACCGGCTACGTGCATGGCAACTTCCTTCCGGTGTGCCCGTCGGAGGATCGGCGCCGGGGACGCCCGGACCCGGAAGCAGCACTGCCAGGAGCTGCTGGTAGGCTTGGTCCCACCGCCGCTCCACCGCGGGATGGCTGACTTGGCGCCGCGCCGCGGTCCAGTGCTATCGCTTCATGATCCGCTCCGAAAAGGCAAGATCCTTCCGAACGAGCGCGGCTCGGGGCGCCTCCTGTGACGGGAGAAACGGTCGGGTGTATGGTAGATGCCGGAGGGGGGCGGCCGCTCCGTTTTTGGTGGTCAAGAACCCCGTGTTCGAATTTGGCCCGTGGGCTGCTGCGCACTTACGAGTGGTGACGCCTTCCAGGGTGATCCCGGTTAGGAAATTGATCTGTCGCGCAGCCCATCCCCTCCACCTGCAGCAGAGGAGGGCCTCATGAGCAAAGCCAAGCGGTCCAATGGGAAGCGGGGAATGGCGCCTGTCCACTCCCATGCAGCCGCGATCGACATCGGTGCCACCTTGCATGTCGCGGCGGTCGGGTCGGATCGCGATCCCAAGCCGGTGCGCAGCTTCGGCACGTTCACCGTTGACCTGCACCGGCTCGCCGATTGGTTCGAGTGCTGTAGCGTGACCACGGTCGCGATGGAGAGCACCGGGGTCTACTGCTGCGGGAGTTGGCGAAAACGCCGGTGCGTGGCGAAGCAGACCGGGCGCGGGCGGTTTTGCTGACGCTTGCGGGCTGGACAGCGCCGCAGATTGCCGAAGCGTTCGGGGTGGGCGAGGACGCGGTGCGCCGCTGGCGAGTGTTGTTTGCACGAGGCAGCGTGGACGCGTTGCGCTCGACCCTGGCTCCGGGTCCCTCGTCCGAGCGGGGTGAGCGGGCGCTGGCCTGCGCGCGCGAGATCCTGGCCGCGCCGGTGCAGGACCGGCCGAACTGGACCTTGCCGCGGTTGCGCGCCGAAATCGAGGCGCGCACGGGCGTGCACGTGGCGCAATCGCACCTGAGCTTGCTGCTGCGAAAGGGGGCTTCCGATGGCGGCGGCCCCGCCACAGCCTGACCTGCCGCCAGAACGTGCGTGATGTGGAACAGGTGGGCTTGCGGCTGCAACTGCGCCGCGCGCAGGCCGCGGCGGGCGACGTGGTGCTGCTCTACGGCGACGAGAGCGAGGCGCTGACACACCCCTACCTCGCCCATGCCTGGGCCGAGCGGGGTGCCGACCTGCGAGTGCAAGCGCCGGGGCAGGCCCGCAAGGTCGCCATTCTGGGCGTGCTGGACGCGATCACCCGCATAACTTTGGTCCACACCTCGCCCACCAAGCGCAGCAGCGACTTCATCGCGCTGCTCGCACGGCTTGACCGCGCCTACGGCCCGGTTCCGGGCCAAACGCGCAAGCCGGTCGTGCTGGTGCTCGACAACGGCCCCATCCACACCAGCAGGGCCAGCTCGGCAGCGCTCGCCGCGCGCCACGCCTGGCTCGCCGTGGAGTGGCTACCCCGCTACGCGCCGGAGCTGAATGCCATCGAGGGCACCTGGCGCGACCTCAAGCGCCACCACCTCGCCCACCGCACCTTCCGGGACGCGGACGAACTCGATCAGGCCATACACCAGGCCGTCACCCGAATGAACGCAGAACGAACCATCATGCATCCGCGCCGCAATCTACCAAAAGCTGCTTAGCATTACAGTTGCAGTTTCTATGCTGGATTGGGTAGGTTCCGGCAATTTGGGGTAGGTGGATGATGGGGGCCTCGATGGAGGCGACGCTGGAGCTATGGGCGTTGTCGTTGCGGGACGTCAAAGCCCGGATGCGGCCATTGTTCACACAAGAACGCGTGGCGGCCTCGGCAGGGCTGTTCCTGGACGGCCTGCTGGGGCCGGAGCGGCGCAAGACGGGCTGGATGCGGGCCGAGGCGGCGGGCGACCCCGGGCCGTGGCGCCAGCAGGCGATCCTGGGACGGGGTCGGTGGGATGCGGACGCGCTGCGCGACGTGGTGCGCGACTATGCACTGGACACGCTGTCCGACCCGGATGCGGTGCTGGTGATCGACGAGACGGGGTTTCTCAAGCAGGGCAAGGCGTCCTGCGGGGTTGGGCGGCAGTATACCGGCTCGGCTGGCAAGATCACCAACTGCCAGATCGGGGTGTTCGCGGCCTACGTGTCCCGGCACGGCCATGCGTTCGTCGACCGTGCGCTCTACCTGCCAAAGGGCTGGACAGGCGACCCGGCCCGCTTGGCCGCGGCGCACGTGCCGGAGGGGACGGGCTTTGCGACCAAGCCACACCTGGCCGTGCGCATGGTCGAGCGCACCATGGCAGCGGGCGTGCCGTTTGCCTGGGTGGCCGCCGACACGGTTTACGGCGTGAGCGAGCTCGAGATGGCGCTGCGGCGCGCTGGGAAGGGCTACGTGCTCGGCATGCCCAGCACCCAGGAGGTGTGGTCGTCGGGGATGCGTCCCGACGTGGCTGGCATGGCCGAGGACGTCGCGGCCGCGCTGGCGCCCTCCGGCTGGCAGCGCCTTTCGGCGGGCGCAGGCACCAAAGGGCCGCGCGTCTACGACTGGGCATATGTGGAGCTGGCCGACCTGGACGGTCCGGCCCAGGGCTATTCTGGCAGCCACGGCCTGTGGACGCGCGGCCTGCTGGTCCGGCGCAGCGTCGCCGATGGCGCGTGTGCGTTTTTTGCCACCTGGTGCCCGGCCGGCACAGGCATCGGCACGCTGGTGGCCGTTGAAGGAAGCCGCTGGGCCATTGAGGACAGCTTCGAGACCGCCAAGACCGAGTTGGGCCTTGACCACAACGAAAGCCGGTCCTGGCACGGCTGGCACCGCCATGTGTCGCTGGTCATGCTGGCGTTCGCCATGCTGGCCACCATCCGCCATCGCGCAAACCGGCCGGCCCCACAAAAAACGTTGCGACGCCTTTCTCGACAGCCCCAGCCCTCGCCCGCTGGTCCGTCCAGGAAATCCGCCGCGTCGCCACCCGCCTGGCACAGCGCCGCATCCGTCCGGCCCACGCTATCGCCTGGTCGCTCTGGCGCAGGGCGCACCAAGCCGCCGCCCAACGCTCACACATGAAACGAACCATGCAACTGTAATGGTAGGCCAGGAAGCTGGGCGGCAGTTGAAGATCGGGACGGACCATGGCGGACCTGCTCGGGCTAACGTGGTGCAACAGGTCTCAACAGAATACAGGCCGGGGAGATTGCGATGGGGTCGGGCGATCCTGTGATCGGGCGCATTGCAGCTTACCCCTGGCCGCGCGGCGGCGTGGAGGCGCGCCGCGTCAGGGGTGGCTACACCTTGATCTCCGCCCGAACGGGCGCGCCCGTCGCGCGCTTGAAACTGCTGCCCTCAGGCGACCGCCTCGAAGTGTTGTGGTGGCGTCGCGACGCCTGGAAACCTGCCAGGCCGTTCGGCGCTGTCCTGCCACTCGACGACGCGCTCGCACTCATCGGCGACAAGCCAGCATTCTGGATCTGAGGTTAACCTCTCGATCCCGTGATATGGGCAAAGTCGAGGCTCATTGTTTAGGGTAATCTCTACACAGAGGAATTCTCCAATCGGCGCAGGTTGCATTCTTCTCTCGGCTACCGTACTCCGGTCCAGGCTGAACAAAGAGCGCTCCGCGTAGCGTAAGCTGTCCACGAACGCCCGTAGAGGATCAGTTGCGGCTTTGACATGGGTCGGGGCACACGGATGGGCGCGGTTTTGCGGGGAGCTTTCATGTCTGAGATCAATGAACAGACGATGATCCACCTGACTGGCCTCCGCCGCATGGGGGTTTGGCTTCGTTTGTTGTGGAGAAACAATATCGCTGGCCCGTTTGAAGATCGGAGGTTCCGACGTCGCTACATGGCGGTATGGATCGAAGAAGGTCGCGATCCCAACACTTTCCCCCGTCCTAAAAAGGTATCCGTAGCGGATATTGAGCGGTCCATGGAGCGTGCGCGTAAAAGCATCGCGGCATCGCGGCATCGCGATCGTGGGCGCATAAGCAATCAACTGGGAGAAGGAAGCGGCGTGGCTACCGATCGGGGGAGCGAGATCAGGCGTCCAGTAGTGGCCATCCTGGCTGGCTCGGCCCTTATTGGATGGGTCGTAGCGATCACGCAGATCTCGTCGAAGTCCGCGCTGCTAGCCAGCACGTCAGCGCAGGTTGGCCAGTTGACGGCCGCGCGGGACCGTCTCGTCGCGGATCTGGATCAGCAGCAGAAGGCTGCCGGCACGCTTGCTGGCTTGCGGAAGTCGATGGCCGAGGTCACGGCTGCAGCCGACAAGACCGCGCAAGACCGCAAGGTGGCGCTTACCCAGTTGGTCGAAACCAACACGGCACTCGAGACGGCAAGGAGCAGCCTCGTCGAAACGGAGGCGCAGCTCGACGGGGTTGCGAAGCAGTTGGCGCGGCAGCGCGCCGCCAGTGCCGACATGGAAAGCAGCCTGGCGCAGAGCAAGGAAGCAGAAGACAGGCTCCGCACCGATGCGGTCGTTCAGACATCGGAGCTGGGCGACGTCAACAAGCAGCTTGCGGAAAGTCAGGCGCAGTTGGCTCAGCTTGCGGAACAACGCAGCTCCGCTGAGCAGCAGCTCACCGCCCTTCAGGCCGCGGCCGAGGCGGAGCAGCAGCATCTGGCCGACAAGACCGCCCAGCTTGAGCAGGCCGGGCAGCAGGTCGCGGCCGCCGAGCAGCGGCTCGCGGTGCTGCAGCAGCAGGCCGAGGCCGCGCAGGCCGGCAATGCCGCAGCCGGGCAGCAGCTCGCGGAGGGCCAGGCGCAGTTCGCCCAGTTTGCAGAACAGCGCCGCGCCGCGGAGCAGCAGCTCACCGCCGTTCAGGCCGCGGTCGAGGCGGAGCAGCAGCGCTTGGCCGACAGAGCCGCCCAGCTTGAACAGGCGGGGCAACAGGTCACGGGCGCCGAGCAGCGGCTCGTGGTTCTGCAGCAGCAGGCCGAGGCTGCGCAGGCCGGCAGTGCTGCAGCCGGGCAGCAGCTCGCGGAGGGCCAGGCGCAGTCCGCCCAGCTTGCAGAACAGCGCAGCGCCGCCGAGCAGCAGCTCACTGCCGTTCAGGCTGCGGTCGAGGTGGAGCAGCAGCACTTGGCCGATAAGGCCGCCCAGCTTGAACAGACCGGGCAGCAGGTCACGGCCGCCGAGCAGCGGCTGGCAGCGCTGCAGCAGCAGGCCGAGGCCGCGCAGGCCGGCAATGCCGCAGCCGGGCAGCAGCTTGCGGAAAGCCAGGCGCAGTCCGACCAGCTTGCGGAACAGCGCACCGCCGCGGAGCAGCGGCTCACCGCCGTTCAGGCTGCGGTCGAGGTGGAGCAGCAGCGCCTGGCCGACAAGGCTGCCCAGCTTGAGCAGGCCGGGCAGCAGGTTACGGCGGCCGAGCAGCGGTTGGCGGTGCTGCAGCAGCAGGCCGAGGCCGCGCAGGCCGGCAGTGCGGC
>CALMVT010000006.1 GCA_937873175.1 uncultured Acetobacteraceae bacterium | reverse complement strand
TCAGCCCCCCAGAATGCGCAAACTACATACGCCACTGCAGCTTTGCATAGTCAGAGCAATGAAGGTCTAGATGCGGCCCCGCAGACGATGCCAGCCCAGCAGCGCCGCATCCACCGGGATCGCAGGCACCTCCCGCAGCCGCCAGTACCAGCGCTTGCGCAGGCTGGAGGACGCCGCGCCCCGGCTCGGCGGGCAGGCCCGCGCATCCAGGCCGGCCAGGCGCAGCAGCAGCACGCAGCGCGGCAGGTGGTAGGCGGAGGTGGCGGCATACACCGGCCCGGCGTGGCCACGCAGCAGCCGGGCGCAGGCGCGGACGGAGGATATCGTGTTGGTGCCGGTCGGCTCGGTCCTGATCCGGTCGGCGGGCACGCCGCGGTCGCGCAGCAGGGTGGCCATCACCTCCGCCTCGGCCGGGCCGTGCCGACCGACCCCGCCGGTCGGCATGTAAAGGACACCCGGCAGGTGCTCGCCCAGGCGGAACGCCGCCCGCACCCGGTCCAGCATGGCGCCGCTCGGCTGGCCGTTGGGTCGCACGGCGGCGCCAAAGATCACGATCACTGCTGATGTCGAGGGGGAAGTCATCAGGGCGGGGGCGACAGCAGGATGCGGTTGACGCCGGACAGCGCATCAAAGGTCTGGCGCCAGCCCCGGGCAAAGGCGCCAGCGTCGGTGCCGCGCGCGCGCAAGGCCGCCGCGATGCCGCCCACGCTGCGCGCGCCGTCAATCAGGCCAAGGATCGCGCCAGCGAGCGGCGGCAGCGGCACCGGCACGCGCAGGCCGTCGAACAGGAACGGCAGCGTGCCGTCCGGGCGGATGTTGCGGGCCAGCTCCGCCGCCGGCAGCTCCCGCGCCACGGGAACGGCGTCCTCCCGCATCGGATCGGGCGCCGGCCTGGTCTCGGCGGCACGGGCGCAGTAGGCGACGTGGGTGCTCACGTTGCCGGTCAGCGCTTCCGCGAGGCCGGCGCGGGCGGCCGGGTCCAGGGCGTCGATGCGGGCGCGCAGCTTGGGGTCCGGCAGGTAAACGGCCGGGTTGTAGCGCAGCGGCTCCATCAGCGCCGTAACCGTCAGCCCGGCGCTTTCCAACAAGCCCATGAACTCCGGCGCGGTGTAGGCCCGGTCGCGCGGGTTCAGCAGTAGGTCGTACAGCCCGGCATCACCGCCGTCGATGTGATCGCCGAAATAGGCGTTGCGGCGCAGCCAAGCGGATTCCGGCAAGTGCCGCATGACCCGGCGCGCCACATCCAGCCGGGCCGGCGGCGCATCCCCCTCCGGCGCCAGCCGCCGCAGCGCGTCCTGCAGCATGTAGACGCCGGTTCGGCCGTGCGGTGCATACACCATCAGCCCCATCCCGCCGCCCGGCGCCAAGACGGACAGCAGCGCCCGCAGGCCCTCCGCCGGGTCCGGCAGGTGGTGCAGCACGCCGCAGCAGTCGATGTAGTCGAACGGGCCGAGGCCCGACTCCGGCAAATCCAGCAGCGACCCCGTATGCCAATCGAGCGTCAGCCCCCGCGCCTCCGCCCGCGCCCGCGCCACCCCATGCGCGGCGGCGGAGCGGTCCAGGTAGGCAACCCGGCCCGGCCGCCCCGCCGTCGCCATCTGCTGCGCCAGCATGATCGCGCCGTCCCCGGTGCCGCCGCCGGCCACCAGCGCACGCAGTGGCCTGGACGCGGGGCGGGCGGCGCCGAACACCCAATGGTCGATCTCCCGCAGGTGGCTCGGGCTGCCGACGATCAAGCGCCGCGCTTCGTCCCGCGGGTCGCGCTTGGGGTAGGGGAAGGCTTCGTACTGCGCGGCGAGCCTGGCGTCGGTTGCATCCGTCATGGGGAACACCTATCCCGCGCCGATGTGTTCGGCCAAGATACCCAATGCACGCACACGCGGCGCCCCCGCACGCGGCTATTTCGGCATTGGGGCGGAGGGCGTCTCGAAATCCGCCAACATGGGCGCGCTGCTGCGCACCGGTCATGCGTTCGGGGCGGCATTCTGCTTCACCGTCGGCGCGGGCTGGGATGCGCGCGCCGGGCGGGCGGCGGACACCGCGGACACGCCTGCGCACGTGCCGCTTTGGCGCTTTCCCGACCCGGCCGCAATCCAGTTGCCGCGGGAATGCGCGCTGGTCGGCATCGAGCTGCTGGACGACGCCGTGGACCTGCCGTCGTTCCGGCATCCGCTGAACGCCGCCTACGTGCTGGGTCCGGAGCGGTCGGGTTTGTCCGCGGCGTTGCGGGAACGGTGCCGCTTCGTCGTCCGCATCCCGACGCGCTTCGCCCTGAACCTAGCGGTGGCCGGGGCGCTGGTGATGTATGACCGGCTGCTGCAGCACGGGCGCTTTGCTGAGCGCCCGGTGGCGAGCGGCGGGCCGGACCAGGCGTTGGCGTCGCCGGAAGGGCATGGCGACCCGCGGTTCCGCCGAATGCGGCCGGATTGGCTGCCGGATGCGACGGACCCTTGACGCGCCGCTTGTCCTGACTCGGGGCGCACCGTATCTGACGAACATGCCCTCCAGACATCTGCTTATCCTGGCCGCTGCGGCATGGCCGTCGCTGGCCCTTGCGCAGCCCAAGACCGCGGCGCAACCTCCGGCGCGTGAAGCCGCCCGTTCCGCCAACGCCGCGCCCAAGTCGATCGGCAAGTTCGAGGATTGGCAAGCCGTCACGCACCAGGAAGGCGGGCAGCTTGTTTGCTACGCCTTTGTCCGCGCCGCCAGCTCGCAGCCGGCGCTGCCGGGCCGGGGCGAGGTTGTGCTGACGGTCACGCATCGCAACAACGGGCGGGACAGCGTGGCGATCAGCGCCGGGTTCCCATATGCGGCGGATGCGGAGGTGCAGATGGGTGTCGAACAGGCCCAGCTTGCGTTCTACACGGCGGGCCGCTCGGCCTTCGCCCGCGACGGCCGGGCCGCTGCGGCGGCGTTCGTGAAGGCGCGGGAGGCGGTCGCGAAGTCGCCGGGGCCGCGCAGCACAACCGTGACCGACACCTTCAGCCTGCGCGGCTTCAGCCCGGCCTACGCCGCGATCAACAAGGCATGCCCCGCCAAGTGAGCACGATCACCGCCCCTACGCCCGAACTGACGGAGGCCGAGCGCGTCCGCATCCTGGCGAAGTCCGCGCTGTTCAACCCGCCCCCGGCGGAATTGCCGGATGGGCGGCGCGACCTCGTCGGCCTGACGCGCGAGGAGTTGGCGGTTGAACTCGCCGCCATCGGCGAGAAGCCGTTCCGCGCCAAGCAGCTTTGGCATTGGATCTACCACCAGGGCGCGACCGATTTTACGAGGATGTCCAGCATTGCCCGCCCGTTGCAGGAGCGCCTGGCCGAACGCTTCGTGGTCGGCCGGCCCAGCGTGGCCACGGAGCAGACCAGCGAGGACGAAACCCGCAAATGGCTGTTCCGCTTCCGCGACGGGCAGGAAGCGGAAACTGTTTACATCCCCGACCGGCGCGAGGACCGCGGCGCCGTGTGCATCTCCTCCCAGGTCGGCTGCACCCTGTCCTGCCGCTTCTGCCACACCGGCACGCAGCGCCTGGCGCGCAACCTGGGCGCGGCCGAAATCGTGGGCCAGTTCATGGCGGCGCGCGACGCCTATGGCGAGTGGCCCAGCCCGCACGGGGACGTGCCGCGCCTGCTGTCCACCATCGTGCTGATGGGCATGGGCGAGCCGCTGTATAACTACGAAAACGTCCTCCGTGCCATGCGGATCGCCATGGACCCGGAGGGGATCGGCCTGTCCCGCCGCCGGATCACGCTCAGCACCTCGGGCGTGGTGCCGATGATGGACCGCTGCGGGGCGGAGCTTGGGGTCAACCTCGCGGTCTCCCTCCATGCCGTGCGGGACGACCTGCGGGACGAGATCGTGCCGTTGAACCGCAAGTATCCCATCGCCGAACTGATCGCCGCCTGCCGCCGCTACCCCGGCGCCTCCAACGCCCGGCGCATCACCTTCGAATACATCATGCTGCGCGGCGTGAACGACAGCGAGGCGGAAGCGCGGGAACTGGTGCGCCTGATTGCCGGCATCCCCGCCAAGGTGAACCTGATCCCGTTCAACTCTTGGCCCGGCAGCGACTACCGGCCGAGCGGGCGGGAGGCGCTGGAGCGGTTCGCGGCCATCGTGCAGGACGCGGGCTTTGCCGCCCCGATCCGGATGCCGCGCGGGCAGGACATCCTGGCCGCCTGCGGCCAGTTGCGGACCGACAGCCGCCGGACCCGCCCGGCGGCCTAGTGTGTCGGGCCTTGCAGGCGAGCCGACATTCCCGGCCCATGTCCCAAGCCGACACTGAACACGTCGCCCTGCCGCTCGGGCTGCTGGCGGCGGCTGCGTTCCTGTCCTCGGCCGGGGCACGCATCGTTGATCCGCTGCTGCACGCGATTGCAACGGACTTCTCGGTGTCGATCCCTGACCTGTGGGTGGTCATTGCCGCCTTCACCTTGCCCTACGGCTTGAACCAACTGGTGCTGGGGCCGGTCGGCGACCGGTTCGGCAAGCTGCGGGTCATGTTGGGCGCGTTGGTGGGCTACGCGCTGTTCACCGGCGGCTGCGCGCTTGCGTCCAACCTTGCGGGGTTGACGGTGCTGCGGGCCTGCGCGGGCGCGGCCAGCGCCGGGCTGATCCCGGTCGGCATGGCCTATATCGGCGACGCCGTGCCGTACGACCAGCGGCAGGTGACGCTCAGCAAGTTCCTGACCGGCATCGTGCTGGCGCAGACGCTGGCCGGGCCGGTCGGCGGCGTGTTCGGGCAGTATGTCGGGTGGCGCGGGGTGTTCCTGGTGTTGGCCGGCCTCGCGGTCCTGGTCGCGGCGGCGTTCGCCGCGCGCATCCGCGGCCTGCCGGACCGCCGCAGCCCCGGCCGGATGTTCAACCCCGAGAACTACGTCCGCATGGCCCGGCATCGCACGGGGCGCCTGGTGCTGCTGGCGGCGGTGCTCGACGGCGCGCTGTTCGTCGGCTGCTTCCCCTATCTTGCGCCCTACTTGCACGAGCATTTCGGGCTGAGCTACGCGCGGGTCGGCCTGATCCTCGCGTGCTTCGGCCTCGGCGCGTTGGCCTACACCCGCTTGGCCCGGCGCTTGCTGGCTTGGCTGGGGGAGGGGGGCTTGGCGCTCGCGGGTGGGCTGCTGATGGCGGCGGCCTTGGCGACTGCGGTGGCGAGCGGCCGCCCCTGGCTGTTCGTCCCGGTGGAACTGGCGCTGGGTCTCGGCTTCTTCATGCTGCATTCCGTGCTGCAGGCACGGGCGACGGAGATGCTGCCGCAGGCGCGGGCCACCGCGGTCGCGGCCTTCGCCTGCCTACTGTTCCTCGGGCAGAGCGTCGGTGCGCTGCTGATGGGCGCGGCCATCGCGCGGTTCGGCTACTCGGCTGCGTTCCTGCTCGACTCCGCCTGCATCGTGCTTCTGACGCTCTGGCTGGCGCAGGTGCTGCGGCGCGGGCTGGCCTGACGTTGCGAACGGCGCCGGCCCGACCATCTATCGGGCATGGATGACACGCTTCAAGCCCCGACCGCCGACGACCATTTGGCCCGGCACGATGCCGAGCGCACCCCGCCCGCGTCCAAGCCCCACGACCCGAAGCTGCCCCCGGAACTGGGCGGTCCCAAGGGACCGGAGCCGACCCGTTTCGGCGATTGGGAGCAGAAGGGCCGCTGCACCGATTTCTAGCCGCGCCCGCCTCGCCGGCGCAGAGCCGCCTTGACGGTGTTGTCCAGCAGGCACGCAATGGTCATCGGGCCAACGCCGCCGGGCACCGGGGTGATGGCGCCGGCGACCGCCGCGCACTCGGCATAGGCGACATCGCCTACCAGCCTGCCGTCCGGCAGCCGGTTGATGCCCACGTCGATCACGGTGGCGCCGGGTTTGACCCAGTCGCCGCGCACCATTTCCGTCCGTCCCACCGCCGCCACCAGGACATCGGCCTGGCGGCACTCCTGCGCGACGTCCACCGTGCGGGAATGGGCGATCGTTACTGTGGCATCGGCCGCAAGCAGCAGCGCCGCCATCGGCCGCCCGACAATGGTAGACCGGCCCAGCACCAAGGCTCGGGCTCCGCGCAACGGCGTCCCGGCCGCTGCCAGCAGGCGCATGACGCCGCTGGGCGTGCAAGGGGCCAGCACGTCGATTCCGTCCTGCAAACGGCCGGCGTTCAGGGGGTGGAAGCCGTCCACGTCCTTGGCCGGGTCGATGGCCTCAAGCACCGGACGCGGCGGGATGGCGTCCGGCAGCGGGAGCTGCACGAGGATGCCGTCCACCTCGGGATCGGCGTTCAGCCGCTCGATCACTCCCATCAGGTCCTTGGCGAACACGCTGGCCGGCAACCGGATCGTTTGCGCTGCTATCCCGGCGCCCTGCGCCGCGCGGTCCTTGTTGCGCACGTAAACGGCGCTGGCCGGGTTGTCCCCAACCAGGACGACGGCAAGCCCCGGCGTGAACGGCAGGGCCGCGGTTTGTTCGGCGATCTGGGCGCGGAGGGCGGCGGCGACCGCGGTGCCGTCGATGACGCGGGCCGCCATCACATGAGCGTCCAAACTCCGGTGACTATCCCAGTGAAGATGGTCGCGAGCAGCGGGCGCGCGACGTATTGCAGCAGCAGGATAGCGACGATCGGGCTGATGTCGATGTTGCCGAAGTTGGGCAGCACGTTGCGGATCGGGCGCAGGATCGGTTCGGTCACGCGGGTCAGGAAGTCGCCAATGGTCCAGACGAGGCGGTTGCGGGTATCGAGCACGCCGAAGGAGGCCAGCGTGCTGAAGATGGCCGACAGGATCAGCGCCCACACGAACAGGCCGATAATGGCGTTGAGCAACTGAAAAAGCGCTGGAATCACGTTTGGCCGCCTCCCGGAGAATGCGCGGGACCCTACCGACGCGCCCGGCGGGGCGCAACCGGGCGGAATGTGCAGGGGCCGGCTTGACTTGCCCGCCCGGCCTGAGCATTGTCCGCCGCCTGCACGGCGGGGCTGTAGCTCAGTTGGGAGAGCGCCTCGTTCGCAATGAGGAGGTCAGCGGTTCGATCCCGCTCAGCTCCACCACGCCATGCAGACGCTCCGTTCAAGCCAAGCTCATCCCAGCGCCCGGATGAAATCCGCTGCGCGCTCGGCCACCATCATGACGGCGGGCTGTATGTTGCTGGACGGCACCAACGGCATCACCGACGCGTCCGCGACCCGCAGCCCGTCGATCCCGCGCACCCGCAGCTCGGGATCGACCACGGCGTTAACGTCGCTACCCATCCGGCAGGTGCCGCAGGGATGGTACACCGTTGTGCCGGACGCGCGCATGTAGTCCAGCAAGTCATCGTCGGACGAGACTTCGGGCGGCGGCGCCATCTCCTCCAGCACCAGGCCGCTGAACGGCGCGGTGCGGCCCAGCTTGCGGGCGAGCCGCGCCGCCGCGACCATCACGCGCTGGTCGCCCGGCGCCGAAAGGTAGTTCGCGCGGATCACCGGCTTGTCGTCCGAGTCGGCGCTGCGGAGAAGGATCTCGCCGCGGCTGTCGGGGCGGCATTGGCCGAAGTTGAACATGAAGCCCGGGTGTTTCGGCAGCACGTAGCCGCCGCCGGGCGTCAGGCTGAAGTTGATGAATTGGAACTGCACCTCGGCCTCCTCCGCGCCGGGGGTCACGCGGGCGAACAGTGTGGCCTCCGTCGCGCCTACCGCCATGGGTCCGCTGCGGCGCAGCGCGTAGCGGGCGACCATGCCGGCAGTGCGTAGCCGGCTGGCGGTGATCTCGTTCAGCGTGCCGGCCGGGCGGGTGCGAAAGCCGAAGCGGCTGATGAAGTGGTCCTGCAAGTTTTGCCCAACGCCGGGCCGGTGCAGCGTGACCGGCAGGCCAAGCGCCTGCAGCGCCTCGCCATTGCCGATGCCGGACAGCATCAGGAGCTGCGGCGTTGCGATGGCGCCGGCGCAGATGATGACGCCCTGATGCGCCCGCATCTCGGCCGTGGACCCGTCGGCGCGGCGGACCACGCAGCCCGCAACGCGCGTGCCCTCGATCAGAAGCCGCTGCGCCGTGACGCCGGTGACGACGCGCAGGTTCGGGCGGCGGCGGGCCGGGCATAGGTAGGCCCGCGCCGTGCTGACCCGGCGGCCACGGCGCACGTTCATCTGGATGGGCGCAACGCCCTC
>CALMVT010000005.1 GCA_937873175.1 uncultured Acetobacteraceae bacterium | reverse complement strand
TGGTCATGAACCCGGCCAAGGAGGACGTGGTGCAGGCGGTCAAGGACCTGACGGAAGGCTACGGCTGCGACGTGTACATCGAGGCGACGGGGCACCCGTCCTCGGTGATGCAGGGCTTGAACATGATCCGCAAGCTCGGGCGCTTTGTTGAGTTCAGCGTGTCCGGCCAGGAGGTCACGGCGGATTGCAGCATCATCAGCGACCGCAAGCAGCTTGACCTCTACGGGGCGCATCTCGGCCCGTATTGCTAACCCCCTCACCACGGCGGCGATCAACGACGCGCGCCTGCCGACGGAGGGCGTGGTGACCACCGTGCTGCCGCTCGCGGAGTTCAAGAAAGGCTTCGACATGATGAAGAAGGGCGAAGGCTCCATCAAGATCGTGTTGATTCCATAACAAGATAGGGTGGGTGCCGGCCCGAACCGGCGCGGCAACAGGGAAGGAAGCGGTTACGCACGAGAAGGCCAAGGAGCTTTGCGAAACGTTTGTCGCCCGCGGCATGGGCCGGCGGGAATTGGTGCGCCGGCTGAGGGCGTTGGGCGTCACGGCGGGGCTGGCCGACATGCTGGTCAACGCCTCCGCGACCCGGGCGCTGGCGGCCGACTTCAACTGGAAGGCGCATGGGGGCAGCAACGTCAAGCTGCTGCTGAACAAGCACCCTTACGCCGACGCGATGATCGCCGACATCGAAGCGTTCAAACCGCTTACCGGCAGCAACATCACTCACGACATCTTCCCGGACGGCGTCTACTTCGACAAGGTGACGGCCGCCTTGTCGTCGCGCTCCGCCGAGTATGACCTGTTCATGACCGGCGCCTACCAGACCTGGCAATAAGGCCCGGCCGGGTGGCTCGTGGATCTCAAGGAGTACATCAAGGACCGGGCCAAGACCAACCCGGCCTGCAACTGGGACGACATCCTGCCGAACCTGCGCGCTTCGACCTCCTGGTCCGGCAAGCCGGGCGGGGCAGGGGCGAAGCAGTGGGCGCTGCCGTGGGGGTTCGAGGTCAACGTCGTGACCTACAACCAGCCGCTGTTCGACCGCATGAAGCTGCAGCCGCCGAAGAACATGCAGGAGATGATGGAAACCGGCGCGAAGATCACCCGCGACGCCGGGGGCGGCATCTACGGCGTGGGCACCCCCGGCAGCCGGTCCTGGGCCACGATCCACCCAGGCTTCCTGTCGGGCTACGCGAACTACGGCGCCAAGGATTTCACGGTGAGCGGCGGCAAGCAACAGTCCGCGGTGAACTCCCCGGAGTCCAAGGAATTCCCGGCCATGTTCGTGAAGATGGTGCAGGACAGCGGACCCAAGAACTGGGCGACCTACACTTGGTACCAGGTCAACTCCGACCTCGGGGCCGGCGCGTCGGGCATGATCTACGACGCCGACAGCTTCGGCTACTTCGCCAACAGCGGCGACACCAAAATGAAGGGGCAGCTCGCCTACGCGCCGTTGGCGCCAAACCCGGCGGCGCAAGGCCCCAAGTCCAACGTGTGGATCTGGTCGCTCGCCATGGCCAACTCATCCCGCCGCAAGGACGCGACTTGGTACTTCATGCAATGGGCAAGCGGCACCGACCACCTGCTGTTCTGCGCCCGCGGCAAGGACCAGATCGACCCGGTGCGCGCCAGCATTTGGAAGGACGAGGAGTTCACGTCGCGGGTGGAGAAGAACTTCCCGAACTTCACCAAAACCTACCAGATCACCGAACCCGGTGCGAAGATCTACTTCACGCCGCAGCCGCTGTTCTTCAACGTCACCACGGAGTGGGCGGCGCTGCAGCAGATGGTCGCCAAACAGACGCCGGTGACCGACGCCCTCGATAAGCTCGCGGCCAGCATCGACAAGCAGATTAAGCAGGCCGGCCTCGCCTGACCCAAGCCGGGAGTGGCCGGCGCCGCAGGCCGCCCCCGTTCCGCTGCGCAGGATGCCCGACGTCCGACATTGCCCTCCATCATCCCATCCCGCAGCGCCGCCCTTGGGCGACCCGGGCACTGCCCTACCTGCTGAGCCTGCCGGCGCTGCTGGTTTGCATCGGCATCCTGGTGCCGTTCGGCACGGCGAACTATCACAGCCTGGAACGCTACAGCCTGGCCATGCCCTAGACCCGCGGCTTCGTGGGCTTGGCCCGGTACGGGGACCTGCTGACCAGCGCCGAGTTCTGGCGGACCGTCGAGGTGTCGCTAATCTACACCGCCGCGACCGTGATCGTGAAGCTGCTGCTCGGCCTCGGCCTCGGCGTCGCGCTGCTGCTGTGGGAGCGGACGCGGCTCAACAACGCGATCTCCATCGCGCTGCTGATGCCGCTGATGACCGCGCCGGCTATTGCGGCACTGATGTGGAAGCTGATGACCAACCCGGGCTTCGGCGTGCTGAGCTGGCTGATCTCGCTCGTGGGGATCAACGATTTCCGCTGGGCGTCCGACCCGGACTCCGCGATGTTCACCGTCGTGCTGGTCGATGTGTGGGTTTACACGCCGTCCATGATCATCCTGTTGCTGGCCGAACTGCGCAGCCTGCCGCCGCAGCCGTTCGAGGCCGCGCGGCTCGACGGGGTGAGGCCGAGCTTCGTGTTCTTCCGCATCACCGTGCCGATGCTGACGCCGCTCCTGCTGACCGCGATCCTGTTCCGCATGATAGACTCAATCCAGCAGTTCGACATCATCTACGCCATGACCCAGGGCGGACCCGGCGACAGCCTGCTGGTGTTCCAGGTGCGGGCCTACCTCGATTTCTTCCAATACACCAACCTCGGCGGCTCGGCCGCGGTGCTGATGATCCTGTGGGCGCTGACCTACACGCTGTCCAACGTCTTCGTGAAGCAATGGCACAAACTCCGGGAAAGGGCGCGCGGCTATGTCTGACCAGGTGTTCCGCGGGCGGCCGGGGGGTGGCGCTCTGCCTCGTTGTGGTGTTCTTCCTTTTTCCGATTCCCTGGATCCTACTGATGTCGTTTGAGACGAACGAGCAGATCCCGCCGACGCTCGCGGTGCGTCCGACCCTGGCCAACCACGCGGCCCTGCTGTCCGGCAAGCTGCAAACCGCGTCCGGCACGCTGGACGTGACGTTCCTGGGCAACCTTTGGATCTCGGTGCTGCTGTCGGTGTGCTCGGTGGCGCTCGCGTTGCTGCTCGGCGTGCCCGCGGCCTACGCCTTTGCCCGGTTCCGCTTCCGCGGCGGGGAGAACATCGCCTTCACCCTGC
>CALMVT010000004.1 GCA_937873175.1 uncultured Acetobacteraceae bacterium | reverse complement strand
TGGCGGAGATACGCGCCGGGTTCCGCCCGCTGGTGGTGGGCGACGGAATCAACGACAGCCTGGCGCTGAAGGCCGGCGCGGTGGGCATCGCCATGGGCGGCGCGCAGGGCACGGACGTGGCGCTGGCGTCGGCGGACCTGGTGCTGATGACGGGCGACCTCCGCCGCATTGCCACCGCGATCCGCCTCAGCCGCCGGTGCCGGCGGACGATCCATGTCAACGTTGCGATCGGCCTCGGCTGGACTTTGGTCTTGATCGGGCTGGCAACCGCGGGGGTGCTGGGTGCGGAGGGCGCGATCATCGCGGCGCTGCTGCACAACCTCAGCACGTTTCTGGGCTTGGGCAACGCCGGGCGGTTGCTGCTGTTTAACGAGGGTGGGGCTTTGGCATCCGGTCCGGCGCCCAGGCCTGCGTGAACAAGGCTTGCCCGCCAAGCAATGGGGCTGCGTGAAGCGCCTCACGCTGCCGGCCGTGCTCCTGTTGGAGATCGGCTGCATCCTATACGGCTTAACGCGACCGACCCTTGTTGAGGAGCCGCTTCCGCCGCCCTCGCTACCGGCGGTCCCGCGCGCTGCGTCGCCCGAGCGGGCGCCGGTCAGAACTGAGGCAATGCTGGCTCGACCCTTGTTCAGGCCGGGCCGCGTTCTGCCCGGCCCAGGGGACCTCACGCCTGTGCCCACGGTGGTGCTCCCGCGCTTGACCGGCCTCGTTGTCGTGGAGCAGCGCCGCTGGGTGATCTTCGCCGGCCCGGACGGGAAATCAGTCGTACTCGGAGAGGGCGGCCGACTGGGGCCGTTCACAGTGGTGGCGGTGCGGGCGGACAGGGTTGAACTGGCCGGCCCACCTGGCATCCGCACGCTCCACCCGTCGGGCGACCCCACGCTTCGCCCGAAGCCTGCCAACAGGCCGCCCATCCTGGCCTTGATCGGCCCGGAGCGGCGCGAAGCGGAAACCGAAAGCGATCAGTAGCGTGCCGTAATACCAGACCGTTTGGATAACGCTTCGGGCAATCTCGTCCGCTTTGTCCTGCTGCCTCGCGGAAACACGAAGCGCTTGCCGCCGGGGTAGCGACACGACACGATTGGCGTTGCCCCGCTGATCCAAGGTATCGAGTTCGACGCTTTCATCGCCGACAAGGCGTTCGATGTGAACTGGATTGTTGACGAGTTGGACGGGCGGGGGGCCGAGATCGTCATCTCGCAGATGCCGCAGCGGGAGGCGCCGCTGGACATCGACCGAGAAGTCTACAAATGGCGGCACCTGATCGAGAACTTCTTTTGCAAGCTGAAGGAGTTCAAACGCCTCACCATGCGCAGCGACAAAGCCGACACGAGCTTCAACGCCATGATCTACCTCGGAGCCGCCCTCATCAATTCATGATAGCCAACTCCCAACAAGTCCTGGACTGGAACAGACCACGGACTCACCCTCTTGGCCGCGTCGACTGAGCTGTTGAGCGCCTCGCGGAGCCCGGTCCTGCTGACCTTCACACGCGCGGTCGCCTCGCGCACCGTCAGCCTAGCCGCGAGGTGAGCTCTGGCGCGTGCGAGCTTGTCAATCATCACTGCTGGCCTCCGCCTGCCCTTGCGGCCGGGGGCCCCGGTCGCCCTCAACCCTGCGGTCGTGCGTTCGCGGACGAAGTCGCGCCCAAATTGCGCGAGCGCGCCGACAACGTGAAAGACAAGCGTGCCGCCTGGTGTCGTGGTGTCCACCCGGTAGAGCACTTCGCAATCCAGCCACGAGGGGCGGCAACGAATAGGCGAACTACTGGTACTCGCCCCGGCCGAAGCTGTACCGAGCCGTGACGATGTGGCTGCGGAAGCCGCCTAAATCCCCATACAGCCCAGCGAGGACGCCGCACTCGGCCGGCGTCAGCACGCCGGGCAGCACGGCCCAGCCTTGCAGCCTTGCGCGGCCAAGTCGCCGGCCTGCCCTGTCCTGGCCGTAGAAGCGCGATGGATCGATGGCCGGCGCGGCCAGGTCAAGCCCTGCATCGGCCAGTGACTGCAAGCGCTTATTCCCGTCGTTGGCGGTCATGCCCGCTCCACCCGGCACAGCAGGCAGCCTGGTCGGGCTGTGTGGATGTTGACGAACTTGGTTCGTGGGTCTGACACGGCCCGATGCAGCACCGGGTCCACGGCCATCCCCTCGACGGCTTGGCCCAGGTTGTAGATGCACTGATCGTCCGTGTCGTAGGAGCGCACCGAGACCAGGCTGCTGCGCACCACCTCGGGAACCTCGTTCTCGCCGTCGTAGCGTGGGCACGGGTTCGCGTGCAGGAAGATGGGGCTGGGCGTCCAGTAAATCCCGAGCGGGGCGGGAAGGTCGTAGGAGCCGAGT
>CALMVT010000003.1:38053-38959 GCA_937873175.1 uncultured Acetobacteraceae bacterium | reverse complement strand
GCCGGCCCGGCGGCCAGCATGGAGCCGGTGCCCACCTCGAACATCTGCACCAGGTGCGGCGCCTGCCCGGCCCGCCAGGCCGCGATCGCCGCCGTCAGGGTTTCCGGGTAGGTGCCCTTGAAGATCGGCTGGATTTCATAGGCCGTCTGCGACGCGTTGAACCCGGTGCACAGGCGGTTCACCTCCTCGCCCAGCACCCCCGGCATCGCGTGCCAGAACGTCACCTTGGTGGCGGCGCCCTGCGCCCGGGCCACGCCAGGTGCGGCGGCCAGCGCCGCGGCGGCGGCCATCAGTTCACGACGCTTCATACCCCATCCCCTTCTGCCGATGCCGACCACGGCGCAGTTCGTTGCCCCCACCATGCAACATTGCCGGCCTTGGGTGAAGCGGTCTGCCGCCTCAGGGCGAGGAGGAGCGGCTCCACAAGGCCTGCGCCGCCGCCAGGTGCGCCGCGAACTCCTTGTTGCCGGGGTCCAGCGCCGTGGCGGCCCCGAAGCTCTGGATCGCGTCCGCCGTTTGCCCGGCCAGGAAGTAGCTGCGGCCCAGAACATCGGCCAGCCCGGCATCCCGCACCGGCCCCAGCCGGTTCACACCCTCGATCGCCCGCTGCGGCCGGCCCATGCGCAGCTCCAGCTCGGCCGCCAGCTGCACCGCCTCCGTGTTCTTCGGCTGCACCTTCAGGAAGCGGTAAGCCGCGTCCAGCGCCTGGCTGTTGTGGTTCAGCCCGGCCGAGGCCACCGCCAGGTAGAAGAAGCCGCGCGGCATCTTCTCGAACCCCTCCACCATGCGCTGCAGCTGCAGCTCGGCATCCGCGACCCGGCCGGAAAAGGCCATCACCGCCAGGGCGTCCAGGTGCAGGGCCGGGTCGGGCGGGTCGATCAGCAGCCCGGCGTCGATGTCCGCCTG
>CALMVT010000003.1:0-38027 GCA_937873175.1 uncultured Acetobacteraceae bacterium | reverse complement strand
AGCCAGCCTTCCACCAGGGCCGGCGCCATGGCCAGCACCCGGTCGCTCTGCGTCCGTGCCGCATCCAGCTCCTCGGCCGCCAAGGCCACCCGCGCCTGCCCGATCAGCACCGTGGGGTCCGATGGCGCGATGGCGGCCGCGGCCGTGATGGTGGTCCGCGCCCGTTCCAGGTCGCCCAGCGCGGTGTAGGCGGCGCTGCGCGGGCGCGGCCCGGTGGCGATGGTGGGCGACGGGGTGAACGACGCGGCGGCGCTGGCCGCTGCCGACCTGGGCCTCGCCATGGCGACCGGCACGGACGTGGCTGCGGCGGCGGCGGGCATCACGCTGATGCGCGGCGACCCCGCCCTGGTCCCGGCGGCGCTGGACATCGCGGGCCGCACCTACCGGCGCATCTGGCACGGCTTGTTCTGGGCCTTTGCCTACAACCTGGTCGGCATCCCGCTGGCCGCGGCGGGCATGCTCAGCCCGGTGGTGGCGGGGGCGGCGATGGCGTTCTCCAGCGTCGGCGTGGTGGGCAACGCGTTGTTGCTGCTGCGGTGGCGGCCAAAGGCACCGGACCGGCGTGGGCGCCGGGCATGAACATCGGGGAAGCCGCGGCGGCGTCCGGCGTTTCTGCCAAGATGCTCCGCTATTACGAGCGCGTCGGCCTTCTTGCGCCTGCGGGCCGCAGCGCCGCCGGCTACCGGCGCTATGCGGAGGGGGACGTGCAGGCGCTGCGCTTCCTGCGGCGGGCGCGCAGCCTGGGCTTTTCGGTGGCGCAGATGCGCGAACTGCTGGCGCTGTGGCGGGACGAGGCCCGGGCGAGCGCCGACGTGAAGCGCCTGGCCCTGGCCCACGCCGCCGCGCTTGAGCAAAAGGCGCGGGCCATCGCGGAGATGAGCAGCGCCCTGCGCCACCTCGCCGACCGCTGCGAAGGCGATGGCCGGCCGCATTGCCCGATCCTTGAGGAACTGGCGGATGCGGGTCCCGCGCGAGCGCCCTAAGCCGTCGCGCTCAGCGGCACCGTCTCGATGTCCCTGAAATACCGGAAGCTGAAGTAGCTCACGATATCGCCCAAGGTCTGGAACCGCTCAACGGTATCGTTCTGCAGTTCCATGTCGAACAGGTCTTCCAAGCAAAGCGCGAGCTTCAAGCGGGCAAACCCGCTGAGCGACAGGTCATCCACCAGCCGGGTTGACCGCGAAAGGCCCAATGGCTCGACCCGCAAGGTTTTCCCGATGGCAAGGACCACCTTGTCAAACACGAGGCTGTCGAAGGCAGACTGCACCGAAACCTCCATAGTCACGACCACGTGAGAACAGCACATCACGAAACCGTGTGCAAGGGAGTTTGTTGTCTATTGACAATGATTTTCGTCGGTGTGGCCGGAACAAAACACCTGCGGCCTGTCGGGTCAGGCCCGGCTGGCGACCGCGACGCCCGCGGCGGCGACGGCCATGCCGGCGACCTGCAGCGTCGAAAGCCGCTCGCCGAACAGCGCGAAGGCCAGCACGGCCACGACCGGCGGCACCAGGTAGAACAAGGACGCCACCCCGGCCACCGCGCCGCGCCGGATCAGCAGGAGCAGCAGCGAGATGGCGCCCAGCGACAGCCCGCACACCGCCCAGGCCAGCCCGGCCCACGCCTGCCAACTGCCGTCGAACCGGCCGGCCTCGGTAAGCGCCGCAACCGGGGCGGTGACGGCCGCCGCGCCGATGAACTGCACCGCCGCGTTGGTGCGGAGGTCCGCGTGGGAGGCCGTGCGCTTCTGCCAGATGGTGCCAAGCGTCAACGCCGCCATCGCGCCGCCGCTCGCCAGCAACGGCAGGATGGGCGTGCCGCCGGACGCGCCCACGGACGTGGCGCGCAACTGCGGCTCCAGCACAAGCAGCGCGCCCGCGAAGCCAAGCGCGATGCCGGCCCAGCGGCGCCCGCCCACCCGCTCCCCAAGCAATGAAGGCGCCAGCAGCGCCGTGAGCAGCGGCTGCAGCCCGGCGATCAGCGCCGAGATCCCGGCCGGCAAGCCGTGCCGCACCGACCAGAACACGCCGCCGAGATAGGCGCCCTGCATCAGCACCCCGGCCACCAGCGCGTCCCGCCAGCCGCGCAGGCCCTGCGGCCAGCGGGCGCGGGTCGCCGCCGCGATGCCGGCGAAGGCCAGGGCGCTGAGCACGAAGCGGCAGAACAGGAAGAACAGCGGGTCCGCATGCGGCGCCACCAGCCGCGCCACGATGAAGCCGGTCGCCCAGATGCCGACGAACAGCAGTGGCACCAGGCCGGCAGCCGTCATTCCTGGTGAATAGCGGAAGGATGCTGGCTCAACGGGGTGACGGTGATGTCCATGAACGGGAACAGCGGCAAGCCCGACAGGATGGCGTGCAGCTCGTCATGGCTCGCCACGTCGAACACGCTGATGTTGGCGTAGCGCCCGGCGACGCGCCACAGATGCCGCCACTTGCCGCTGCGCTGCAGCGCCTGCGACTGCGCTTTTTCCTCCGTCTTGAGCCGGTCGAACAAGGCCGGGTCGGTGTCGGGCGGCACCCGGACGTCCATGTGCACGCAGTACAGCATCGTTCGGTTCCTTTACACGCGCGTCGGCACGTCCTGATGGCCGGGCAGCATGCGTCGGCGCAGGCCCGGGTGGAAAGGTGTCGCGGCGGGGCCGCCGGAGCGTTACTTCATGGGCCGGGCCAGGGAGAACTTGTGGTCGGCCAGGAAGTAATCGTGGTAGCCGGCGCGGCTGATAACCTGCAGGCGCAGCGTGTCCACGTGGCCGTCCTCGATCATGCGGTCGTCGATGTAAACGCCGACCACCTGGCCGATGGCCATGACGTAGAAGGCGTCGCTCCCGTCGAGCGGCGCAAGCTCCATCGTCTTGACCAGCCGGCATTCCAGCGCCGCCGGGGCGCCGCGGACCCGGGGCGGGCGGACCAGGACGGAGGGTTCCGGCTCCAGCCCGGCGTGCTCGAACTCGTTGTGCCCGCGCGGCAGCGGCGCGGAGGTGCGGTTCATCGCGTCCCGCTGCTCCCAGGACACGACGGAGCAGGTGAACTCGCCGGTTTCCTCGATGAAGCTGATGGCGTCCTTGCGCCCGGCCGAGGAGAACATGACCATGTGCGGCCGGTCGGACACCTGATTGAAGAAGGAGTAGGGCGAAAGGTTGGTCTCGCCCGCGGCGCTCATCGCGCAGATCCAGCCGATGGGGCGGGGAGCGATCAGCGCCTTCACCGGATCGTGCGGCAGGCCGTGGCCGTGGGCGACTTGGTAGAACATGGGTGCTCCGTCCATGGAGGGCGTAGGCGTGGGGGCGCAGGCTTGCCGGGGTCGGGCAAAGCTGGCGTGCCGGCTGCAACGCTTGTGGAGGGCATTCGGCTCCCCGCCCAAGCCGGAGATCGCTGTAGCGCCGTGCCGGACGCCGGGTGTAGGCTGGTATGATGAAGCCCTCGGAGCGCCGGCGAACCCGCATCCCGCTTGCGCTGGCGGCCGTGCTGGTGCTGGGCACCGTCGCGCCGGCGGGGGCGGCGTCGGTGACGGTGCGGCAGGTGATCGCGGCGCTGCGCGCCGGGCACCCGGCGGACCTGGCGGGCCAGGACCTGTCGCGGCTGGACCTTGCGGAGCTTGATTTCAGCGGCGCCAACCTGGCCGCGGCCAACCTGTTTGGCGCGGACCTCACCGGCGCCAACCTGGCGGGCGCCAACCTGGCCGGGGCCGACCTCGACCGGGCCATCATCATCCGCGCCGACTTCTCCGGCGCCAACCTGTCCGGGGCTCGGATGTTCCTGCCGGCGGCGTCCACCCTGCTGGGCGAGAACCCCGCGGCGGAAGCGCCCCGGTTCCGCGGCGCCAACCTTTCGGGCGCGCACCTGCTGGCCCATCTGGGCAACGGCGACTGGACCGGCGCTAACCTGGCAGGGGCGCATTTGGAACTGGGGCGCACGCAGTTCCTGGCGGCGCTGCGCTCGGACCTCGGCGGCTGCCGGATGGCCGGGGCCAACCTGGAAGGGGCGGACCTGTCCGGCGTCCGCCTGGCCTTTGCCGACCTGCGCGGCGCCAAGCTGGCGCGGGCCAACCTGGAAGGGGCGGACCTGTCCGGGGCGCGGCTGGACGGGGCCGACCTGAGGGGGGCCGCCCTGGCGCGGGCCGACGTGCACGGGGCGTCGCTGCGCGACGTCGCCGGGCTGGATCAGGCGACCGGGCTGGACCGCGTGCGGAACCTCGACCTGGCCGAGCGGTAGCCGTGCCGCGCAGGGCCTTGCTGTGGCTGCTGGCTTTGCTTGCCGCGCCGGTTGCGCCGGTGGCGGCGCAAAGAACGGAGCAGGTGGATCTGGCGCTGGTGCTGGCCGTTGATGTGTCGGAGTCGGTGGACGCCGCGCGCTTCACGCTGCAGATGGACGGCATCGCCGCCGCGCTGGAAGCGCGGGAGGTGCAGGCCAGCATCCTGTCGGGGCCGCACCAGTCCATGCTGATCGCCCTGGTGCAATGGTCCAACCGCCCGGCCTTGTCGCTGCCGTGGACGCTGCTGACCAGCGCCGAGGATGTCCGGCGCTTCGCGGCGCGCGTCCGCCGCCTGCGCCGGGCGAGCAACGGCTTCACCTGCATGTCGGCCGCGCTGCGCAACATCGCCGACAAGCTGCTGACCCAATTGCCGGTCCCGGCCGAGCGCAGCGTGGTGGACGTATCCGGCGATGGGCAGGAGAACTGCAACCCGCCGGAGGTCGTGGACCGGGTGCGGGACGAACTGGCCGGGGCGGGCGTCACCGTGAACGGCCTGCCCATCTTGGAGGGCAACGAGGCGGCAACGCTTGAAGCCTGGTATCAGGACCACCTGATCGGCGGCCCGAACGCCTTCCTGGTGCCGGCCGAAAGCTTCGATGATTTCGACCGGGCTATCCGCCGCAAGTTCGTGACGGAGATCAGCGCGCTTCCCGGGATGGGAGCGCCTGCAACGCGCCTGGCCTCAGGGCGTCAGCCTTCCAGCCCATGACGGCCGGCTGCGGGCCGCCCCACCCGCACTGTCCGGTGCCGCACGACCTTTCCCGTAGGTCGGGATCGTGCAACGTACTCCAGCGATGGGCGTTGCTGACAGGCGTCCTTGGATTGTTGGGATGCGCAAGAAAACCATAACAACGGAATAGGGAAGACCCATGACAACGCAGCCAAGGTCCTTGTATGTCGCGGGAGGCATGCTGCTTGCCTCCCTCGCCTTCGGCGCACCAGCTCTGGCCCAGCAGCAGAACGGGATTACGTCCGGCCCGGCAGTGGGGACACCCGTGGTGCCGAGCACAACCGCGCAAAAGCAGAACCCGGCGGCCGCTGCCGCTGGCGGGCAGTCCAACATCACCGGCGTGCAACCGGGTTCTGTCGGCGTCGGCGCCCCCGGGACTGTGGCGAAGTCGGGATCGGAAGGCGGACCGTCGCCCGGACCCGGCAGCGGCAAGCGTCCCTGACGTGCGCTCCGAAGTGAGGCGCTGACCGGGCAGGATCCGGCGCCTTGCCGAAGGGCAAAGTGCCGGCGCCGCGTCCGGTTGGACCGCGAGGCGCCCTGCCCAGTCGAGCGCGGCGCAGAGGCCGTGACGAGCTTCTGGCATGATGGCGGGCGGCAAAGAGCATTTCCACTACGCAAGCTCACGGGGTCGTGATAAGGCTCGGTCGCCCGCGCGTATGGCATGGCGCCGGCGCTTGACTAGATTTAGACCGCAATCCTAGATTGCACCTCGCTACACAAAAACTGGAGGATTAAAATGGCTTGGAAGACCCCGAAGGTTGTCGAGATCGCTCTCGGCGCGGAAATCAACTCCTACGCCTGCGCTGACCTGAAGAAGTAAGCGCATACCTGGCAGCGCCCGGGGTCGGTGTGTTTTGCACCGTGACCTCGGAGCGTTTGCCGGGGCATGCAGCCTGACGATTTCATGCGCGTAGTCGTGCTTGGCGCCGCAGCAGGCGGCGCGTTTCCGCAGTGGAATTCGAACGCCCAGTCCTGTCGTCGCGCCCGGGCGAGCGACCCGGCAGCGGTTCCGAGCACCCAAGCGTCGATAGCCGTCAGCGCTGACGGTCGCCATTGGGTCTTGCTGAACGCTTCCCCCGACATTCGACAGCAGATCGAGCAAACTCCGGCCTTGCAGCCACAGGAAGGGTTGCGATCTTCGCCCATTGCCGCGGTTGTGCTGACCGGGGGCGACGTGGATGCCATCGCGGGCCTACTCACGTTGCGTGAGCGCCAAGCGTTCAGCATCCTGGCCACGCCCCGGGTGCATCAGGTCCTGGACAATAATCCCATTTTCGAGGTGCTGGCTCGCGGCATCGTCGCGCGGCAGCCCGTGGCGCTTGACACGCCCACCTCCGTGACGTTGCCGGATGGCGAGGCGACCGGGTTGGCCGTCACGTTGTTCGCCGTGCCCGGCAAGGTGCCGCTCTATCTGGAGCAGCCCGGTGCGGCTCCGGCTTTGGAGGAAACCGACCAGACGGTCGGCGCTGCGGTGTCAGACGGGCGGACGACGTTGTTCTTTGTGCCAAGCTGCGCCGCCATGGTGCCAGGCTTGGCCGAGCGCCTCCGCCACGCCGAGGCTGTGTTCTTCGATGGCACGCTGTGGAGGGACGACGAAATGATCCGCGCCGGGCTGGGTCCAAAAACCGGGCAGCGCATGGGACACATGAGCGTGTCCGGGCCGGACGGGACGATCGCGGCGTTTGCCGGGCTGGAGGTGAAGCGGCGCATCCTGCTGCACATCAACAACTCGAACCCGATCCTGTTGTCGGACTCGCCGGAACGGGCACAGGTGGCCGCGGCTGGCTGGGACGTGGCCTATGATGGAATGGAGCTGACCCTTTGAGCGACCGCCTCCTGTCCCCGTCCGACCTGCGCGCCGCGCTTCATGCCATCGGCGACGAGCGGTATCACATCCACCACCCGTTCCACCGCATGCTGCATGACGGACGGCTGACGCGTGCCCAGGTGCAGGCTTGGGCGCTCAACCGCTACTACTACCAAAGCCGCATCCCGGCGAAGGACGCGACGTTGCTGGCTCGGCTGCCCACCGCCGAGCTGCGCCGCGCGTGGCGCAGCCGGCTGGAGGACCATGACGGCACCGGGCCGGGCTTGGGTGGCGTGGCGCGCTGGCTCAAGCTGGCGGAGGGCGTTGGCCTCGATCCCGCCCATGTCGAGACGACGGAGGGCATCCTGCCCGGCACGCGCTTCGCTGTGGATGCCTACGTAGCCTTCGTGCGGGACCGCAGCGTGCTGGAAGCCGTCGCGTCCTCGCTGACGGAGATGTTCTCGCCCACCATCATCGCCGAGCGCGTGTCGGGGATGCTCGCCAACTACGATTTCATCACCAAGGAAACCCTGGCCTACTTCACCCCGCGCCTGACCCAGGCGCCGAAGGACGTGAACTTCGCCTTGGCGTACGTGGACGAGCACGCCCGCACCCGGGCGCAGCAGGAGCAGGTGCTGGCCGCGCTGCGCTTCAAGTGCAATGTGTTGTGGTCCCAGCTCGATGCGCTGCACTACGCTTACGTCGAGCCAGGGCGCGTGCCACCAGGCGCCTTCGTGCCCACCGCATGACGGGGGAAGGGGCGGCGGTGCCCGCCTTCAACCGCGGTTTCCGGATGCGGCACGACCCGGTGCGCAAGGCTTGGGTGGTGCTGGCGCCGGAACGGCTGTTTTTGTTGGACGAGCCGGCCGTCGAAGTATTGAAGCTTGTTGACGGCGCCCGAACTGTGCCGGACATCGTCGATGCCCTGGCCGCGAAGTTTAACGCGCCGCGCGACACCATCGCGGCGGACGTGGTGGCCATGCTGCAGGATTTGGTGATCAAAGGAGCGATCCGGCTATGAACGCATTGTCGCCAGTCCCGCCGGCCCCGGTTCCGGCCATCGAGCCGCCGCTGGCGCTGCTGGCCGAGCTGACGCACCGCTGCCCCCTGCAATGCCCGTACTGCGCGAACCCGTTGGAGATGGAGCGGGCCGCGAGCGAGCTCGACACCGCGGCCTGGCTGCGCGTGCTGGACGAGGCGGCGGCGCTCGGCGTCCTGCAGGTGCATTTCTCCGGCGGCGAGCCGACGGCGCGCAAGGACCTGCTTGAGCTGGTGCGCCGGGCCGCGGCGGGCGGGCTTTACAGCAACCTGATCACCTCCGGCGTGACGCTGGACCCGGCCGCGCTCGCGGCGTTGGCCGATGCCGGGCTGGACCACGTGCAGCTCAGCTTCCAGGACGCCGACGCGACACAGGCGGATCGCATCGGCGGCTACCGCCGCGGCCATGCCCGCAAGCTGGAGGTGTCGCGGCAAATCCGCGACGCCGGGCTGCCGCTCACCGCCAACTTCGTGGTGCACCGGCAGAACCTGGAGCGCCTGCCGGAGATGCTGGCGCTCGGCGAGGAGATCGGGGCGAGCCGCATCGAGATCGCGCACGTGCAGTACTACGGCTGGGCTTTGGTCAACCGCGCCGCCCTGATGCCGAGTCGCGCGCAGTTGGAGCGGGCGAACGAGGCCGTGGCGGAAGCCCGCGAGCGGCTGCGTGGGCGCATCACCATCGACTACGTGGTGCCGGACTACTACGCGGCGCGGCCAAAGGCATGCATGGGCGGCTGGGCGCGGCGGATCATCAACATCACGCCGGCCGGGCTGGCCTTGCCGTGCCACGCGGCGGAAACGCTCCCGGGCTTCCAATGGCCGTCGGTGCGCACGGCGTCGCTCGGCGCGATCTGGCAGGACGACCCCGGCTTCAACCGGTATCGCGGCACGTCTTGGATGCCGGAGCCATGCCGGTCTTGCGACCAGCGCGAGGTTGATTGGGGCGGTTGCCGCTGCCAGGCGCTGGCCATGACCGGCGACGCGGGCGCCACCGACCCGGCCTGCGCCTTGTCGCCCCACCATTTCATGATGGCGGACGCCGTGGCCGATGCCGACGCCGTGGCGGAGGGGCCGGCGCCCGCCCTGGTTTACCGGCGCATCCGCACCGCGGCCCTCGTGCGGTGAGGCGGCGGGAGGCGCTGCTGGTGGCCGCCATCGCCGCACTGCGCCCCGACCGCGCCCTGTCCGCCCCCGTCCCGGCCCAGCCCTTTGCCATGGCCGAGGTTGCGCCCGGCCTCCACGTCCGCCAAGGCGTGCATGAGGAGGCGGCGCCCGAGAACCAGGACGGCATTGCCAATATCGGCTTTGTTATAGGCAAAGAGGCGGTCGCCGTGCTCGACCCCGGGGGCAGCCGGGCGGATGGGGAGCGGCTGCGCGCCAGCATCCGCGAGCAGACGGATCTGCCGATCCGCTACGTCGTGATGACTCATCTGCACCCCGACCATGTGTTCGGCGCCGTCGCCTTCGCGGATGACCGCCCGGTGTTCGTGGCGCACGCCCGGATGGCGGCCATGCTGGTGCAGCGCGGGGAGTTCTACCGCAACGTCCTGGCCGACGCGCTCGGCATCGAGGAGGCCGGCGACTACGCCAAGCCGGATCTGCTGGTCAGCGACACGGCTTCCATCGACCTCGGCGGGCGTCGCCTGCAGCTCCGGGCGCACTCGACGGCGCACACCGACAACGATCTGTCCATTCTGGACGAGCAAACGGGCACGTTGTGGCTGGGCGACCTGCTGTTCGTGGACCGCGTGCCCGCGCTGGACGGCAGCATCCTGGGCTGGCTTCGGGAAACCAAGGCGCTGCGGGACGTGCCGGCGACGCGGGCGGTGCCGGGCCATGGGCCGACCGTCGTGTCCTGGCCCGGCGCCGTCGCGCCCCAGGAGCGGTACTTGGGCGGGCTTGTCCGCGACATCCGCGCCATCATTTCCCATGGCGGCGACATCGAAAAGGCCGTGGCGACCGCGGGCCAGGCGGAGCGGGCAAACTGGGCCTTGTTCGACGACTACAACGGCCGCAACGTGACGAGCGCGTTCAAAGAGCTGGAATGGGAATAGGCCGGCACGAAGCGGGCCACGGCAGGGGAGTGCGGGACGGATGAGGGCGATTGCGGCGGTACTGGGCTTGGCACTCTGCACGGCGGCGCCAGCCTGGGCGGAGGAAGACCCGGACGCCCGCGCCGCCCGCTGGGCCGACCTGAAGCATGCGGTATTCGGGGAGCGGGAGGTCGCGGACGGCGCGGGGATCATCACGCTCGAAGCGCCGGCCCGCGCCCAAGATGCGGCCCTGGTGCCGATCACCGTCAGCCTGTCGGCGGGCGGAGGCGCCGGGCCGGGCAAGGTGAAAGCGGTCTGGGTGGTGGTGGACGGCAACCCGTCGCCGCTCGCCGGCACCTTCAGGTTCGGCCCTGCCGCCGACCTGCGCAGCCTCAAGACCCGGGTGCGCGTAGACCAATATACCCTGCTGCATGCGATCGCCGAAACCGAGGGCGGCCACCTTTACGCGGCGGAACGCTACGTGAAGGCGGCGGGCGGTTGCTCCGCGCCCTCGACCAAGGACCCGCAACTCGCCATGTCACGGCTCGGCCAGATGCGCCTGCGCCTGGACGGGGAAGCGCCGTTGCGCGAGGGGGAGGCGGCGACGGCGCACCTCTTGATTAGCCATCCCAACAACAACGGCATGCAGGTGGACCAGGTGTCCCACCTGTTCGTGCCGCCGCGCTACATCCAGGACATCACGGTGCGCTACGGCGACGAGCTGGTGTTCAGCCTGGGCGCCGACATCTCCTTGAGCGAGGACCCGGTGTTCACCTTCGGCTTCGTGCCGCAGGGAGCCGGGCCGATGCGGGTGGACGTGTTGGACAGCAGCCAGGCGAAGTTCCACCGGGATTTCGCGTTGGACGTGGGGCGGAGCTGACGGCCGCCGCCCCGTTTTGGCCTATTTGCACTGCAGCGCCACTTCCGCCTGGGCGCGGTTGAGCTGCTCGGTGCGCTCCTTGGCGACCGGGGTGTCGCGGAACATGGCGCCGCGGTCGCCGAGGCCGCCGCGCTGCATGCTGAGGATCGTCTCGGCTTCCTGGTAGTCCTCGAATGGCATCAGGTCGGCGATGGTGTCAATGCCGCAGGCGCAGCGTTCCAGGAACTCCCGCTTGAAGCCGTTGCTGGCCAGGCAGCCGATCACGTAGTCGGCGCGGGTGGCGGTCGGGTAGTCGTGCGCGGGGTGCCGGGCTTGGGCATACGCGGCGGTTGCCGCCAAAACGCCGGCGGCGGCAAGCAGGCCCGCGCGGATCATGGCTCGACCCCCGTGAACACCGTGCGTTGCCGGAAGGCGGGGGTGTCCATCTTGGCGTCCGCCGGGGTATCGATGCGTATTTCCGCCAGCGTGCCCGGCACCGCGTCCGCCAGCACGAAGGTGTAGCGTTTCGCCTGCAAGGACGGGATGCGTTCCAGCCGCGCGTCGCCGGTGAAGGGCTGGACGGTGATCACCCGCGCCGGCACGGCGGCGCCACCGAGGTCGAAGCTGCCATCCGCGATCGTCGCCCCCGTGACGAACGCCTCGCGTATTTTGTTGCGGAAGTAGGAGGTGGACAGGCCCACAGCCTCTTTCATCTCGTTCACGTCGCGCTCCAGCGTGAGCATCAGCAGCGGGTTGCCGCGGAAGTTGTCGAGCTCCGGGAACCGCACCCGGCGCTCGCCGGTCAGGTAGTCGAACGCGAGCGACTTGGTGCCGTCCGGGTTCACCTGGCGGACGTGCAACGCGACTTTGTCGGTGAACCCGCCCGGGCCTTCGCGGGTGAAGCCGTAGTCGAGCGTCTCAGTGCGGTCCACGTTGCGCAAATGCGGCGTCTCGAACAGCGCGACCTGCGCCGGGCTGAGCGGGCGGAGGTCGTCGGCCGGCGCCTGCGCCCGCGCCGCGCCGCACAAGCATGCCAGAGCCATTGCACCCGAGCCGAGCAGCCTCATAGTCTGAATGGTCGAACTCTGGAGACGCCGCGCCATGATCGAGTTGGTCCTTGTTTATTGCTTGTCGAGCACGCTGGACCGCTGCATCGAGCCGCGGGAAGTCCGGGAGCCCGTGGGCAGCCCGATCCAATGTGCCATCAGGGCGCAGACGATTGCCCAGGAATACGTCACGGAACACCCGCGCTTCCGCCTATCTGGCTGGCGCTGCGAGGTGGACAAGCCCCGGGAACGCCCGGCGTAGCAAACGCGCCGGGCTTTCCTGCCGGATTCTAGTAAACCACGACGCTGCGGATGCTTTCCCCCCGGGTCATCAGGTCGAAGCCCTCGTTGATCTGATCCAGCGGCAGGATGTGGGTGATCAGGTCGTCGATGTTGATCTTGCCCTCCATGTACCAATCGACGATGCGTGGCACGTCCGTGCGTCCCCGCGCGCCGCCAAAGGCGCTGCCCTGCCAGACCCGCCCGGTCACCAGTTGGAACGGCCGGGTGCTGATTTCCTGCCCGGCCCCGGCCACGCCGATGATCGTGCTCTTGCCCCAGCCTTTGTGCGCGCACTCCAACGCCTGACGCATCAGGGTGGGATTGCCCACGCACTCGAAGCTGTGGTCGGCGCCGCCCTTGGTAAGCTCCACGAGGTGGGGCACGATGTCGCCGCCGATCTCCTTGGGGTTGACGAAGTGGGTCATGCCGAACTTCTCGGCGAGAGCCTGCCGGCCCGGGTTGATGTCCACGCCCACGATCATGTCGGCGCCGGCCAGCTTGGCGCCCTGCACCACGTTCAGCCCGATGCCGCCCAGGCCGAACACGACGACGTTGTCGCCGGGCTTCACCTTGGCGGTGAAGATCACCGCGCCCACCCCGGTGGTGACGCCGCAGCCGATGTAGCAGATCTTCTCGAACGGCGCGTCTTCCCGCACCTTGGCCAGCGCGATCTCCGGTAGGACGGTGAAGTTGGCGAAGGTCGAGCAGCCCATGTAGTGCAGCACCGGCTTCCCTTGGAAGCTGAAGCGGCTGGTGCCGTCCGGCATCACGCCGCGCCCTTGGGTCACCCGGATCTTCTGGCACAGGTTGGTTTTCTGGCTGAGGCAGTAGTCGCATTCCCGGCATTCCGGCGTGTAGAGCGGGATGACGTGGTCGCCCTTTTTCAGCGCGCGCACGCCGGGGCCGACATCGACGACGATGCCTGCGCCCTCATGACCCAGGATGGCGGGAAACATCCCTTCCGGATCGTCACCGGACAGGGTGAACTTGTCGGTGTGGCAGATGCCGGTGGCCTTGATCTCGACCAGCACCTCGCCCTCACGCGGCCCTTCAAGCTGCACGGTCTCGACGCGGAGCGGTTGTCCCGCTGCAAAGGCAACGGCGGCACGGACATCCAAGGTAGGTCTCCCAGGTCTTGTGGCTGATAGTCTTGTGGCCGGCACAAGCTAACGGAATGCGCGCACGAATCCAGTCCTGTTGGCCGCATCGCCGGACCTGAAATGTCTTGCTGCATCGCAGCATGGAAAGATTCGTGCAACGAGCCGGGTTTTCGCTCCCTCCGGAGTCTTGCCGGAAGAGACATTGCCTGCATATGCTGAAAGCTGAACTCTCGGCGTCCGAAGCGCAAGCCTCGACGTGGAGCGTAACGGCCTGCCGATGAGCAGAACCATATTGGCCGCAATGACCGGCTTTAATCAGGAGGGATAGACGTGAGGCTCAAGAAAACGCTGCTCGGCTGCACGACCATGCTGGGCGTCGCCTTGCTCGCCGCCGGGTCGCCGGCATCGGCAAACGATGAACTGCTGAAGCTGCAGGGCGATGCCAACCAGTGGGTCATGCCCACAGGCAACTACGCCAACCAGCGCTATAGCACGTTGGACCAGATTACTGCGGCCAACGCCTCCAAGCTGCATCCGGTTTGGTCATTCTCGACCGGCGTGCTGCGCGGGCACGAGGGCGGGCCGCTGGTTATCGGCGACACCATGTACGTGCACACCCCGTTTCCGAACAACGTTTTCGCGCTTGACCTGAACGACAACGGCAAGATCATCTGGAAGTACGAGCCGCGCCAGGACCCCAGCGTCATCGCCGTGATGTGCTGCGACACGGTGAACCGCGGCGTGGCCTATGGCGACGGCAAGATCATCCTGAACCAGTCCGACGCCACCGTCGTGGCGCTCGACGCCAAGAGCGGCAAGGAACTCTGGCACGTCAAGAACGGCGATCCCGCTAAGGGCGAAACCATGACGATGGCGCCGATGATCGTGAAGGACAAGGTTTACGTCGGCATCAGCGGCGGCGAGTTCGGCACGCAGGGCCGCCTCACGGCCTACAACCTGAAGGACGGCTCGCTCGCCTGGAACGCCTACTCGGTTGGCACGGATGATCAGCTGCTGGTCGATGCCAACAAGACCATGAACATGGGCAAGCCGATCGGCAAGGACTCGTCGGTATCCACCTGGCAAGGCGACCAGTGGAAGACCGGCGGCGGCAGCACCTGGGGCTGGTACTCCTACGACCCCGCCACCAACCTGATCTATTACGGGACGGGTAACCCCAGCACCTGGAACCCGGTGCAGCGCCCCGGCGACAACAAGTGGTCGATGACCATTTTCGCCCGCGACGCCGACACCGGCATGGCGAAGTGGGTCTACCAGATGACCCCGCATGACGAGTGGGACTACGACGGCATCAACGAGATGATCCTGGCCGACATCCCCGTGAAGGGGAAGACGGTCAAGGCGCTCGTGCATTTCGACCGCAACGGTTTCGGCTACACGCTGAACCGCGAAACGGGCGAGCTGCTGGTGGCCGAGAAGTATGACCCGGCGGTGAACTGGGCCAGCCACGTCGATATGCAGACCGGTCGTCCGCAGGTCGTGGCGCAGTACTCGACGCAGCACAACGGCGAGGACAAGAACAGCCGCAACATCTGCCCGGCGGCGCTCGGCTCCAAGGACCAGCAGCCGGCGGCCTTCTCGCCCAAGACCGGTCTGTTCTACGTGCCGACCAACCACGTCTGCATGGACTACGAGCCGTTCAAGGTGTCCTACACCGCGGGCCAGCCCTACGTGGGCGCGACGCTCTCGATGTATCCGCCCAAGGGCGAGAACAACCTGGGCAACTTCATCGCCTGGGACGCTGGCCAGGGTAAGATCGTGTGGTCGATCCCGGAGCCTTTCTCCGTTTGGTCCGGCGCCCTGGCCACCGCGGGCGATGTCGTGTTCTACGGCACGCTCGATGGCTACCTGAAGGGCGTAGACATCAAGACCGGCAAGGAGCTTTACAAGTATAAGACTCCGTCCGGCATCATCGGCAACGTCACGACTTATACGCACAAGGGCAAGCAGTACATCGCCGTGCTGTCGGGCGTGGGCGGTTGGGCTGGGATCGGCATGGCGGCCGGGCTTGGCAACGATACCGACGGCCTGGGCGCGGTTGGCGCCTACAAGCAGTTGTCCAACTACACGCAATTGGGCGGCGTGATGACCGTGTTCGGCCTCGACTAAGCCGACATTAGCAGCTTTCCGGCCGCGGCATACCCGCGGCCGGAGAGTGTTTCCGGAGATCATGGATGCGTTACAAATCACTGCTGGCTGTGTCGGCGCTGGTCGGCGCCGGGGCGGTGTTCGCCGTTGGCGGGTCGTCCGGGGCCAAGGCAGAGAATGACCCGGTTTACGTGGTTCAGGACGGCCGCGTGGACCAGCACACGTTCAATGGCTACCGCCGCTACGGCGAGTCTTGCCACCGGTGCCACGGACCAGACGGCTCAGGTAGCTCCTACGCGCCGAGCCTGACCGAATCGCTCAAGAAGATGTCGTTCGAGGATTTCAGCAACGTCATCGTCAACGGGCGGCAGAACGTCACCAAGTCGCAGAACAACGTCATGCCGGCGTTCGGCACGACGGAGGATGTGATCCTGTATCTCGATGACATCTATGGCTACCTCAAGGCCCGTTCGGACGACAAGCTGCCGCGCGGACGCCCGAAGCGTCTCGGTGATGATAGCTGAGCGGATCAACCGTCGGAAGCGACGTGCCGGCTGGGCAGGCGGTGTTGATCGGGTTCTGCCGCACTTCTTCGTTGTCGGCACGGCGTTGCTTGCGTGGGTCCCCGCGTATGCCCAGCGCGCCGAGCTGATCTCCCGCACGGAGCTGCGGGTTTGCGCTGACCCGCGCAACCTGCCGTTCTCTAACCAGGAGCAGGAAGGGTTCGAGAACAAAATCGCTGAGATCATTGGCGCGGACCTCGGCCTGCCGGTCAGCTACGTGTGGTTCCCGCAGGTGACAGGCTTCGTGCGCAATACGCTGCGCGCCCGCGAGTGTGATCTCATCATGGGCACCGTCAGCGGCGACGGGATCGTGGACAGCACCAACCCTTACTACCACACGGGCTACATGCTCGTGACCCGCACGGCGGACGGGATCAAGGCACGGTCGGTGGGCGACCCATCCTTGGCGTCCAAGAAGTTCGGCGTGATCGCCGCGACGCCGCCGACCGACCTGTTGCTGCGGCACAACCTGATGGGCCAGGTCCGCGCCTACTCGCTGCGTGTCGATACCCGGATCAGCAACCCGCCGCGCGCCATGCTGCAGGACTTGGTGGACGGGGTGATCGACGTGGCCCTGGTCTGGGGTCCGCCGGCGGGATACGCGATCACCAAGGAGCACCTGCCGCTCACCGCGGCCTTTATCGAGCCGGAGCCGAACGCTCCCCGGCTCGACTACCGCATCGCCATGGGGGTGCGCGCGAACGAGCCGGAATGGCGGCGGCGGATCAATCAGGCCATCGGCAAGCACAAGGCGGAGATCGCCCGGGTCCTGGCGGATTACGGCGTGCCCATGCTGGACGAGCCGGGCCAGACGACCCCTTGAAGCCTGCGGTCGCGGCGGCGTTGGTGATCGGCCTGATCGGGACGGCGCCAGCGCAAGCGGACCCCGGCGTGCCGGTGCCGGATGCCTACCGCACGGAGGACTACCGCGCGCCTGTGCCCGACACGGTGCCCGGCGCTGTCGTGCTGCACATTCCGGCGATGCGGGAACGGGTGGCCCAGCGCGACGCAGTACTGATTGACGTGCTCCCCGCGCCGCGCCGCCCGCCCGCCATGCGCCCCGGCGCGCCGTGGCTGCCCGCCCGCCATCCCAGCCTTCCCGGCAGCCTGTGGTGGCCGGAGGTCGGGCGGGGCGCGCTGGCCGAGCCGGTGCGGGAGCGGCTGCAGCAGCGCCTGCGCGACGTGACGCGGGACGATCCCGGCCGGTTGGTGGTGTTCTTCTGCCTTGCGGATTGCTGGATGAGCTGGAACGCCGCGCGCCGGGCCAGCGAGATGGGCTTCCATGCCGCCTGGTTCCCCGAGGGCGTGGACGGCTGGCAGGCCGCGGGCTTGCCGACGCAGGATGTGTTGCTGGAGGAGTTCGAGCAGAACCTCCAAGGATCAAACCCATGAACTTCGACAAGCTCGCTCAAGCCGTGGCGCGCAGCGCCGGCCGGCCGCTGACCTTCATCATCGCCGTGACCCTGGTCATCGTCTGGGGCGTCAGCGGGCCGATTTTCGGGTTCAGCGACACCTGGCAGCTCATCATCAACACCAGCACCACCATCGTCACCTTCTTGATGGTGTTCCTGATCCAGAACACGCAGAACCGCGACACGGACGCTTTGCAGGTCAAGATCGACGAGCTGCTGCGCGTCACCGAAGGGGCACGCCTCGCGCTGCTGAACCTTGAGGAGATGAAGACGGACGACCTGGACCGGATCAAGCAGGGCTTCGTGGAGCTGGGCCGGCGCAACAAGGGCGAGGCGGACGATCCCAGCCGTTCCTCGACCGCAGGCAGTTGAGCCGGGTGGCGCGGTCCCGGCCTAATCCGTCAGCCCGCGCTGCAGCGCCTGCGCCAGGGCGCCCAGCTTAGACTCCATCCGCACGGGAACTTCGCAGGCGAAGCGGATCGTGCGCTCGATGTCCTCGTATTCGCGGATCAGGAATGCCCGGCGGCTCGTGACCTCCTCGCGCTGCGCGGCGGGAGCATCGGCCGGCAGGGCGCGGAGTTCGGCGGTGATCTTCGAGGTCAGCTCCGTCAGCGAGCGTTGCCGCCGGGCCGTGGCGCGCAAACGTTCGATGACCTGGGCGCGCTGCCCGTTGGTTTCGTCCACCAGCCCGGCGAACAGCAGCGCGGATCGTGCGGGCCGTTCGGCGCCGGGCAGCGTCGCCATGAACCGCTCCACCTGCCCGGCGCCGTCCTGCGCCGACACGCCCCTCGGCGCTACGGCTGCGACGACCGCGGCCACTGGGGGATCGGTCCGCCAATCGCCGGCTGCCTCATGCCCGCCCCAGATCGTGGCAGCGGTCAGCTTGGGCACCAGCCGCTGCGCGCAGGGCCAATCCGGATCACCCGGCGGCGGCCCCGCCGCGCCCAGCGCCAGCGCGAGCAGCCCCAGCCCGGCGGCTTGGAACGCCCTCATTCCGCCCCGGCCTTCCGCGCCATCAACCCGCGGCCCGGGTCGTAGCCCGCGACCGCGACTGCCATGAACACGGCGGTGCAGCCGATGACAACCGCCGCCGATCCCCAATCCACCCGGCCATACAGCGCGAAGCGGATCAGCTCGGTGGCGGAGGTGAAGGGGTTCAACTGGCACACCCACCACAGGAACAGGCTGCTCTCCTTTACGCGCCACAGCGGATACAGGGCGGAGGAGGCGAAGAACATCGGGAAGATCACGAAGTTCATGACGCCGGCGAAGTTCTCCAACTGCCGGATGAACGACGACATCACGAGGCCCAGCGCCCCCAGCATCAGGCCCGAAAGGATCAAGGCCGGCAGCACGGCGACGTAGCCGACAACGGGCGGCTCGATCTCCCAGAACCAGGCGATGCCCAGGAAGATGTAGGACTGCACCACCGCGACCGCGACGCCCGCCAGCAGCTTCGACAAGAGCAGGAACCAGCGCGGGAAGGGGCTGACCATCAAGGTCTTCATGCTGCCCATCTCGCGGTCATAGACCATGGACAGGCTGCTCTGCATGCCGTTGAACAGCTCGATCATGGCGATCAGGCCGGGTGCGATGTAGACCTCGTACGGGATATATGTCTCATACGGCGGGATGATCGACACGCCCAGCACGAAGCGGAACCCGGCGGCGAAGATCGCGAGCCAGACCAAGGGCCGCACCAGCGCCGACACGAAGCGTCCGCGCTGATGCACCCAGCGCAGGCCCTCCCGCCGGATGATGCCTGCCATGCAGCGGGCATAGGCGGTGGGCGGCAGCGGGCGGAGCTTAGTTTGCAGCATGGGTCAGGTGCTCGAATGCGTCCTTGAGGGTCTTGGCGTCGCCGGCCTGGGCGACAACGGCCGGCACCGGGCCGGTCGCCAACACGCGGCCCTTGTGCAGCACGACAACGTGGGCGTCCTCGCCCGCCTCGTCGATCAGGTGGGTCGCCCACAGCACGGCCAGGCCCCGTTCCCGGCACAGGCGGCGGACGTGGTTCAGCAGGAAGCCGCGGCTTTCCATGTCCAGCCCGGCGGTCGGCTCGTCCAGCAGCAGCAGCGAAGGCTCGTGCAGCAAGGCGCGCGCCAGTTCGACCCGGCGCCGCTGCCCGCCGGACAGCAGGCGCACCCGGTCGCCTGCGCGCTCTAGCAGGTTCACCCGGGCCAGCTCGTCCCGGATGCGCGGGGTGGCCGCGCAGCCGGCCATGCCATGCAAGGCGGCGTGGTATTGGAGGTTCTGCTGCACCGTCAGGTCGAGGTCCAGCGTCGGCTGCTGGAACACCACGCCCATGCGGGCCAGCGCGGCGGAGGGAGCATCGCGGAACGGCTGGCCGAACACCGCGATGCCGCCCTGGTGCGCGTGGTAAAGCCGGGTGATCAGCGCGAACAGCGTGGTTTTGCCCGCGCCGTTCTGGCCGAGCAGCACCGTGAACTCGCCGGGCTGGATGCGGAACCCCACGCCGTCCAGGGCCTTGCGCGCGCCGAAGCGGTGGGTCAGCCCGTCGATCTCCAGGGCGGCGGCGGGTTCGTGCATGGCGGTGTCCGGCATTACGGCACCACCGCCACGCCCCAGGGTAGTTGCCCGACCGGCACCGACTTCACGACCCGCAACCCGTCCACGTCGATGGTCGACAGGTCGTTGCTGACGCCGTTGGTCGCGTAAAGCCGCTTGCCATCGAGCGAAAAGGCCAGGTTCCACACGCGCTGCCCCACCAGCAGGTACTTGCGCACCTCGAACGTCTTGGCGTCCACCACGGCGATGCGGTTGGCCGGGCCGAGCGCCACGAAGGCCGTCGTGGCGTCCGGCGTGACCGCGATGCCGACCGGCTGGATGCTCTCGGCCGGCACGCCGGGAATGGCGAAGCTGACCGTGTGGATTACGGCGTGGGAAGCGGCGTCGATCACCGACACGGTGCCTCCGACCTCGGCGCTGACCCAAACCTGCCTGCCGTCCGCGGTGAAGCGCGCGACTCGCGGGCGGCTACCGACCAGGACGTTGGCGACCGACTGGTGCGTCGCCGTGTCGATGAAATGGGCCATGCTCGTCGTTTCCGACGTGTTGACCAGCACCTTGCCATCGGGGCTGATGCCCATGCCTTCCGGCTCCACGCCCACCGGGATCTCGGTCGCCACCCGCCCGGACTTCACATCGACCACGGACACCATGTTGTCGTTCTCGTTGGCGACATACAGGGTCTGGCCGTCGGGGCTGAGGGTCATCAGCTCCGGGTCCGGGCCGCTCGCCAGGATGCGGGTCACGGCGAGGGTCTTGGTGTCCAGCATCTCGACGTGGTCGCTGTCGCTTGTGCAGATGTACAGGCTGCGGCCGTCGGGGCTGGCGACGATGCCACGCGGGCGGTCGCCGACCTTGACCGTCGCGGTGATGGCGAGGGTCCCGCCGTCGAGCACGGTGATGGTGTTGTCCTTTTCGTTGGACACGAACACCCGCTCCGCCCGCGCTGCCGGGGCGGCCAGCAGCAGCGCCGCCCCGAACACGGCGGGGGCAAGCCTCACAATTTGCATGTCGTCTCCGGCTGGTCGATGCCGAGCGAGTCAAGCTCGGAGAACTGATGGAGGTAGCCCGGCTGCGGGCTGACGGAAACCAGGCTGCGCGCGTCGGCCAGCAATACCGGCTGGCGCAGTTGGCCGTCCCAAGGGCGGAAGGTGAGGCGGGACCCCTTGAAGGCGGCCAGCTCGAACTTCGGGCCGCGCAGGTAGGCGCCGATGGCCGCGGGGTCGGAGGTCGCGCCGCGGGTCGCGCCCTCCCCCACGGCGCGAACAGCCATCCAGGCGCCGAAGTCCCGCGGGGTCATCGGGCGTCCCGCCTGCTTCTGGAACCGCGCCTGGAGCTGCGTCGCGCCCCACTGCTCGAACGGGCGTGCCCAGGCGGCGGGAACCAGGCCCTGCGTGCCGGCAATGGGACGCGGGTCCGTGGTGCGATAGGCCAGGTCGTCGCCGAACTCATTGGCCGTGTCGGCCACCACGAGCACGTCGTACGACAAGCCCTGGGTGAAGCGCGCGGCCTCCGCGCCGATCGACACGTGGCCGGTGTCTGTGCGTTGCGCGCCAGGCTGGAAGGTCCAGGGCTTGTCGGCGGCGATGCGCAACTGGAACTTGCGCGCGGCCCGGCGGAGCGCGTCGGCATAGTCGCGGTCGGCCTCGTGCGGACCCTGCACCAGCAGCACGTTGCGCCAGCGCTTCACCGCCAGGAACTGCATCAGCGCGTCCGCCAGCATCGCCCGGCTGGGCAGCAGATGCAGCACGCGCGCCCGGCAGTCGGGACCGCGCAGCCGGTCGTCCTCGGAGGTCGCATCCAACAGGGTGGCGTCGCGCGCTTCCGGCAGGTCCGCGACCTGCAGCAGCAAGGGGGCCGGCAGGTCGGTGACGATCACGCGCTCCCCGCCGGCCAGCATGGCGCGGGCCGCGGCCAGCACGGCGTCGGCGTCCGGCTGCACCGATTCGTGCAGGGCGAAGCTTTGGTTGAGGAACCGCCCGGTCGTTTGGTTGTCGGCCAGGGCCATGCGGGCACCCTGCACGCCCTCGTCGGCCGGGGGCGGGTCCAGCGTCACCTGCGGGGCTACGCGCTTCGGCGCCAAGGCGAGGTAGCCGATGCCCACCGTGACCGGCTCCGCCGCCGCGGCGGGCAACGCCGGCAGCAGGGCCAGCAGCAGCGCCAGCAGGAGTGCGGTCGGACCGGGTGGTGCCGGCATCAGGTTTCCCCTAAGAACCGCATTGGGCCTGCGGCTGTTTCTGAGTGTGGGCCGCGTTGGCCGGCTTGTCAGCCCCTCCCACGGCGCGGCATTGACAACCGGCGGCGTCGTGCGCGCATTGCCGCCATCAACAATGCCCGGGGAGGGACATCATGCAACTCCGACGCCGCACGCTGCTGTCGGCAGCGTTGATCGCTGCATCGCCGCTGGCCGCCGTCGCCGCGCCCGGCGCTTCCATCCGCGTCGGCACCCTCCGCTACGGCTCGGTGGCGTGGGAACTGGACGTGATGCGGACGCATGGGCTGGACGCCGCCGCGGGCATCGCGTTGGAAGCGGTCGAGTTCGCCGCGACGCCCGCGGCCCAGGTCGCGCTGCAGGCCGGGCGGGTGGATACGATCGTGCAGGATTGGCTGTGGGTGTCGCGGCAGCGGGCGACGGGCGCCGATTGGACGCTGTCCCCCACCTCCGGCGCATTGGGCGCGTTGATGGCGCCGCCGGGGTCCCCCGTGCAAACGGTAGCCGACCTGCGCGGGCGGCGGCTCGGCATTGCCGGCAGCCCGCTCGACAAAAGCTGGCTGCTGCTCCGCGCCTATGCGCAACGGAAGCTGGGCCTCGATCTCGACCAGGCCGCCGACAAGAACTTCGGCCCGCCCCCCTTGCTCGCGGAGCAGCTCACGGCCGGGCGGCTCGATGCCGTGCTGACCTATTGGCCCTTCGCCGCGCGGGCGGAGGCGGCGGGGCAGCGCCGGGTGATGGCGATGGAGGACGTGGTTGAGGCATTAGGCATCCCGCCGGGCGTGCCGTTCGTGGGCTGGGTGTTCTCCGACGCTTTTGCCGCGCGCAGCCCGGCGGCGGTCGGAGGCTTCGTCAAGGCTTCGGACCGGGCGCGGGCGATCCTCGTAGCTTCGGATCAGGAATGGGAGCGGATCGCGCCGCTCACCGGGGCTTCGGGGCCGGGCGAACTCACGCGGTTGCGCGATTGGTATCGGCGCGGCGTGCCGGAGCGTTGGAACTTGGACGCGACGGCGCGGCTTTACGACGTGCTGGCGGAGGTCGGCGGCCCCGCTTTGGTCGGCCCGGCGGCGCACCTCGCGCCCGGCACGCTGTGGGCGTCGAATTAAGTCCTTCCGCATGGGCGGGGTCGCGCGCCTGGTTCCTGTGCTGGTCCTGCTCGCGTGCTGGGAAGGGGCGGCGCGGCTGATCGGCAGCCGGCTGTTCCCGCCGGCGAGCACGGTGGTCGCCGCCTTGGGCCAGGAAGCCGCATCCGGCCGCTTGGCGCACAACCTGGGCGTGACCATGGCGCGGGTGGCCGCCGCCTTTGCCGTGGCGATGGTGTTGGGCACGGCGCTCGGCATGGTGATGGGGCGTTGGCGCCGGGTGGACCGGGCGCTCGACAGCCTGCTCACCGGCCTGCTGAACCTGCCGGCGCTGGTCGGCATCGTGCTGATCTATGTTTGGTTCGGGCTGAGCGAAGTGACCGCGGTTGCCGCGGTCGCGCTCAACAAGCTGCCGAACACCGCCGTCACGGTGCGGGAAGGCGCGCGGGCGCTGGACCAAGGCTTGATCGACATGGCGCACAGCTTCCGCATGGGCCGCGGCGCCATCCTGCGCCATGTCGTGCTGCCGCAGCTTTACCCTTATCTGTTCGGCGCGGCGCGCTCCGGCCTGGCGCTGATCTGGAAGATCGTGCTGGTGGCCGAATTGCTGGGCCGCAGCGACGGCGTGGGCTTCCAGATCCAGGTGTATTTCCAGTTGTTCGACGTGACCGGCATCCTGTCCTACACCCTGGCTTTCATCGTCGTGGTGCAGTTGATCGAGTGGGCCCTGCTGCAGCCGCTGGAGCGGCGGGCCAACCGGTGGCGGTGATGCTGGGGGTCGAGATTTCGCGCAAGACCGTCCCGGCGCGCGGCGGGCCGCGCACGGTGATCGCCGGGCTGCGCTTCGCGTTGCAGGAAAACGAGATCGTCGCCCTGGTCGGCCCGTCCGGCTGCGGCAAGACGACGCTGCTGCGCATGATCGGCGGGCTGGACACACGCTATGAGGGCCGGATCGCCTGGGCCGGCGACACCGCGCCGCGCATCGGCACGGTGTTCCAGGAACCGCGGCTCCTGCCCTGGCGCACGGTGCGGCAGAACATCGCCCTGGTGCGCCCGCCCGACCCGGCGGAAGCGGAGGCTTTGCTGGCGCTGCTGGGCCTCGTGCCCTACGCCGACCTGCACCCGCCGGCGCTGTCGCTCGGCATGGCGCGACGGGCGGCCATCGCGCGGGCGTTCGCGATCCGGCCGGCGCTGCTGCTGCTGGACGAGCCGTTCGTATCGCTTGATCCCGCCATGGCGGAGCAGGGGCGGTCGGTGCTCGCGACCGCCTGGCGGACCCGGCGCTGCGCCGCCCTCCTGGTCACGCATGATCTGGCAGAAGCGGCGTCGCTCGCCGACCGCATCCTTCTGCTGTCCGAGGGACCGGCCCGGGTGGTGCGCGAGCTGTTGGTCCCCGAAGGCAGCCGGCGGCGCGGGATCGCCGAGGGCGCCCGCGTCGCCGCCGCGATCACTTGAGGGTTTCGAGGTAGGCGATCAGATTCGCCCGCTCGTCGTCCTTTTTCAATCCCACGAAGATCATCTTGGTGCCGGGCACCGTGCCGCGGGGATCGGTCAGGTAATGGTCGAGCGTGGCAGTGTCCCAGGTGACGTTGTAGTTCTTCATGGCATCGGAATAGCTGAAGCCCTCGATGCTGTGCGCCGGCCGGCCGACGATACCGTGCATGCTGGGGCCGATCTTGTTCTCGCCCGCCTTGATCGAGTGGCACGCCGCGCATTTGTTGAACTGTGTTTTGCCGAGCGCCGGGTCGCCCTCCGCCCGGGCCGTGCCGACCGCGAGCGCCACGGCTGCCAGTGTCATAAATCCCATCAGGTAACGCCCCATTGGATAACGCATCTTCCCTCCCCATTGCCATGCCGTGCCGGCCTTGGCCCTTGGCGATTATGGGACCCCGCCGGGGAATGTCGAGACCGGGCAGCGATTTGGGATTTTCCGGCGGCGGCCCCGTTCCCACGCCGCCGCCGGCACCGTAGGGTGGGGGCGGAAAAATCAGGAGGATGCGATGCTGGTAATTGCCGTGATGTACCCAGGCGGCGACGGCGCCCGGTTCGACCACGCCTACTACAACGAGACCCACATGCCGCTGGTGCGCCGCCTGTGGGGGCCGATGGGCTTGCAGCGCGACCAGGTGATGCGCGGCCAGCCGGCGCCGGACGGTGCCCCGCCGTCCTACGTGACGATGACGCTGTTGACCTTCGGTTCCATGGACGAGTTCAAGGCCGCCGCCGCCCAGCACGGCCAGGAGATCTTCGCCGACATCCCGAAGTTCTACGACGGCTCCCCGTCGCTCGGCTTTTTCGACGCCGCGGCCTGAGCGATGGACACCAAGAGCACGCATGCCTGCTTCGGCGGCACCATGGGGTTCTACAGCCATGCCTCCGCCGCCACCGGGACGGAGATGCGCTTCGGCGTCTACCTGCCGCCGCAAGCACAGAGGGGGCCTTGCCCGGCGCTCTACTACCTCGCCGGCCTGACCTGCACGGAGGAAACCTTCGCCATCAAGGCCGGCGCGCAGCGGTATGCCGCGGAGCATGGGTTGGTGCTGGTGATGCCGGACACCAGCCCGCGCGGCCTCAACCTGCCGGGCGAGGCGGAAAGCTGGGATTTCGGCGTCGGCGCGGGCTTTTACCTGGATGCGACGGTCGCGCCTTGGGCCGGGCATTACCGCATGGCGCAGTACGTGACGCGGGAACTGCCGGCGCTGATCGAGGAACGCTTTCCGGTGCGCCCCGACCGCCGCGGCGTGTTCGGCCACTCGATGGGCGGGCACGGCGCGCTGGTCACGGCGCTGCGGGAGCCGGAACGCTGGCATTCCGTGTCCGCCTTCGCGCCCATCGCCAACCCCGTGGCGGTGCCGTGGGGTGAAAAGGCGTTCACCGGCTACCTCGGCCCCGACCGGGACGCCTGGGCGGCGTGGGATGCAAGCCTGCTGATGCGCGCCCGGCCGTACCCCGGGCCGATCCTGGTCGATCAAGGGCAGGGGGACCAGTTCCTCGACAGCCAACTCCACCCGGAAGCGCTGGAGGATGCGGCAGTCGCGTCTGGCCAGAAGCTGACGCTGCGGCGGCAATCCGGCGATCACAGCTACTGGTTCATCCAAACCTTCATGGGCGACCACATCGCGCACCACGCGCGGCAACTGCTCGGATGACGGGCATGCGGGCCGTGTTGGCCGTGCTGGCGCTGTGCGGCGCCGTGCGCCCGGCTCTGGCGCAGGAGCGCATGGCGTTCTGGAACCTGACCTCCTTCACCATCACCAACCTGGTCATGGCGCCGGCCGGCCCGGAGGGGGCGGCGCCGGGGCCGTTCGGCGCCAACCAGTGCGCCAACGACCGCGACGGGACGGTGGACCACGACGAGCGGCTGCGCCTGGCCGGCATCGCGCCCGGACGCTACGACGTGCGCCTGACCACCAAGCCTGGCCGGGTGTGCACCGTGCGCAACGTGGAGGTGCGCGGCGGCGGCAAGTACTCGTTCTCCCTGGCTGACAGCGACCTCACGGACTGCAAGTAGCCTCTCCCCCGGCCCGTTGTGCAGCCGGGCCGATCATGTAGAGTTGCCGGGCGGCGTGCCGCTATGCCGGACTGCCGCGGCAACAGCAAGCCGGGACGCGCCGGCGCATCGGGGAGAACCGCCATGGCCACCGCCATCCATATCCATCCGTCCGTGGACAACGGCATCAAGCCGGCTGCGGCGGGGTTCGCGGGCGGCACGCTTGTGTGCAAATGCGCCACGGACCCGGTGAAGGTAAAGGTGTCCGCGCAGACCGCGTTCAACCATGCCTGCGGCTGCACCAAGTGCTGGAAACCCGCAGGCTCGGTGTTCTCCGTCGTCGCCGTGGTGCCGCGCGACAAGGTGGAGGTGACGGAGCACCGTGAGAAGCTGAAGGTCGTGGACAGCGCCGCCGCGATCCAGCGCTACGCCTGCACCGGCTGCGGCGCGCACATGTACGGACGGATCGAGAACAAGGACCACCCGTTCCACGGCATGGACTTCGTGCACACCGAGTTGTCCCAGGAAGAGGGCTGGTCCGCGCCGGAATTCGCCGCCTTCGTGTCGTCCATCATCGAGTCCGGCGCCAAGCCCGAGCAGATGGGCGCGGTGCGCGACCGGCTGCGCGAGCTGGGCCTCCAGCCTTACGATTGCCTGTCGCCGCCGCTGATGGACGCGATCTCGACGCACGTGGCCAAGCGTTCCGGCGTGCTGGCGGCATAGTCAACCGCACGCCCCTGGCGCCTTCCGCCATTCCGGGCGATCTTGCCGCGTGTGCGCAAGACGCGCGGGATGGAGGAACGGTCTCATGCTGCTTATACCCCGGCGACGCCTCGTCGCGACCCTGGCCGCCGTTGCGGCCGGCGCCCACCAGGCCCGGGCGCACGGCCCGACGCGGCAGAAGGTTACGCAAACCGTCGATATCGCCCGCACGCCCGAACAGGTTTGGGCGGTGGTCGGCGACTTCGACTCCATCGCCCGCTGGCACCCGCTGATCGCGTCCAGCCCGGCGGATCACGGCAACGCCGTCGGCTCCAAGCGCACCCTCACGCTCAAGGCGGAGGGCGACCCGCATTTCGACGAGGAACTCGTCAAGTACGACGCCGCCGCCCACAGCTACCAGTACCGGATCGAGAAGGTGGACCCCAAGGTGCTGCCGGTGACCAACTACACCGCCTGGTTCGAGGTGTCCGACAACCCGGCCGGCGGCAGCACGGTCGAGTGGCGGGCCGCATTCTACCGCGGCTACCCGCTGAATGACCCGCCGCCCGAGCTGAACGACGCCGCTTCCGTGAAGGCGGTCACGGGCGTGCTGCGCGCCGGCCTCGACAACATCAAGGCTGTCGCCGAGCGCGCTGGTTGAGGGCTGTCCTCGCCTGCATCCTGTTGCTGGCGGTGCCGCCGCCGGCGCGGGCGGCGCTGGCCTACGTCACCAATCAGGGCGACGACAGCGTGTCCGTCGTGGACACGGCGACCGGCGCCGTCGTGCAGACGGTCGGCGTCGGCGCGAAGCCTGCCGGGGTCGCCGTGGCGGCGGATGGGCGGCACGTTTACGTCACCAACCCCGAAGGGCGCAGCGTCAGCATCCTGGAGCGCCGGGACGCTCGCCTGTTCCCCATGGCGGAGGTGCCGGCGGGCGCCGGGCCGCTCGGCATTGCCGTCAGCCCGCGGGACGGGCGGGTGTTCGTGGCGGACTGGTACGGCGACACCGTGGCGGTGCTGGACGCGGCCGGGTCCGGCCTGGGCACGGTCAAGGTCGGCCAATCGCCTTCCGGCCTCGCCATCGACCCGGCGGGCACCCGGCTCTACGTCGCGAACCGGGAAAGCGACACGCTGTCGGTGATCGACCTCGGCGACCTCCACACGCTCGCGACGGTGCCGGTCGGCCACGCGCCGTTCGGGGTGACGCTCCAGGGCGGCCGGGCGTTCGTCGCCAACGTGCAGTCGGGCGACGTGTCGGTGGTGGATGCCGGCACCCTGGCCGAAGCCCGACGCCTCAAGGTCGGCGACTTCCCCTACGCCGTCGCGGTCGCGCCGGATGGGTCGCGCATTTTGGTCACGAACCAGCACGGCGGCACGCTGTCGGTGTTCGACGGCGCCTTTGCGCCGCTGCCCGACATCGCGGTGGGCGAGTATCCCGAGGGCATCGCGATGTCAGCCGACGGCGCCCGGGCTTACGTGGCGGTTTGGATGGACAATCGGCTGGCGGAGATCGACGTGGCCGCCGGCACCGTGCTGCGCAAGATCAAGGTGGGCGAAAGCCCGCGGGCCTTCGGGGCCTTCCTGGCGCCGCCCTGACGGGCGCACCATCTCCTGTTGCACAGTCAATCGAAGGGGACCACGCCATGAGCCGCTTGGCCGGGGATGATGCCGAACCGATGCTGGGGCCGGACGGCCCCTTGGTGGAAACCGTGATCGTGCCGGGCGCGCGCGACCTCGGGGGGTTCGAGGTGCGGCGCGCGCTGCCGTCCAGGGAGCGGCAGATGGTCGGGCCCTTCGTGTTCTTCGACCACATGGGGCCGGCGGTGTTCCATGCCGGGCGCGGCCTGGACGTGCGCCCGCATCCGCATATCGGGCTGGCCACCGTGACCTACCTGCTGGATGGCGAGATCATGCACCAAGACAGCCTTGGCACCGTGCAGGCAATCCAGCCTGGCGCCGTCAACTGGATGACCGCCGGCCGCGGCATCGTGCATTCGGAGCGCACGGCGGCGGAGCTGCGCCCGGTGGAGAAGCGGCTGTATGGCATCCAAACCTGGGTCGCGCTGCCGCAGGCGCATGAGGAAACCGCGCCGGACTTCGCCCATGTGGGCCGCGACGCGTTGCCGGAGGTGACGGGGGAAGGCAAGCATGTCCGGGTGATCGCCGGCGAGATGTTCGGCGCGCGCTCCCCGGTCAAGACGTTCTCGGACATGTTCTACGCCGATGCGGCGCTGGACGCCGGCGCCAGCCTGCCGGTCGGGGCGGAGCACGTGGAGCGCGCCGCCTACGTGCTGGAAGGAACGGTGCAGGTCGGCCCCGACACCTACGACGCCGGGCGCCTGCTGGTGCTGCGTCCCGGCGATCCCATCACGATCCGGGCGCAGACCGCAGCGCGGGTGCTGGTGCTGGGGGGCGAGCCGATGGACGGGCCGCGGCACGTCTGGTGGAATCTCGTGTCCAGCCGGCGCGAGCGGATCGAGCAGGCCAAGGCCGATTGGCGCGCCGGGCGCTTCGACCGGGTGGCGGGGGACGCCGAGTTCATCCCGCTGCCGGAGTAGGCGTGCGGCGATGGCCGGCGACGATGCTGCGCTGCTGGCCCGTATCGAGGCCCTGCGCAGCAGGACCACCGACCGCGGCTGCACCGAAGCGGAGGCGATGGCGGCGGCGGCCAAGGTCGCGGCGCTGCTGGATCGGCATGGCCTGTCGATGGCCGAGATTGAGCGCCGGGCGCAGCCTTGCGACCGTCTGGCCTTGCCCACCGGGCGGAGCCGCGTCGGGCCGCTAGACGAGTGCGCCCCGGCGGTGGCGGCGTTCTTCGATTGCCGGTTCTGGTTCGAAACCGACGCGGAAGGGCGGCTGGTTCAGGTGTTCTTCGGCCTGCCGGCGGACGTGCAGGCGGCGGGAATGCTCATGCCGCTGATTGCCGGGGCTTTCGAGACGGAGGCCAACCGGTTCCGCGCCGGGCCGGAGTATCTGCGGGGCCGCGGCGGGCGGCGGCGGGCGCTGCACATGTCGTTCGTGCTCGGTTTGTCGGAGGGCATCCAGGCGAAGCTCGCGGCGATGCGGGCGGAGCGGGAAGCGGCGCTGCGCGCGTCGTCCGGCCGGGACCTGGTGCTGGCAAAGGCCGGGGTCGTTGATGCGGCGATGAGGATGCTCGGCCTGCGGTTCCGGTCCCGCAACCCGGCGGCGCGCCCGGTGAACGCCGCCGCCTTTGACGCCGGGCACGCCGCCGCGGAGCGGATCGAGGTGCCGGAACGACGCTGACGCGCGCAGCCCGGTCAAACGAAGCCCGCGACGGAAAGGACGTTCCTCGCCGCCGCCGATGCCGAGCTGGCCCCCGCCCGCGGCTGGGGCGGCAACGACTTCAAGTTGCCGCTGGCGCGGCGCGTGATCGCCCGGACCTTGGCTGAACTGGCCCAACCAAACGCCGGAGCCTGACCCATGGCGGTAGCCGAATTCACCACCGAGAACCGCGGCGGCCATATCGGCCTGTCGTGCCCGCGCGCCGACGGCCCGCTCAAGGTCGCGGGCGCCGCGCGCTACGCCGCCGAGCACAACCTGCCCAGCCTGGTTCATGGCTTTCCCGTGCTGTCCACGGTGGCCGGCGGGTGCATCGCCGCGATCCGCACGGAGGCCGCCGAGTGCGTGCCCGGCGTCGTCGCCGTGGTCACGCACAAGGCCGCGCCGGAGCAGGCGCCCTTCGCCGAAAGCGACGACCTGATCAAAGGTCATGAGGGCGAAGCCCGTGCTGCCCATCGACAGCATCGTGTTCCACGGCCAGTTCGTCGCCCTTGTCGTCGCCGAAACCCATGAAGCCGCGCGGGACGCCGCCAGCCTGGTCACGGTTGAGGTGGACGGCACCCCGGCGGCGCTCGATTTCGAGGCGGCGCAGGCGGCGGCCTACAAGCCCAACGTGGTCAACGGCGGCGCCCCGCCGGACACCGCGGAGGGCGACTTCGCCAAGGCTTTCGCAGCCGCCCCGGTGCAGGTCGATGCCACCTATGAAACCCCCTACGAGCACCATGACGCCATGGAGCCGCACGCCGCGGTGGCCGAATGGGCGGATGGGCGGCTCACGGTGCATGACTGCAACCAGGGGCCGTCGATCTGCGCGGCGTCGCTCGCCGCCATCGGCGCCAAGGCGGCGGGCCGGCCCTGCAAGGTCGCGCTGACCCGGCAGCAGGTGTTCACCGGCCACAGCCATCGCACCCGCACCCGGCAGCGCCTGCGTCTCGGCGCGGACCGCCACGGGCGGCTGCTGGTGATCGGCCATGACAACACCCTGCAAACTTCCGGCCATGACGAGTTCGTCGAGCAGTCGGGGTTGATGAGCCGGGTGATGTACGCCGCGCCGGGCCGCATGACCACGCACCGCGTCGTCCGGCTGAACCTCCCGACGCCGGCCTGGATGCGCGCGCCGGGCGAGTCGCCGGGCAGCTTCGCGTTGGAGGCCGCCATGGACGAGCTGGCGGTCGCGCTGAACATGGACCCGGTCGCGCTGCGCCTGCTCAACGAGCCGCCGGCTGTTCCCGAAAGCGGCCTGCCCTGGTCGAGCCGGTCGCTCGCCGCCTGCCTGCAACAGGGCGCGGCCCGGCTCGGCTGGGATCGGTGCGCGGCGCCGGGCGGGAAGCGCGACGGGCGGGAAGCGCGACGGGCGGTGGATGGTGGGCATGGGCGTGGCGGCCTCGACCTACCCGGTGATGCTTCCGACCTCCGCGCGCTCCACCCTGCACAGGGACGGCACGGCGCTGGTGCAGCTCGCGGCGGAGGCGTTGGGGCTGGAACTCGGCTAGGTGACGGTGGAGATCGGCGACAGCGACCTGCCGACCGCCTTCGGTTCCGGCGGATCGACCGGCGCGCTGAGCTTCGGGTCCGCCGTGACCGGCGTGGCGCTGGCCGTGCGCCGGCAGGTGGCCGACCTCGCCCGCAGCGATGGCGGGTCGCCGCTGCGCGGCCTCTATTCGGACGCCATCGTGTTCGAGGGCGGCAGGGTCAGCCACCGCGGCGACGCCGCGCGCAGCGAGCCGCTGGCGGCGCTGCTGGCCCGGGCCGCCCTGGAGGATGGGCTGCAGGCCACCCACGACGAGAAGCCCCGCGATGCGGCGAAGCATTGGGCCAGGCGCTGACGGAGGAGACCGTCATGGACCCACGCTGGGGCCAGTGGGTGAACCGCGACCTGGGCGAGTATCACGTGCCGGTGCAGGCGGACGTGCCAAACATCAAGGCGCTGTTTGTGGAAGAGCGGGACGACCATGTGAACGTGCTCGGCATCAAGGGCATGGGCGAGATCGGCATCGTGGGCGCCGCGGCGGCCATCGCCAACGCCGTGTTCAACGCCACGGGCGTGCGCGTGCGCGACCTGCCGATCACGCTGGACAAGGTGCTCGGCGGGCTGCCGATGGCGGCGGAGTAGCACGCGGGCCGCCCGGCTAGCCCCGGCGGCGCGCCTGGGGCATGGTGCGGCTCATGCTGCTTCGTGAGCTGTCCTGACGCCATGCCCGACTCTGCCATGGGCGTGCCGCTCGAAAACGTTGCCCACGTCATCCAGGTCGCGCTGACGCCGGTGTTCCTGTTGTCCGGGGTCGGCACCCTGCTGAACGTGTTCAACACCCGCCTGGCCCGCGTCACCGACCACATGGAGCACGCGGAGGAACTGCTGCTCGCCCAGCCCGGCGCCCCCGACGCCGCGACGCTGCGGAGCCACCTGCACCGGCTGCGGCGGCGGACCTTTGCGCTTGATGTCGCCGTGGCGTTGGGCGCCATCGGCGGCGGCGCGACCGCGATCGCCACGCTGACCCTGTTCGTGGGCGCGCTGCGCAACGCGGCGGTGGCGTCGGCGCTGTTCTTCATGTTCGGCGTGGCGGTCGCCTGCACCATCGGGGCCCTGGCGGCGTTCCTGGCCGAAACGGTGCTGTCCTGGCACGGCCTGCGGGACGACGGGCCGCTGCCCCGGCCCAAGCTGGCCCCGCGCGCCTAGCCGCGATGATCCTCCGCTGCCCCGTCGAGAGCTGCGCAGATGCGCGGCTGGTTGCCGTGGTGCTGCCGCCGAACGAGGGGTTCAGCCCCGAATCGGTGGGGGCGATCGGCCTGCTGGCGCAGCGGCTCGGCGCCGGGCGGGCGGCGGTGTTCCGCACCGTGGTGATCGGCGCGGCGCTCCGGCACACGCCCTTTGCCGTTCCGTGCTTCGAGGCCGCCCACCCCCCGGCCTGGCTGCCCGCCAGCCGCACCACCCGGTATGTGTGGGGCGTGTCGCGCCGCCTTCGGCAATTGCGCCCGAGCCTGATCGAGGTGCACAACCGGCCGGCCGTTGCCCTGGCCCTTGCCCGGCGCTTCCCCGGCGTGCCTACCATCCTCGTCCTGCACAACGACCCGCAGGCGATGCGCGGCATGGCCAGCGCCGCCGGGCGCCGCCGGCTGCGCCGCCTTGCGCGGGTTGTTGCGGTGTCCCCGTATGTCAGCGGGCGCTTGACGGAGGGCGTGGCGGATTGGCGCCCGCCGCCGGTAGTCCAGCCGAACTGCATCGACCTTTCGGCGCTGCCGCCGCCCGTGCCGCACGGTCGCCGCGACCGCGTGATCCTGTTCGCCGGCCGGTTGGTGCTGGAGAAGGGCGCGGACTGCTTCGTCGCGGCTTGCGCCCGCGCGCTGCCGGGCTTGCCGGGCTGGCGGGCGGAGGTCATCGGCGCGCGCCGTTTGCGGCCGGACGGCGCCGTCGATGCCTATTCCAACGACCTGGCGCGCGCCGCGGCGGCGGCCGGGGTGGCGATGGCCGGGCACCGGCCGCATGGAGAGGTGCTGACCGCCATGGCGCGGGCCGCGCTGGTCGTGGTGCCCAGCCGCTGGCCCGAGCCGTTCGGCCTCACGGCCTTGGAGGCCATGGCGAGCGGTGCCGCGCTGATCTGCTCGCCGCGCGGCAACCTGCCCGACCTGGTGCGAAACGCCGCCGTGCTGGTTGATCCCGACGACGCGGGCGCGCTTGCGGAAGCGATGGTGGCCCTGGCGCGCGACGAACCACGGCGCGCGGCGCTGGGCACAGCGGGGCTGGAGCGGGCGCGGGCGTTCGACATCAGCGCGGGAACTGCGGCGCTCGATCGCCTGCGTTGCGAGATCCTGCGCGCCTGATGCCGCCCCATCACGCCACGGGCGGCAATGCCCCTTCCGCATCCCCGACCGAGATGTCGGCGATGGCATCGCGCTTCAGCCAGCGCGCGCCCGGCCCCCACGGCGCGGACACCAGCGGGTCCGTGTGGGACGACATGAGCATCAGCGTCGGCGTCCCCACGGCGGAGGCGAGGAACGTGGCGCCGGTGTCGTTGCCGACCGCTATGGCCGCCCGCCGGGCCACCGCCGCCAGCTCGAACAGCGTGGTCCGGCCGCCGAGATCGACCACGCCCGGCGCCGCGGCGCGCACCCCGTCGATGGCGTCCCGGTCCACGCCCGTGCCGGCCACGACCGCGCCGAGGCCGCGCCCGGCCAGGCGACGCGCCAGGGAGCCGTAACGGTCCGCCGGCCAACGCTTGTGCGGCAGATGCGGCGAGCAGCCGGGGATCAGCAAAGCGAAACGCTCGGGCAGGCCCAAATGGTCGATAGGTGCGTGGAGCCAGGACAGGTCCGCGAGCCCGGGCGCCGGGAGGCCGGCGACCCGGAGCTGCGCCGCCATCTTCTGCCGGTTGGACGGGCTGCCGGAAAAATCCGGGTTGGGATGCGAGCAGCCCGGCGCCGCGCCCACCCATTCCGGCCGCCGCCGCCGCGGGAGCATCCGGAAGTACCGCGCCGTGCGGGACGAGCATTGCAGGTCGTAAACCCGGTCGAACCCCGCTTGCAGGAAGCCGCGGCGGATCGCCCACCAGGCCAGAAAATCGTAAGCCGGTGGCCGCCGGTCGAGCCAAACCCGGTCAAACCACGGGATCGCCCGCGCGAACGAGGCGTAGGGCGGGGCGGTCATCAGCACCAGCTCGGCCGCCGCATGGTGGCGGCGCAGTGCCTGAAAAGCGTCCAGGGCCTGGATGAGGTCGCCGAGAGCGCCGTGCTTGATCACCAGGATGCGGCCATGCGCCATGGCCCCGTTCGTGCGGGATGGCCCGGCCGGGGTCAACCGTCACTTGCGGCCTTGCAGGAACCCGGCAAAGGCGGCCAGCGTGCTGTCGGAAACATGGTGCTCGATGCCCTCCGCGTCGGCCTCCGCGTCCTCCACGGGCACGCCGACAGCCACGAGCAGTTCCACCACCAGGCGGTGCCGCGCCCGCACCCGGTCGGCGAGCGCATGGCCCGCCGCGGTCAGGAACACGCCGCGGTAGGGCAGGGCGGTCGCCAGCCCTTCGCGCTTGAGCCGGGCGATCGTCTTGACCGCCGTGGCGTGCGCGACGCCCATGCGGCGGGCCACGTCCACGGTGCGGGCCTCGCCGCCGCTGGCCAGCAGATCGGCGATCAGTTCGGCGTAGTCCTCCAGCAAGGTCGCCGAGCGGGCCTGTCGCGCCCGGCAGAAGCGGTCCGCCTGCGCCGGCTCCTGCGGCATGTCATGGCTCGACGGGGCCGGCTGCTTTTCTGGCATCACGTCATGTCCCCTTCAGGCCGGCGGCCCGGCCCGCTCCGCGTGCGCCCTCCATGCCCCGGCGCAATGGTCCAGTCAAACCACAAAAACAAGCCATATTGCAGGATGTGTAGCATAGGCTATATTCGGACCCAGCCAACAAGCAAGCGGGATGCGATGAGCAAGGTGCAGAGCTATGCCAGCCTGACTGACCAGACCACGGCTGCGATCCGCGACACCCTGGCCGGGCGCCGCCGCGGTTTGCGCGCGGTGCTGCCCTTCGCCGGGCCGGCCTTCATCTGCTCGGTCGCCTACATGGACCCCGGCAACTTCGCGACCAACATCCAGGCGGGCGCCAAGTACAACTACAGCCTGCTTTGGGTCGTGCTGCTCGCCAACATCGTGGCGATGCTGTTCCAGGGCCTGTCCGCCAAGCTGGGCATCGTCACCAACCGCAACCTCGCCGAATTATGCCGCGACCATTTCCCGCGTTCCCTGGTGTGGGCGATGTGGGTGGCGAGCGAGGTGGCGGCGATGGCGACGGACCTGGCCGAATTCCTGGGCGGCGCCATCGGGCTGTCGCTGCTGTTCGGCATGCCGCTGCTGTGGGGCATGGTGGTGACCGCGATCATCACCTACGGCATCCTGATGTTCCAGAACCGGGGCTACCGGCCCATTGAGCTGATCATCGGCGGCCTCGTGGGCGCCATCGGATTGAGCTACCTGGCCGAGTTGTTCATGACGCCGCCGGACTGGCGCGCCGCGGGCCTGGGTCTCGTGCTGCCGCAGCTTGCCGACTCCGGCGCGCTGACGCTTGCGGTCGGCATCGTGGGCGCGACGGTGATGCCGCACGCCATCTACCTGCATTCCAGCCTGACTCAGGACCGGGCGCCTGCGCGCAACGAGGCGGAGCGCCGGGCCTTGCTGCGCTATTCCAACATCGAGGTGGTCGTGGCGCTGGCCCTCGCCGGGCTGGTCAACATGGCGATGGTGATGATGGCCGCGGCCGCGTTCCACGGCGGGCACGCAGAGGTGGCGGAGATCGAGACCGCCTACCACACGCTGGCGCCCTTGTTCGGCGGCGCCGCGGCGGGCGTGTTCATGGTGTCGCTGATCGCCTCGGGCTTGTCGAGTTCGGCGGTGGGCACGATGGCGGGCCAGGTCATCATGCAGGGCTTTGTCGGTTTCCGCATCCCGCTGTGGCTGCGGCGCCTGGTCACCATGGCGCCGGCCTTTGCGGTGGTCGCCTGGGGGGTGAACGCGACGCAGGCGCTGATCGCCAGCCAGGTCGTGCTCAGCCTCGTGCTGCCGGTGCCCATGGTGGCCTTGGTAGTGCTGGTGCGCCGCGCGGACGTGATGAGCATCTACCGAACGGGCCGCGTCACCGGGATCGTGGCGGTCGCCGCAACGGCGCTGGTGCTCTCGCTCAACGTATTGCTGCTGCTGCAAACCTTTGGGGTGCCGATCCCGGGCCTGGCTTGAACAGTGATTCGCGGCTAGGAGGCTTCAGGACTTACCGGGCAGACCCTTCCAGCCGGCCAGACCGGCCGTAGAATCGGGTGGTCCCGGCGGGGTCCCGCCGTTCGCTGCCGACCTGGCGGCCGGTGCGGTCATAGGTCCGGCTGCCGAGGGCGTCGCGCCGCTCGGTGCCGGTCGGCGCGCCGGTCCGGTCATAGAAGCGCGTCACGCCTCCGTCCTGCCGGGCGGAGCCGGTCGATGCGCCCGTTTCGTCGAAAAACCGAGTTTCATTGCCTTGCTGGCGGGCGCTGCCGACCGGGCGCCCTGTGCGGTCGTAGTATCGGGTGTCCCCGTTGGGCGCCGTGCGCTGGCCGCCCGCCAGCGCGCCGGTCCGATCATAGGTCCGCACGTCCTGCGCCCACGCGGCGCCGGGCAGCAGCAATAGCAAGACAAGCCAACGCATCCACGCCTCCCCGAACCGTCGCGCCGCGTCCAGTGCGGCGCTGCAGATGGCACATCCATGCCGTGAATTGATGACTGCCGGGTTAACGCCCCACGGCTTCGCCGGAGGCTGCCGCTTGCAGGATGGCGGGGATCGCCGACTTCATCTGGAAGTAGCCGCGCGTCGCCCGGGGCCAGGCGGCGTCGTCCCAGCGCCGGCGCACCCGCAGTGCCTCAGGCGGCAGCGCGGCGGCCGAGGGGCCGACTGGCGCCCAGGCGGTGACGATGGGCAGACCCGCAGCCCAGCCCGGCTCCGCCGGGCAGCCGAAATGCGCCGCCGCCCGGGCCAGCGC
>CALMVT010000002.1:3766-8829 GCA_937873175.1 uncultured Acetobacteraceae bacterium | reverse complement strand
GCGCTCGCGGCTGGGCTGCGCCGCGGCGGCAAGCTCGGCGACGGCGGCGAGGGCCGCCCCGTCGCGGGCGGCGTGGGCGTGGCGCATCAGGATGGCGTCGGCGCGGCCCGATCCATGGCGCAGCACGTCGCCGAGCCAGGCAAGCAGGTCGCCTTCCGAGCGGACATCCCCGGCCTCCACCGCCCATTCCAACCCGTGTGAATAAGCGTAGGCGCCAGTCGGAAAGGCAGGGGACAGCCAGGTGAGCAGCTTAGCGAGATCAGTGCTCATGCGGGCGGGCGTGGCCGTCCTCGTCGTCGTCATGGGCGTGGGCGTGGCTGCCCACGTAGGCGCCGCCCTCCGGATCGAACGGCGCCTCGATGTCCGCCACGTAGCCGCCGAGGGCGCGCACCATGTCGGCGATCACATGGTCGCGCCGGATGCGGAGGTGCGCGCCGAGCAGTTGCACCGGCAGGTGCCGATTGCCGAGGTGCCAGGCGATGCGGACCAGGGCGGCCGCGTCGTGGGCGTGGATGTCCAGCAGGGGTTCCGGTTGGGCCTGCACCAGGACGATGCCGCCGTCGTCCAGCATGAGGCCGTCGCCGTGGCGCAGGCGGGCGGCTTGCGGGAGGTCGAGCAGCAGGTCGTGCCCGGCCACAGTGCGCAGCATGATGCGGCGGCGATGACGGCGGTCGAAGTCGATCCAGACCTGATCGCGCCCGCGCGCCGGGTCCCAGGTGCCGCTTGGAAGAAGCTGCGCCGACCGCATCATGTCTCCGTCGATGTCAAAAGCAGAAGCGGACCAGGATCACCCTTGCCATCCGGGACACGCCCAGCGTTGACCGGCAAGGCTTCAAAAACGCGCTTCGCGATCTCGCCAACCGCCTTGGTGCTGAGCGCATCAACCGTGCCGCCCACCAGGCCGCCGACCACGGGCACGAACTTCGTGAGGTTGACGACGCCTTGGGTTCCCGCCTTGGTCAGCAACTGGAAGCCCACGGCCTGGTTGACCCTGGCGATGGTGGCGCCGGCGATCTGGCCGATGGCCCTTTGCCCCACTCTGACACCCAACCGGACGCCGGCCTCCTTGAGGATGTCGAGCGCGGCATTCCCGGTGAGGCATGCCAAGGCAAAGGTCCGCGCTTCCGGCCCATGGAGGTCGTAGCCCCGGGCCGACGCGACCTCCGCGACCAGCCGCAACTGCAGCGCGGCGACGCTCAACAGGTTCGCAGGCAGGGTGATGGGAAGCGTCAAGGCGCCGCCGACGTTGGTGACGAAGCCCGCCGTCCCAGCCATCGTGCAGTAATATGCGATTCGACGATCAATCTCGGCATCGGACCGCAGCGTCCTGGCCGTGTCGGCGATCTCCTGGGACCCGGACACTTGATCGTACAGCCAATTCAACGCCGCAAGCAGCGCGGCCTGCGCCTTGCTCTTGATGCCACCATTCGCTTCGGTCGGCTCGGTCATCGCTGCGTCCACCGGCAAGATCAAAACAGGAAGTAACGCTGCGCCATCGGCAGCACCACCGCCGGCTCGCACGTCAGCAGCACGCCGTCCGCCCGCACCTCGTAGGTTTCCGGATCGACCTCGATCACGGGGGTCGCGTCGTTGTGGATCATGCTACGCTTGCCGATCCCGCCGCGGGTGTCGCGCACCGCCGACAAGCGCCGGGCGAGGCCGAGGCGCTGGCCGATGCCGTCGTCCAGCGCCGCCTGCGACACGAAGGTGATGCAGCTTGCAGCCATTGCCGCCCCGAACTGCCCGAACATCGGGCGATAGTGCACCGGCTGCGGCGTGGGAATGCTGGCGTTCGGGTCGCCCATCGGCGCGCAGACGATGGTGCCGGCCTTCAGCACCAGGTCCGGCTTCACCCCGAAGAACATCGGCGACCACAGCACGAGGTCCGCGAGCTTGCCCGGCTCGACCGAGCCGACCTCGTGCGACAGACCCTGCGCGATGGCCGGGTTGATCGTGTACTTGGCGATGTAGCGCTTGATCCGCGCGTTGTCCGCGCGCCCGTCGCCCGGCAAGGCCCCGCGCTGCTGCTTCATCTTGTGCGCGGTTTGCCAGGTGCGGATCGCCACCTCGCCCACCCGCCCCATCGCCTGGCTGTCCGACGACACCATGCTGAGCGCGCCCAGGTCGTGCAGGATGTCCTCGGCGGCGATGGTTTCCCGCCGGATGCGGCTTTCGGCGAAAGCCACGTCCTCGGGAATCGCCGGGTCGAGGTGGTGGCAGACCATGAGCATGTCGAGATGCTCGTCCAGCGTGTTAGCGGTGTAGGGCCGCGTCGGGTTGGTGCTGGACGGCAAAACGTTGGGCAGCCCGGCGACGCGAATGATGTCCGGCGCGTGGCCGCCGCCGGCGCCCTCCGTGTGGAAGGCGTGGATGGTGCGGTCCTTGAACGCCGCGATGGTGTCCTCCACGAAGCCGCTTTCGTTCAGCGTGTCGGTGTGGATCATCACCTGCACGTCGAAGCGGTCGGCCACCGAAAGCGCGCAGTCGATGCTGGCGGGCGTGGTGCCCCAGTCCTCGTGCAGCTTGAGGCTGCTGGCCCCGGCGCGGATCATCTCTTCCAGCGCCGCCGGGCGGGACGCATTGCCCTTGCCGGCAAAGGCGAGGTTGACCGGCAGCCCCTCGGCCGCTTGCAGCATCCGGGCGAGGTGCCAGGGGCCGGGCGTGCAGGTGGTGGCGCTGGTGCCGGTCGCGGGGCCGGTGCCGCCGCCGACCAGCGTGGTGATGCCCGATGCCAGCGCTTCCTCGGCCTGCTGCGGGCAGATGAAGTGGATGTGGCTGTCGATGCCGCCGGCGGTGAGGATCTTGCCCTCGCCGGCGATGATCTCGGTGCCGGGTCCGATGATGATGGTGACGTCGGGCTGCACGTCGGGGTTGCCGGCCTTGCCGATGGCGTGCACCCGGCCGTCCAGGATCGCCACGTCGGCCTTGACGATGCCCCAATGGTCCAGGATCAGCGCGTTGGTGATGACGGTATCGACCGCCCCCTCCGCCTGGGACGCCTGGGACTGGCCCATGCCGTCGCGGATCACCTTGCCGCCGCCGAACTTCACTTCCTCGCCGTAGGTGGTGAGGTCGCGCTCCACCTCGGCGAACAGGTCGGTATCGGCCAAGCGCACGCGGTCGCCCGTGGTGGGGCCGTACATGTCGGCATAGGCACGGCGCGGGATGCGGGTCATAGCGGCCCCATGATGTCGCCGCGGAAGCCCTGGACGATCCGGGCGCCGCGATACGGGATGAGCGTCACTTCGCGGGACTGCCCCGGCTCGAACCGCACGGCGGTGCCGGCGGCGATGTCCAGCCGCTGGCCGCGGGCCTGCGTGCGGTCGAACTGCAGCGCCGGGTTGGTTTCGGCAAAGTGGTAGTGGCTGCCGACCTGGATCGGGCGGTCGCCGGTGTTGGCGACGGTCAGCACTGTGCGCGGCAGCCCGGCATTCAGCTCGATGTCGCCGTCCTCCGTGAGGACTTCCCCGGGGATCATCGACCCGCCTGTCATCGAATCGGCTCGTGCACGGTGACGAGCTTGGTGCCGTCAGGGAAGGTGGCCTCCACCTGGATGTCGGCGATCATCTCGGCGATGCCCTCCATCACCTGGTCGCGGGTCAGCACGGCAGCCCCGGCTTCCATGAGGTCGGCGACGCTGCGGCCGTCGCGGGCGCCCTCCACCACGAAGTCGGAGATCAGCGCGACCGCCTCCGGGTGGTTCAGCTTGACGCCGCGCTCCAGCCGGCGCCGCGCGACGTTGGCGGCCATGGCGATCAGCAGCTTGTCCTTTTCGCGGGGAGTGAGGTGCATGTGAGGTCCAAAACTAATTGCAAAAAAGCCGTATAGCCCTTATCGCGAATTCAGCGGGTCACTGGATTTCCGAGTGCCGCTGGCTTTGCGTTAGCTTGAGCATGGCAGTTTGCGAGATCTCGGTTGTACACCGTCTGATCGATGCCCGACACATCCACGATCCGTGCAGAAATGCTTCCGCCGCAACCGCACAGAAGAACCGGCAATCCAGCCAACACGATGCCCTTCTCGAGTTGTGGCAGAGCGGTCTCCTCAGCAAAACCAAACGCGCGGCAGCGGGCGGGCGGCGCGGAGTGCCGCCAATCCTGCCATGACGGCGCTGCGCAGGCACGCGCTATCCGCGGCGACGATCCGGGCAACCAGCAGGCCGTCCCAAGCGGAAACGCCCGCGTCCTGTCCCGCCAAGGCATCGCGCAGGGCGTCGAGCTTTTCTTCGGCATCGGCCGCGGCGTGAACCAACGTGGCCACCGCCCGCGCGCCGCTGCCGGCGGCTTGGCGGTCCAGCACTGCCTGCACCGGCCCATCCAAGCGGATCGCATCGTGCAGCAGCAGGCGCCCATCGCGGCGCAACTCGATGAGGTCGTGGAACCCGGCGTCGCGCACCGCCTCGCCCATGGCCGTGCGCCCGAACACGATCTGCTCGACCCCCAGGAACCAGGCATCCCCGGCCAGGTCCACCGACAGCCGCCGCCGCACGGCGCAGCGGTCGAACAGGATGGTTTCCTGCGGCAGCCATTCCAGCGCCGCGCCTGGTGCCACGCGCAGCGCCGACGAAACCCGGGCCGGCGGCGTGCCGGGCAGGGCGCGGTAGAAGCGCTCCGCCGCCTGCGACGCGACCGTTGCCCGCGTGCCGGGGCCAGCCGCGACCACGATGTCCAGGGCGTCGCCGCCGGCCACACCGCCGGAACTGTTGAGCGTGACCGCGCCGGCCCACGCGCCGTGCTCGATGCGCGGGAAGCGCGCCTTGAGGCAGCCCTCCTGACGCAGGCCGTCCAGCACCGTGGCGTCGCCGCGGCGCTTGAACGACAGGCGGAGGGTGCCCTGCGCGCGCTGGTGCACGCCGGGCGAGGCGTCCATGGTGCAGGCTACCCGATCAGCGCCCGCAACTAGGCGCAGTTTGCGCTCCAAACCCGACCTTCTTGAAAGTGCAGGATCAGGCTGCCTGCCATCACCAAACTTCCCGACCCATAGGCGGTCCCGCTTCTTGAATTTCGTGCCGGTTCTCATCGGTGATGCCGGCAATCAGATCAGCAAGGTCATAAGCTACTGCC
>CALMVT010000002.1:0-3666 GCA_937873175.1 uncultured Acetobacteraceae bacterium | reverse complement strand
GCCGCTCAGCACGATGTCGCCGCGGTCCATCACCGCCAGCGTGTCGGCCAGGTCCCGCGCGAAATCGTAATACTGCTCGACCAGCAGGATCGCCATGCCGCCCCGGCTGCGCAGCAGGGCGATGACCCGGCCGATGTCCTTGATGATGCTCGGCTGGATGCCCTCCGTCGGCTCGTCCAGCACCAGCAGCCGGGGCCGCATCACCAGCGCCCGGGCGATGGCAAGCTGCTGCTGCTGCCCGCCCGACAGGTCGCCGCCGCGGCGCCGCAGCATGGAGCGCAGCACGGGGAACAGCTCGAAGATCTCGTCGTCCACCCGGCGCTGCGCCCGGGGCAGCACGGCGAACCCGGTTTCCAGGTTTTCCCGCACCGTCAGCAGCGGGAAAATGTCGCGCCCCTGGGGCACCCACGCGATGCCGCGCTGCGCCCGGGCATAGGTCGGCAGGCGCGTGATGTCCGCGCCCTCCCACCGGATGCGCCCGCGGCTCACCGGGTGCGCCCCGGTGATGGCGCGCAGCAGGCTGGTCTTGCCGACGCCGTTGCGACCCAAGAGGCAGGTGACCGCCCCCGCCTGCACGCCGATCGATACGCTGCGCAGCGCGATGGCCGCGCCGTAGTGCAGGTCCACCCCCTCCACCGTCAGCCGGCCGTCTGCCGCCTCAACGCCCAAGATACACCTCGATCACCCGGGGGTCCCCGCTCACGTGGTCGATGGTGCCCTCGCTCAGCACCGATCCCTCATGCAGCACCGTCACCTTTACGCCGAGCGCCCGGACAAACGCCATGTCGTGCTCCACCACCATGACGCTGCGGGTGCGGTTGATCTCGCGCAGCAGCTCCGCGGTCTGCTCCGTTTCCGCGTCGGTCATGCCGGCCACCGGCTCGTCCACCAGCAGGAGGCGCGGGTCCTGCGCCAACAGCATGCCGATCTCCAGCCATTGCTTCTGCCCGTGGCTGAGGTCCCCCGCCCGGCGCCCGCGGTGCTCGCGCAGGCGGGTGGTGTCCAGGATGCCCTCGATGCGCGCCCGCTCCTCCCGCGTTTGCCGTGCGCCCAGCGCGAACCAAGGGCGGCGGTCGCCCGACAACGCAAGCAGCAGGTTGTCCCAAACCGTGTGCATCTCGAACACGGTCGGCTTCTGAAACTTGCGCCCGATGCCGAGGCTCGCGATGGCCGGCTCGTCGAGCCGGGTGAGGTCGGTGTCGGCTGTGTAAATCACGCGGCCGGCGTCGGGCCGGGTCTTGCCGGTGATCACGTCCATCATGGTTGTCTTGCCCGCGCCGTTCGGCCCGATCACCGCCCGCATCTCGCCCGGCGCCAGCACCAGCGACAGATTGTTCAGCGCCCGGAACCCGTCAAAGCTGACGCTCACCCCGTCGAGGTACAGCAGGGTGTCAGACGCCGCGCCGATGGCGGTCACGGCGTGACCTCCCGCGACACCGCGCTTTCCTCGGACACGACGGGCGGCCTCGGCACCGGGGAGCGCGGCAGCAGTCCCATCAGGCCGCGCGGCAGGAACAGCGTCACCGCGATGAACAGCCCGCCCAGCGCGAACAGCCACAGCTCCGGCAGCCGCCCAGTGAAATACGTCTTGGCGAGGTTGACCAGCACGGCCCCCAGGATCGCGCCGTGCAGCGTGCCGCGCCCGCCGACGGCGACCCAGATCACCGCCTCGATGGAGCCGGCGGGGGCGAACTCGCCGGGGTTGATGATGCCGACCTGCGGCACGTACAGCGCTCCGCCCAGACCGGCCATCACCGCGGACAGGGTCCAGACGACGAGCTTGTAGCTTTCCGGCCGGTAGCCGATGAACCGGGTGCGGCTTTCGCTGTCGCGCACCGCGACCAGCACCTTGCCGAAGCGCGACCGGGTAAGCCCACGGGCCAGCAGATACAGCGCGCACAGCAGCGCCGCCGTGATCAGCAGCAGTCCGGAGCGCGTGGCGTCGGAGGACAGCGGCGCCCCCAGGATCTCCTTGAAGTCGGTCAGCCCGTTGTTGCCGCCGAAGCCCATGTCGTTGCGGAAGAACGCCAGCATCAGCGCGTAGGTCAGTGCCTGGGTGATGATGGACAGGTATACCCCCGTCACCCGGCTGCGGAAGGCGAGCCAGCCGAACACCAGCGCCAGTAGCCCCGGCGCCAGCATCGCCATCAGCAGCGCGAAGGGGAACTGGCCGAACCCGTACCAATACCAAGGCAAAGACTTCCAATTCAGGAACACCATGAAATCCGGCAGCGCCGCGCCGTACTGCCCACGCCCGGCGATCTGCAGCATAAGGTACATGCCCATCGCGTAACCGCCCAGCGCAAAGAACGCGGCGTGGCCGAGGCTCAGGATGCCGGCAAACCCCCAAACCAAGTCCACCGCCAGCGCCAGGATCGCGAAACACAGATACTTGCCGACCAGCGACACCACATAGGTCGGCACGTGCAGCGCATGGCCCGGCGCCGTGCCCAGGTTCAACCCAACCAGCAGCAGCGCCCCGCCCAGCACCAGCACCAGCGTCGCCGGCGTCGTAACCCGGCTCATGTCTCCACCGCCCGGCCCTTCAACGGGAACATGCCGCGCGGCCGGCGCTGGATGAACAGAATCAGCAGCACCAGCACCACGATCTTGCCCAGCACCGCACCCGCTACCGGCTCCAGGAACTTGTTGACCACGCCCAGCGTCAGCGCCCCCAGCGCCGTGCCCCACAAATTGCCTACGCCGCCGAACACCACCACCATGAAGCTGTCGATGATGTAACCCTGGCCGAGGTTGGGGCTCACGTTGTCGATCTGGCTGAGCGCCACCCCCGCCATGCCGGCGACGCCGGAGCCGAGGCCGAAGGTCAGCGCGTCGATGCCGCCGGTGCGGATGCCCATGGCGGCGGCCATGCGCCGGTTCTGAGTCACCGCCCGCATGCGCAGGCCGAGCGGCGTGAAGCGCAGCACCGCCATCAAACCCAGCAGCACGGCCAGCGCAAACACGATGATCGCCACCCGGTTATAGGTCAGCGTCACCTGCCCGACCCGCCCGGCGCCGCTCATCCAGGCGGGCGTGCCGACCTCCCGGTTGGACGGCCCGAAGATCGACCGCACCGCCTGCTGCAAGACGAGCGACAGGCCGAAGGTGGCGAGCAGCGTTTCCAGCGGCCGGCCATACAGGAAGCGGATCAGGCCGCGCTCGATCAGGATGCCGAGGCCGCCCGACACCAGGAACGCCAGCGGAATGGCGATGAACAGGCTGGCGCCGAACAGGCCGGGCGCATAAGCGCGCACCGCTTCCTGCACCACCACGGTCGCGTAGGCGCCGATCATCACCATCTCGCCATGCGCCATGTTGATGACGCCCATCACGCCAAAGGTGATGGCCAGCCCGGTCGCTGCCAGCAGCAGCACGGAGCCGAGGCTGAGGCCGTAGAACGCCCCCTGCGCCAAGCCCCAAAGCTGCAAAGTCCAGTCGATGCCGGCCACCGCTTCGGCGGCCGCCGCGGCCACGGCGGGGGAGGAGGCGGGCAGGGAGGCCAGCACCCCGCGGGCGTCCAGGTCGCCGCGGGCGCGCAGGGCCGAGACCGCGGCCAGCTTGTCGGCATCCGTCGCGTCGTTGGTTGCCAGCACGGCGGCGGCGCGGGCGCCCTGCATGGCAACGCGCACGGCACCGTCTTTCTCGGCGGCGATGGCGCGGTCG
>CALMVT010000001.1 GCA_937873175.1 uncultured Acetobacteraceae bacterium | reverse complement strand
CGGCGCCGCTGCGGCCTGAGCGCCACGTGACAACCTCCATCGCCTCGGTTCGGCGCCGCCTCGTGATCGTCCTCGTCAGCACGCTGCCCATGCTGCCTGAATGCTCAGAGACATACCCAAAACAATAGCATGACACAGTAAGATTAGATGAACAGTATTGTAGCTTCGGTCGACTTTTCAATTAAGCGATGGCCGGCGGATGTGCCAGTCGGTCGCCTGCTGGTAAGCATGCGCCACCTGCAACAGCAACGCCTCCGACCCGTGGGCGCCGGCGAGTTGGAAGCCAACCGGGCGTCCATCATCCGTGTAGCCGCAAGGCAGAGTGACCGTGGGCGTGCCGGTGGCATTAAAGGGCGCGGTAAACTTTCCAATGATGTTGAAGTCGTTCGCGACCGCTTCGCGGACCTCCTCCCAGGTGGGCGTCCCGGTGCGGAAAACCGGCATGACGAAAACGTCGATGTCGTCGAACATCCGGGTCACCGCCCCGCGGAACCTGTAGCGCTCAATGATTCCTTTGCCGATCTCAACGCTGCTTGTGCTGCGGCCAAGCTCCATCCCTGTCTTGATCCACGTTCCGTATTTTTCGGCCTGCGAAGGATAGGTTCTCTCGTGATGGGCGGCCATCTCGACCATGGTCATCGCCATCGTGTGACGAAGAAGCGCGTCGACCGGAGGAAACGCGACCTCCCGCGGCAGGGCGCCAATCCCGACGAGCACCGCCACGGCGTCCTTGATCAGGCCGATCGTAACCGAGTCCGCGTCGGCGGCGGCATACTCCCAATCGAGGCCGATCCTGACGCCGCGCGCACCGTAGATGCCTTCAAGCTCGGCAAGGTAGTTGGGGACAGGCGTCGACAAGGAGGTGCTGTCGTTCGGGTCCCATCCTGCCAGACATTGCAGCATGGCCGCTGCGTCGCCGGCGGACCGCGTCATCGGTCCTAGATGATCGAAAGTGGCGGCGAGATCGAAAATGCCGTGGCGGCTGATGCGCCCCCAGGTTGGCTTCACCCCGGTCAAGCCGTTGCAGGCCGCGGGAAAGCGGATCGAGCCTCCCGTATCCGAACCGATGGTGGCGTAGGCAAGGCCGGCAGCCGTCGCCACGCCCGACCCCGAAGAGGACACGCCCGTCCAGAGGCTGGCTTTCCACGGGTTGACCGGTTCGGGCAGGTCGGGGTGATGCTCAAGAGTGGCGCCCTCGGTCATGCGGAGCTTGCCCAGCAGGACCGCGCCGGCTTGGGCCAGCTTCGTCACCACCGTTGCGTCGTGGGTCGGGATGAAATCGGCATGGATCGTCATGCCTCCGGTGGTCCTGATGCCCTTGGTGAAGCACAGGTCCTTGACCGCGATCGGGATGCCGTGCATCGGACCGCGATAGTTGCCCTTCATGATCTCTGCCTCGGCCGTCCGGGCTTGGCTGAGCGCAAGGTCGGCCGTCACGGTGACGTAGCTCTTCAGGCCGGGATCGAGGGTCTCGATTCGCGTCAGGATGGCCCGCGTCACCTCGACCGGGGAAAGCTCGCCAGACGCGATGTGCTTGGCAATCGTCGTCAGCGGTTGGTAGTGGATGTCGTCAAGCGGCATGGATCGGAGCTCCGCGGCTCGAGTTAAAAGCCTGAGAGGCATCGGTTGTGCCAGTCGATGGTCTGTCGACAGGTCGATGCTGGGAGACTCCGGCAGCCGCCTCATAGGCAGCCCCGATGCGAAGAACCGTGGGCTCGTCGAACGGGCGTCCCACGATCTGGGCGCCGAGCGGCAGCCCGTTGGCGCCGAAGCCGATCGGGAAGGCGAGGGCAGGACTGCCGGTGACGTTGAACGGGTTCGTCAGCATACCGCCCCAGGGCGCGGCATCCCTGCCGAATTCGGCGAACGGCGCGGCTGTCGACAAGGCGGTGGGCGCGAGTAGCGCCTGGTGGGTGCGTAGAGGTCTCTCATTGACCATGACCGTCAGCTCGCGGCGCAGGCGCTGGGCCTGGACCAGGTCGGCCGCCGAGAGCACGGCGCCCGAGACGAGGCGCTGGTAACCGTATCGGCCATAGGCGTAAGGGCGCGTCTTGAGGTCGTTCTCGTGGATGGCAAAGGCTTCCGCGAACATGATGACCTGCGAACACGCGTCGAACAGTTCGAAGGAAGGCATTTCGACTTCGTCGACCGTGGCGCCGAGCGCCGCCATCTGCTCCGCGGCGGCGTCGAGCGCCCGAGTCGCCTCGGCCGCGAGGAACAGGTTGTCGATGTAGAACTTGCGGGTGTAGCCGATCCGGACGCCGTCGAGGTCGCGGCCGGGCCACCCCGTGAACTGGGGCACCGGGACATCGGCGGAGGCAGGATCGAGCGGATCGTGTCCGGCAATGACCTGCATGGTCAGCGCCGTGTCCTCGATGCTCCAGGTCAGGGGACCGCAATGGTCGAGCGAATAGGCAAGCGGGAACACGCCGCGCCGCGACACGCGCCCATAGGTCGGCTTCAGTCCGACGGTGCCGCAAAGGGCAGCCGGGCCGCGGATCGACCCGCCGGTATCCGAGCCCATCGCCATGCGCAGCATTCCTCCGGCAACGGCCGCCGCCGAACCAGAGGAGGAACCGCCGGTGAAATGATCGGGATTCCATGGATTGCGTGCCGGCGGAAAAGGCAGGTCGAAGCTTGGGCCGCCAATCGCGAACTCAAATGTCCCGAGTTTCCCCAGCAGGACGCCGCCGCCTGCCCTAAGTCTTTCCTGCACCGCGCAATCGGCCGCAGGCACATGGTTACGCAGCAGGTTCGAATGGCAGGTCGTCCGGATCCCTGCCGTCGCGTAGATGTCCTTGAGAGCATAGGGAATGCCCTGGAGCGGGCCTGCATCTCGACCTTCTGCAAAAGCGTTGTCGGCCTGCTTAGCTTCTGCAAAGGCCCGTTCCCGCGTCAGTAGCACGAAAGCGTTGAGCACGGGGTCGAGCGCGTCGATGCGCGCAAAGGCGGCTTCGGTCAGCGCGCTTGACGTGACCTCGCCCGATCGCAGCGCCCGACCCGCCGCGGCAATCGAGAGTTCATGGAGCGGACAGGGCAGACTCATCAAACCGGATCCCGTCCTGGCAGGAAGATGTTGGACGGCTCCGCAGCGGCCAGGCGCGGCTGGCGCAGCCAGTGCAGGCTGGAGAGCAGCCGCCGGGCGCCGGCGTAAGTGCCGGCAGCACGGTCTGTAGGGACGACCACACCCGCGGCATGGAAGCGCCGCTCGACGTCGTCGTCCTCGGAAATGTGTTGCAATGCCATCGATGAATGCGCCTGTGAGAAGGGAACAGCTTTACCCTACTCAGGGCACGAGTTGAAGACAACAACATTGATAGGGCAATAAACAGTCAATCTGCCGCATTCTTGCACGTATTTACTGCAGTCTCGCATACCCGCGACTTTGATCGTTTGCTTTGATGACACATTCCTGCTCCGCCGCCTCAGCCATGCTGGCAATGTCTTCCAGCAATGCAGGCCGCCAGGAAAGCTGGATGGTTGTTCCGTTTTGATTACCTTTGCGCGAGCAAGGTCGCACTGTCTGGCACATCATTTGCTAGTCAAGGTCCCGGGCGCTGTCCCGAACAGCGCGTTCGATCGCCGGAGTGAGCACATGGCTGGATGGAACATTCGAGGCGCGTTGAAGTTGGCGGTATGCGCCGCCCTGGCGTCGAGTGGTGCGGCCGTCGGGCACGCCTCCGCAGAATCGGTTCTTCGGGTCGCCATGACGGCAGCCGACATTCCCGACTACTCCGGCGCGCCCGATCAGGGCTACGAAGGCTACCGCTTCGCCGGATACACGCTTTACGACGGACTGGCGCTTTGGGACCTGTCCAGTTCCGACAAGGCGGCCGGGATCGTCCCGGGCCTCGCCACCAGCTGGGCCATTGATCCCAGCAACGACAAGCGCTGGATCTACAAGCTGCGCCAGGGCGTCTCCTACCATGACGGCTGCCCATGGAACGCCGACTCGGCGATCTGGAATTTCGCGCGCGTCATGGATCCCAAGTCGCCGCAGTTCAACCCGCGCCAAGTCGGTCAGATGGGCACCTACGTCGCCAACATAGCAAGTGTCGACAAGATCGACAATGACACGATCGCCATCAATACCAAGGTGCCGAGTTCGCTGTTCCCCAACGAGATGGCGATGTACTATATGATCTCGAACTGTGGAGTGCAGAAGGCCGGCAATGACTACGCGTTTTACATGAGGCAGCCAGCGGGGACCGGGCCATACAAGTTCGACAAGGTCGTGCCGCACGAGCGGCTGGAACTCGTGAAGAACGACAAGTACTGGGACCCGCGGAGGGTCCCCAAGCAGGACCGCCTTGTTCTGCTGCCGATGCCGGAGGCCTCGACCCGGGCCGCGGCTCTGCTCGCGGGCCAAGTCGATTTCGTCGAGGCGCCCTCGCCCGACACCATCCCACGCCTCAAGCAGGCTGGGATGAAGATCGTCATGGTTCCCTACCCCCATAACTGGGACTACCTGCTGCGGACCGACATCCCGCCGTTCAACGACATCCGGGTACGCCAGGCCGCCAACTACGCGATGAACCGGCAAGATATGGTCGACATGCTGCAGGGCGTGGCCGTGGCCGCCACCCAGACCTTGATCCCGTCGCAGCCCTGGTATGGCAATCCCGTCGGTTACGACTATGATCCAGAGAAGGCCAAGGCCCTGCTGAAGCAGGCCGGGTGCAGCCCCTGCGTGATCAAGGTGGGGATCTCGACATCCGGTTCCGGCCAGATGCAGCCGCTGCCGATGAACGAACTCGTCAAAGAGCAGCTCGAAGCCGTCGGGTTCAAGGCGCAGCTCGAGCCCATGGACTGGAACGCGCTGATCGGCGTGTTCCTCGCGGGCTCGAAGAAATACGACTACAACGCCATCAACTTTTCCATGGCGCCGATCGACGCCGTGCAGGGCATCCTCAAGAAGTGGATGACGTCCTACGCCCCGCCAGCCTGCTGCAACTGGGGCAGCTTCTCGGACCCGAAGATCGACAAGCTAGGTGCCGAAGCCGTCGGTGAGTTCGATGTCGACAAACGCAACGCTCTGCTCACCGCGATGAATGAGCAGGCCGTCGCCGACGCATCCGAACTCTACATCGTGCACGATCTCAATCCCCGCGCCTTGTCCCCCAAGCTTTCCGGCTTCGTCCAGGCGCAGAGTTGGTTCCAAGATCTCACTCCGATCATGGTGTCGCCCTGAATGGATGCGGATCTGTCGAGCGCGCACTGGGCATCCTGGAAGCTCTTGCCCGATGTTAGAGGCGTGTGATGTGGCTTTATGCGGCCCGGCGCATCGTCCTGACGATCCCGATCCTGCTCGGGGTGACGATTATCTGCTTCGCACTCGTCCAGATCGCGCCGGGCGATCCGATCCAGAACCTGCTGTCGCCGACTTCTAGCGCCGCAGATGCCGCAAGGCTGCGCGCCGCCTACGGCCTCGATCAACCCTTGCCGATCCAGTATTTCATTTGGCTGGGCAGGGTTCTCGTCGGCAATCTCGGCACATCGATCGCCAACAACATGCCGGTGGCCGGGGAAGTGATGCATGCTTTCTCCAACACGGTCGTGATCGCGCTTATCTCCGTGGCGTTGGCGTTCGTCTTGTCCATGTTCTTCGGTGTCATCGCCGCCTGCCGCTCGGGCCAGCTCGCGGACAAGCTGATCACGGCGGTGGCGGTGTTCGGTATCAGTGTGCCGCCGTTCTGGCTGGCCGTCACCCTGGTGATCGTGTTCGCGGTGAACCTGTCCCTGCTTCCGGCCACGGGCATGGGTGCGAACGGCTCCGGGAATTTCAGCTACTTTCAATGGACCAGCCTCAAGTTCGCCGTCATGCCGATCACCGCCTTGGCCCTGCCGCCGCTCGGCATTATGACCCGCACGACCCGCTCCGCAATCGCCGAGATCCTGAACCAGGATTTCATCCAGACCTTACGCGCCAAGGGACTTAGCGAAGCGTCGGTCGTGGTCCATGCCATCCGCAACATCATGCCGCAGGCCATCGCCATGTTGGGTCTCCAGCTTGGCTACCTCATTGGCGGCTCCGTCCTGGTCGAGACCGTCTTCACCTGGCCGGGAACCGGCTACCTCCTGAACAAGGCGGTGCAGACCCGCGACATTCCCCTGCTGCAGGGCACGATCCTGGTCTTGGCGACGGCCTTCGTGCTGATCAACCTTTTCGTCGACCTCATGCAATCTCTGATCGATCCCCGCATCAAGCGAAGCTGACGGAGGCTGCCTGTGTCCGAAATCGTCGCAGACTCCTTCCGGCAGCCGGTGCGCGACCCGGTTTCCCTTGTTCCCGTGCGGAGCTACTGGGGCAGCGTGTGGCAACGGCTGCGCTTCGATTACGTGACGCTGTTCTGCCTGGCCGTGATCCTGCTGATCGTGGCCTCGGCGGTGTTCGCACCCTGGCTCGCGCCGATGGACCCTGACAAGTCCAGCATGGCTTACCGCCTGCGGCCCGTCGGCTACCGGAACTTCATGCTCGGCACGGATGAGCAGGGGCGCGACATGCTGAGCCGGCTTCTCTACGGCGGTCGCATTTCCCTCACCATGGGCATCCTGCCAGTCATGCTGAGCACCTTGATCGGCGGCCTGTTCGGTGTCGTGGCCGGCTACTACGGCGGAAAGATCAACATGGCGATCATGCGGACGATGGACGTTTTCTTCGCGTTTCCGTCAATCCTCCTGGCGATCGCGATTTCCGGCAGCCTGGGTGGAGGCATCACCAACCAGCTACTGACCCTTACGGTCGTGCTCATTCCGCCGCTCTGCCGGGTGGCGGAAACCGCGACCACCCAGGTGAGAACGATGGATTTCGTCGATGCCGCCCGCTCGACCGGCGCCTCGACGATGTCCATCCTGTTCACGCATGTGCTTATCAACGTGATTTCGCCGGTGCTGGTGTATGCTTCCACGCTGGTCTCGGTTTCCATCATCCTGGCCTCCGGACTGTCCTTCCTCGGCCTGGGCGTCTCGCCGCCGACTGCGGACTGGGGGCTCATGCTTGCGACCCTGCGCCAGTCGATCTACGTCCAGCCGCTTGTCAGCGCCATCCCGGGCATCGCTATCCTGGTCACCTCCATCGCCTTCAACCTGGTGAGCGACGGTTTGCGCCAGGCCATGGACGTCAGGGCCTGATCGGGAGCATCGCAATGAGTGACCTTATGGCCGCGCAGAAGGCCGCCGCCGATCCCCGTGACCGTGGCGGTCCTGCGCAACCCATGTTGATCGTCGACGGTTTCAAAAAATACTTCCCTATTCGCGCCGGCCTGCTCAACCGCCAGGTCGCTGAAGTGAAAGCCGTCGACGACGTATCGTTCTTCGTGATGAAAGGTGAGACACTTGGCATTGTGGGAGAGTCGGGCTGCGGCAAATCAACACTTGCCCGGCTACTGATGCACCTGATCCGTAAGGATGCAGGCCAGCTCATCCTTGACGGCGATCTTGTAGGCGAAGCGAGCGGCATTCTCCTGGACGGGCTCCGCCGCTCTCTGCAGATGGTGTTCCAGGACAGCTCCTCTTCACTCAACCCACGCCTGCCGATCGAGCAGTCTATCGCTTACGGGCCAAGGGTGCAGGGAGCATCCCGCCAAGTCGCCAGGCAGCAGGCGCGCTCGTTGATGGAGAAGGTCGGCCTCAATCCGAACCTGTTTGGCCAACGCTACGCACACGAGCTGTCGGGCGGTCAAAAGCAGCGCGTGAACATCGCCCGTGCCCTGGCGCTCGACCCACGCCTGCTCATTCTGGACGAAGCCGTCTCGGCACTCGACAAGTCCGTCGAGGCGCAGGTGCTCAACTTGCTTGGCGACATCAAGAAGGAGCTAAGACTTACCTATATATTCATCTCCCACGATCTGCACGTCGTCCGCTACATCTCGGACCGCGTCATGGTGATGTACCTTGGCCAATTGGTCGAGATCGGTCCGGTGGACACGATCTACGAGGACCCGAAGCACCCCTATACGCAGGCGCTGCTCGCCTGCCGCTTGAACATGGACCCGCACGAGCGCGTCGACGCGGCCCCGCTCGCTGGCGACCCGCCAAGCCCGGTCATTCCGCCCCCGGGATGCCGGTTCCACACCCGCTGTCCCTACGTCGAAGATGTCTGCAAGACCACGTCGCCCGGGCTCGGCGACGTGCTCAGGCTCTCGCCCAAGCAGCATTTGGCGGCCTGCCACATGGTCCACCCCAGATCGGGGCACAGCAGCGCGCCTGCCTTTGCGGCCTAAGCGGCAACGGAGAAGCATGGTGAGCCAAATGACATCTCTCAGCCCGTCACAGGCTGCGCCTCACCCGGCCCCGCTCGTGCGTGTTGATGACCTGCGCGTCCGGTTCGTCAGCCGGGACGCGACGGTACGGGCGGTGAACGGCATCTCGTTCGACCTCGAGCGCGGCAAGGTGTTGTGCGTGATCGGGGAGTCTGGTTCGGGCAAATCGGTCATGATGCGGTCCCTGCTGCGATTGCATCCCAAGAAGCGAACCGTGATCGAAGGCACGATGAGCGTCGCGGAACACGACATCGGCGCACTCAGCGAGCGTGCGATGACTGGACTGCGCGGCTCCCTGGTCTCCATGGTGTTCCAGGAGCCGATGACGGCGCTCGATCCACTGTATAGGATAGGCGACCAGATCGTCGAGACGGTTCGCCGCCACGAGCACGTCAGCCGGCAGGCGGCCCTGGCCCGTGCGTTGGAGCTGCTGCAACTGGTGCGCGTGCCATCGCCCGAGCGAAGGCTCAGGGCCTATCCGCACGAGTTGTCGGGCGGACTGCGCCAGCGCATAGTGATCGCCATGGCGCTGGCGTGCCGTCCGAGCCTTCTACTCGCCGACGAGCCGACGACTGCGCTCGATGCTTCCGTGCAGATCCAGATCCTGGTCCTGCTGCGTAAGATCCAGCGCGAGATGGGCATGGCGATGATCTTCGTGACCCACGACCTCGGCGTCGCGGCCCAGATCGCCGACCAGGTCGCCGTCATGTACGCGGGGCGCATCATCGAATATGGCAGCGCAGGCGACGTCCTGCTCGCGCCGCAGCACCCCTACACCAAGGCGATGCTGGCCGCGACGGCGAAGGACCAGGACCGCAGCTTGGCACTCGAAGCCATTGCTGGCAGCCCACCCGACCTGCGCGCGCTGCCCGAGGGCTGCAACTTTGCGCCCCGGTGCAAGTTCGCCGGCCCCGACTGCACCGTCGCGACGCCGCCGCCGATCACCGATGCCGGCGACCACATGGCGCGCTGCATCAGGGTGGGCATCGTCGCGCACAAGCTCACGTTCAGTGCGACGACCATGCCGACGATCTAGCTTCGCAATGAACTCGGCTCAACGTTTGTCCCTGCAGGAGTAAGCCCTTGGCCAGCCATCACCTCGAACCAAGCGTCAACGCCTGCCACCAGAGCTATCTCGAGGTGACGCTGAAACCTTTGCCCACCGTTGCGAGCGGCGATGCCGCTACCATCAACATGGCTCGGGAAGCAGAGAGCACCGTTCTTGGCCCCAAACGGTTCCAAATCCAGTGCGCGATCCAGGCATTACACCCAATGATCGCCAAGAAGCACGTCAGAGTTTGAGGGGGCTGGACGCGTGAGCAAAATCCGCATTGCCCATTTGGCAGGGCCGACCGCGACGATCCAGAACACTCCGCCGCTGGTCACCTCAAACAAAGCTCGGCTGCGCGACGGCATAACGCCCCTTGTGGCGGAGGATGGCAGCGCGCTCGCCTTCGACCCGCTGCGCGCCCAGCGGCTCGCGGCGCCGGTGACGGTGTATGTCGAACAGTTCTCCGCTCATCCGCTTGAGGCTGATGTCGCGGAGCTGTACGGGCCGCCGGACGGCTACATCGGCCCGGATGGCGCCTTCAGCACCGAGCGCCGAACCGGCGACGACAAGCCTGTTTATAAGATCGAGCTGTCGCCCGAGGATGGCCTCTACCCATTGCCCTACATGGCTGTGCAGCGCGACGGCTCGCCCTGGGAAGAAGAGACGACGGCGCCGGGCGGCACGACCGCGCGGCAGGGCTTCTTCCCCGACGGCTCCCGCAGCTTCGAGGAAATCGACCGCTTGTCGGTCGGCGCGGATGGCAAGGCCAACCTCATCGGCGGGCGGGCACAGGTCGATTTCTACCGCGTGGCCCCGCCCGGCGGCTTTACCAAGGGACTGGCCGCTGCCGGGCGGGCCGACACAGGCGAGGGCGACCTGCCCGCCGAACGGCTCGGCTGGGACTTCTTCGCCTACAAGCCGCATCACCTCGCGAAGGCACCGCCGCGCCCGGTGCTTGCCAAGATCACCAACGACGTGCAGTCGATCCTGTCCTCGGGCGGCTATGACGGCGCTATCTGGACCCAGGGCAGCCCGCAGATCGAGGAGACCGCCTACTGGTTCAACCTGCTGATCGACACGCAGCTGCCGATTGCCTGCAACGCCGCCCAGCGCCCGCAGGGACAGATCAGCAACGACGGCCCTGCCAACATCGTGGACTCAGTGACCTATATCGCATCGCGCATCTGGGAGGACGGCAGGGGCGGCAACCGGGCGGGAACCGTCGTTATCCAGGAGCAGCAATTCTTTGCGGCGCGCGAGGTCGCAAAGGTCGATGCGCGGCCCGGCGGCTACGTGGCGACCGGCGGCCATGGCGGCATCCTCGGGCAGCTGACGCACACCGGCGCGCCCTATCTCATGTACGTCCCAGCCTATCGGCACACCGCCGATTCTGCAGTGAACATCACGCGCCTGCCGCAGATGGTCACTGCGACACAGCTGGCCGGAGACGGCGTTGAACGGATCGAGGTCGCCATCAAGGACGACCAGGGCCGTCTGCTGCCCGGGGCCATCCCGCTGGTCTCCATCGTCAAGGACGGCGGTTATGTCGCCGACATGTTCGGCGACGACCCGGCCGCCGAGGCAGACCTCGGCTTCCTGATCCGCCACCGTCTCGAAAGCGGGCGGCTGTGCGGCTTCGTGATCGAGGGGCTGGTGCCGTATGGGTCCGCAACCTCCGAGTTGCGAGCCGCCATGCTGCGCCGGGCCAGCTTCAGCGGCGCGCCCGTCGCGCGGGTCGGGCGTGGCTACCCCGAGGGCTTTGCCGATCCCGACCCTCTCACGGTCGCGGGCCTGAACCTCACCTCGACCAAGGCCCGGCTGCTACTGATGGCCTGCCTGATGAAGTTCGGCAGCCTGCCTGCCGCGGCAGACCCCTCACAGCCCACGCCCAATGAGGTGGTGGCGCTGAAAGCTGCCGTTGCCGCCTATCAACATGTGTTCGATACCCATTGATGGGATCGCAGACGCACGGGGATCGCCGGTGTTGAGGTTGCACGGCATCATCGGCCACGAGATGGACGCGTCCTTCCAGGACCGCCTGCACGACCTCGAGCACCACGACGGCGTCGAGCTGTTGTTCGTGCCGCCCGACGAGGCCGGGCGAAAGCGGTTCCGGCTCGTGACGGATCGCGGCACGGACTGCGCGGTCAGCCTTGATCGCGATGAGGAGCTGACCAACGGTGCGCTGCTCTACATCGATGGCAAGAAGGCGATCATCGCCCGGTTCGGGCAGCAATCCGTCTGGCGGCTGCGTCCGGCCGACGCGGCCGTGGCGCTGAAGCTCGGCTGGAACGCGGGAAACCTGCACTGGCGCGTGCGCTTCGAAGGCGACTGCCTCATCGTCCTGCTCGATGGGCCACTCGCCGACTATCGTGCCCGGCTGGAGCATCTCCTCAATGGGAGGCAGGTCACGGACGATGCCGATGTTTGACGTCGCGATGGCGCTGGCGCTGATGCAGTACGGCGACAGCGCCTATCCCGCCGGCGGCTTCGCCTTCTCGTGGGGCGTGGAGGGGCTTGCGGCGGACGGGCTCTTGGAGAACCGACAGGACCTTGAGGACTTCATCTGGGAACACCTCCGGTTCCGCTGGAACAGCATGGATCGACCCCTGCTGACCCTAAGTTACCGGGCCGGCACGCCGGAGGCGGTCGCCACGGTGGACCGTTTTGCCGAGATATCGACCGTTTCGGCGGCGATGCGCGACGGCTCGCGCCGGGCGGGACGGGCGTTGCTCGGGGTTTCCGCGCG